>CAJFMJ010000025.1 GCA_904391645.1 uncultured Neglectibacter sp.
GGCCACCCGGACAACACCAGCCCGGCCCTTTCCGGCGGCTTGGTGGCCTCCGCTATGGAGGGCAAACGGGTTTACAGTGTCAGCGTGCCTGTTTCCGATAAGATCCGTTTTGCTTTGATGATCCCGCCCTTTGAGCTGAAAACCGAGGAGGCCCGGGCTGCCCTGCCCAAGACCTACTCCCGGGAGGATGCGGTGTACAATTTGTCCCGCTCCGGGCTGATGACAGCTTCCCTGTTCTCTGGGGAGCTGCAAAACCTGCGCGTGGCGGTCCAGGACCGGATCCACCAGCCCTACCGCTCTGGGTTGATCGACCACTATGACGACGTGTTCCGTATGAGCTATGAGCTGGGTTCTCTGGGCACCTATGTCAGCGGTGCAGGGCCCACCATCATTGCCATGATCGACGCGGAAAACGCCCAGGCGTTTGGCAAAAACTGTGTTACCCACCTAGAAGATAAGGGCATCACGGGTTGGCGTGTGGAGATCCTCTCCGCAGCCCCTCAAGGCGCTCAGATCGTCATTGAATGAGGGCAACGGTATATTTGCCGCATAAGATAGTTCGGGACATCCCCATTTGGGAGTGCCTGTGATAGAGAGATGACCTGCCTGGTCCCAGGCGGGAAGAAGGGAAGAATGTGTATGGCACTGATCGTTCAGAAGTTCGGCGGCTCCTCCGTCAAGGACGCCGAGCGCATCAACAATGTGGCGGACATCGTCACCTCTACTTATAAGGAGGGCAACGATGTGGTGGTGGTAGTTTCCGCCCAGGGCGACACCACCGACGATTTGATTGAAAAAGCCGCCGAGATCAACGACAAACCCTCCAAGCGGGAGATGGATATGCTGCTCTCTTCCGGTGAGCAGATCTCCGCAGCGCTGCTTGCCATGGCCATTGAGCGCATGGGGTATCCCGTGGTGTCCTTGCTGGGTTGGCAGGCTGGGTTCGATACCACTTCGGATTACGGAAATGCCCGCATCAAGCGGGTGAACGCCACCCGGATCGAACAGGAGCTGGATAAGCGCCGCATCGTGGTGGTGACTGGTTTCCAGGGTGTGAACCGGTTTGGGGATATGACCACGTTGGGCCGGGGCGGTTCTGATACCAGCGCAGTGGCCATTGCTGCCGCCATGCACGCGGATCTGTGCCAGATCTTCACCGATGTGGACGGCGTGTACACCGCAGACCCCCGGAAGATCCCCGGGGCCATCAAGCTCAGTTCCATCTCTTACGATGAAATGCTGGAACTGGCCACTTTGGGCGCCCAGGTGCTCCACAACCGTTCTGTGGAAATGGCAAAGAAATATAACATTGAATTGGAAGTCCTTTCCAGCCTGACCCGGCGGAAGGGTACCATTGTGAAGGAGGAAAGCAACGTGGAAAAAATGCTCATCAGCGGGGTGGCAAAGGACGACAACATTGCCCGTATCTCCATCCTTGGGGTGCCGGATAAACCAGGCCTGGCTTTCAAAATTTTCTCCCGGCTGGCAGCCAAGGGGATCAATGTGGATATCATTCTTCAGTCCATTGGCCGCAACGGCACCAAGGACATCAGCTTTACCGTGGACAAAAACAAGATGGATGACGCCATTGCCCTGCTGCAGCAGAATGCAGAGAAGTGGGGGGCATCCAACATTGTTTCCGACGATAACGTGACCAAGGTGTCCATTGTGGGCGCCGGCATGGAAACCCATCCCGGTGTGGCGGCAGAGATGTTTGAAGCGCTGTTCTCCCGGAACGTGAACATTCAGATGATCTCCACCAGTGAGATTAAGATTTCCGTGCTGCTGAACAAGGCCGATGGCGACCGGGCTGTGGAAGCCATCCATGAAAAGTTTTTTGGCCAATAAAGCCACGCTTTAAAAAAGCTTCCCAAGAATTGAAAAAATCCAAACGGAATGATCGCCCCTGGAATGCGCAAGCTAAATCCGGGGGTGATTTGTATGTTTCCTTATTTTTGGGGAGGCTCGCCGGTAAACGGCGCCTCAGGTTTGAACTATGCTCTGCCCATTGCCGACCCGGAGTGGGATTTGCCGGAAGAGGTGCGGGCTGCCATTGAGGAGCACCAAGATGAGATCCACAGCGAGGAGGACCTGCGGCGGATGGCCCGGGAATTGATGCTCCGGCGGTAAAGAGAAGGCGTCCTGGAAGCCCAGGGCGCCCAATTTTTTCCAAGTAAAAAATTTTCATTTTTTTGAAAAAAAGGGGTTGCATTTTTCAAATTTATCCCTTATAATATAATACGTTGTCCGGGTGTGGCGCAGTTGGTAGCGCGCTTGACTGGGGGTCAAGAGGCCGTGAGTTCAAGTCTCGCCACTCGGACCAGAAAAGCACTTGCAGATGCAGGTGCTTTTTTCTTTGCCAATTGGAAAAGCCGATGTTCTTCCTCTTTCGGGAAGAGCCATCGGCTTTCTTTTTTTAGAACCAGCGTTCCCAAAGGGGAGCTGACCCGGTCTGCACCCATCAGCTGGGCAGGGTAACGGTGATGGAAAGGGTGTGGCCGTCGCGGCAATCTGATTTGATTTTCCCTTTGTGGGCTCCCACAATGCTTTTGGCTATGGACAGCCCCAAGCCATAGCCGCCGGTCTGGCTGTTACGGGACTGGTCGGTGCGGTAAAAGCGGTCGAATAGATGGGCCAGTTGTTCCCGTTCCATGGCCTGGTCTGTTGTGTTGGACACCGTTAGCACCAGATTTCGCCCTTGCTTTTCCAGGGAAAGAGCCATCTGCCCACCGGACGGGGAGTACTTCAAGGCGTTGTCTACCAAGATGGAAACCAATTGCCGAATGGACTTCTCGTCCCCGGTGTAAGCCAGCATGGGTTGGACAGAAATGGAAAATGCCTTCCCTTGACTGGTGGCCGGCGCCAGGAAAGCGTGGGCCATCTCCTCCACCACGTCGGAGATAGGAAATTCAATGCAGGAGAGCTTTGGCTGTTCCTCCTCCATCCGGGAAAGGTAGATCAGGTCGTTGGTCAGCCCTGTCAGGCGCTGGGCTTGCCGGCGGATGTCTGTGAGCCATTGGTTTTCACCGCAGTCCATCTCTGCCAGGTCCGTGTCGGCGCTGATGATGGTCAAGGGCGTTTTCAGCTCGTGGCCGGCGTCCGTGATGAAACGCTTTTGCTTTTCATAGCTTTCCACCACGGGCCGGATCATCCGTTTGGAAACAATCAGCAGCAATACCAGAACAGCGGCCAAGCCTCCCCCTGCCAGGGAAAGGCTGGTCAGCAGCGTGCTCCGAAAACTGGAGAGGCTCCGGTTGCAATCCAAAAAGATGACCCGTATGCCAGAGTCGCTTTGGTAGCGCAGGTAACGGTAGTGTCCCCAAAAACCGGAACTGCTTCCAGCGGCAAACACCCCTTGGGCGCAAGCGGCAGCGTCTTCGGCGTCCACTGCAGCGATCTGCCCGGTATCCGTTTGGAGTACTTGCCCCTCTTCATCCAGCAGCACTGAGAAAAATCGGGATTCATAGGGGGTTTCGGCGGACAATCCCCATCGCTTGAACCCGTTTCCTTTGCCGCCGTGCCCATTGCCGGGGGAGGCGTCACTGTCTGGATTAGAGGGATCCCCTTCCTGGGGCTTGGGGAAAACGCCGTTGTTGGCCCCCAGCACAGCCAGGACTTCATCCGCATCGGCAACCACTTTGTAGTAAAGGCGCCCAACCAGGAGAAGCGGCTGATGGACCAGCTCCGCCTCCGCAATGGAAACCTGGAAATCTCCCTAAGCCACCAGGACCAGGGGGCCGCCAGTTTGTAAAGGAGGGATCCTCTTCATGAAGAATACCATGAAATTCAAACCATATGCCTTGTTCCTGTGCGCCCTGCTGGCGCTTACTGGCTGCCAGGCAGCTGATACAGGGTCCAGCCTGGCGTCTACGGCTTCAGAAACCACTTCTTCCCAGGAAACAGCCGCCGACACCACGGTGACCGCCACAGCAACCACCACAACAAATACCAGTGACCTGTTCAGCGACCGGGATCTGGACGGCAGCTATGATGAAAGCACGGCCGTGCAGGTCATCCTGGAAGGTGACAGCGTTTCCTGCGACTCCGATGCAGTTGCCTTGGAAGGGACGCAGATCCTCCTGCAAGAGGAAGGTGTGTACGTCTTTTCCGGGACTCTGGAAGACGGCCAGATCGTGGTAAATGCCGATGAAACCGCCAAGGTGCAGATCGTGCTCGACGGGGCCCAGATCACCAGCAGCACTTCCGCCGCAGTCTATGCCCTGGAGGCGGATAAAGTATTCCTCACCTTGGCGCAGGGGACAGAGAACTCCCTTTCCAACGGCGGGGAATATGTTGCCATCGACGACAACAACATTGACGCCGTGGTCTTTGCCAAAACCGACTTGACCCTCAACGGTTCCGGCAGTTTGACCATCAACGCTCCGGTTGGCCATGGGGTGGTGTCCAAGGATGACTTGGTCATCACCCAAGGGGAGTATACCATCACCGGAGGCACCTTTACCATGGACACGGCAGATGACTGCCTCCACGCCGGAGGGGATCTCACCATTTCCTCTGGAGAGTTCACCCTTAGCAGCGGGGATGACGCCGTTCACTCTGATGGGGCGGTTTCCATTGCGGACGGCACCTTCACCATCCCATACTGCTATGAAGGGATCGAAGGGGCTTCTATCACCATTGATGGCGGTACGTTTGACATCACTTCCTACGACGATGGCTTCAATGCCGCCGGCGGTGCAGACTCCTCCGGCTTTGGCGGGCGGTCCCCTGATCAATTCACCGCAAACGCCGATGTGTTCATCATCATCAATGGAGGTACTTTCACCATCGTGTCGGAAGGGGACTGTGTGGATTCCAACGGGGATTTGACCATTAACGGCGGCACCTTGGACCTCACCTGTAACGGCAACGGGGATACTGCCCTGGATACGGACGGTACCTATACCAACAACGGCGGCGATGTCACTACCAACGACGGTTCGGAAAGCAATCCCGGCGGAATGCCTGGCGGTCAAGGCGGAGGCCAGTTTGGCGGCCGGCAGCCCGGAGAGGGCCAATCTGACGGGGGCCAGCCACCGGAAGGCCAGCCAGGCGGTGGGGAACTTCCCGATCGGATCCCGGAGGAGGGCATGGAGCCACCTTCCACGCTGTAGTAAGGGTGGACTTTTGCGGCCTTGGTGTCACAAGCAAACTGCCCGTAAAAAAAGGAGCACCTTTTCGGTGCTCCTTTTGGCGTTTTTATGATCATTCATTCACATGGTGGCAGGTGGGGCAGGTTTTCCCGCCAGGGGGGAGCTGGGTGCCGCATTTTGCGCAGGTATGCGGCCCGGGTGCGGGTTGTTCCTCCCCGTGCAGCAGCTGTTCCAAAGCCTCTTCCAACCGCTGGGAGGAGGTCACCTGTTGGTCCAGCAGGCGGATGATCTCCCCAAGCCCTTCCAGCAGTGCACAGCAGATTCCTGCCGCCAGCAGAGCGCCGAGGAAAAAGGGGACCCCGCCTCCAAGAAAGGCGCCGCCAAGCCCCCCAATCACCCCTATGATCAGGACAGCCCAACCGAAGAGCTTTAGCACAGCCGATGTATCGTTCATACCAATCCCTCCTTTTCCTTCAGTATACGGGAAAAGATAGGTTCGCACAAGGTGCAGAAATCACAAAGATTCCCCCGTGCCTTCTGTGGGATCCCACAAGCAGTGTTTCAGGTCTACCCGGCCATCTGGCAGGAAAGGGACCCCTTCCGCTTCCAAAAGCTGGCGCTGGACTTCCTTGCCGCCAAAGGCTTGGTCGCAGCACAGGGTGCCGTCCCGGTAAAGTACCCGGTGGCAGGGCAGGCCTGCTGGGGCATGGGCTAGGGCCGCCCCCACGATCCGGGAAGCCCTGGGGGAGCCTGCCAGGGCCGCCAGCTGGCCATAGGTGGCAGCCCGACCAGCTGGGATGCGCTGTACCAATTGATAGACCCGTTTGGGAAATGAGTTCTCCATGGCTGGTGCCTCCAGAAAGTCTTTTCTTCACTGTACCACCCGGGAAAAGGCCTGTCAAGGCGGAAAAACAGCACGGTTTCCCGGGCAAATTCCCAAGATCGTTTAAAGTTTGACAACATTTCCACCTGTGGGAGTTGATTTTTCCCTGCTTGTCCAGTATAATAAAACCAGTTAAAAATCTTACCGTTTTGGGAGGCAAACCAGTTATGTTAGTTTCCGCAAAAGAAATGCTCCAAAAGGCCAAGGAAGGCAAGTATGCTGTTGGCCAGTTCAACATCAACAACCTGGAGTGGACCAAGGCCATCCTGCTCACTGCCCAGGAGTGCAATTCTCCTGTCATCCTCGGCGTGTCTGAGGGCGCTGGCAAGTATATGTGCGGTTATAACACCGTCACCGGCATGGTGAAAGGGATGCTCAAAACCTTGAACATCACCGTTCCCGTTGCCCTGCACCTGGACCACGGCTCCTATGAGGGTGCTCTGCAGGCTATGGAAGACGGCTTCTCCTCTGTGATGTTTGACGGCTCCCATTACCCCATTGAAGAAAACATCGAGAAGACCAAGGAGATCATCCGCATCGCTTCCGAGAAGGGGATCTCTGTGGAGGCTGAAGTCGGCGCTATCGGCGGCGAGGAAGACGGCGTTGTTGGCGGCGGCGAAGTGGCCGATCCCGAAGAGTGCAAGAAGATCGCCGATCTGGGCGTCACCATGCTGGCTGCTGGCATCGGCAACATCCATGGCGTGTACCCCGACAACTGGCAGGGCCTGAACTTCGACGTTCTGGCCAAGATCCAGGAGAAGACCGGCACCATGCCCCTGGTGCTCCACGGCGGCACCGGCATCCCCGCTGAGATGGTGAAGAAGGCCATCACCCTGGGTGTTTCCAAGGTGAACGTGAACACCGAGTGCCAGCTGTCCTTTGCCGCTGCCACCCGCAAGTATATCGAAGAGGGCAAGGATCAGCAGGGCAAGGGCTTCGACCCCCGCAAGCTGCTGGCTCCCGGCACCGAGGCTATCAAGGCCACTGTCAAGGAAAAGATGGAGCTGTTCGGCTCTGTGGGCAAGGCCTAAAAGAGCATTTCTGGCACGTTTTTCCTACAATTTTACTAGCTTTTTCAAGGGACGGTACGGTTTTTCGTACCGTCCCTTTCTGTTTCGACCTAATTTTCTTGTATTTTCCACAGGGTTGTGGTATAATCGAAACATGATTTTGTGCCTGCCCACCAGGGAGCCTTTGTTGTGGTACCTTGCCGGGGCGGAAAGTGGAGGGAGAAATGGAAAGCAAACTGTGCGCGAATTGTTTTGCCGAGCTGGCAGCCAGCGGCGAAGCTTGTCCCGTTTGCGGATGGGACAACAGCAAGCCTCAGCCGCCAGAGGCGCTCCCCTGCTTTACGGTGGTCGCCTCCCGATACCAGGTGGGCCGGGTGAAAGCGATGAACGGCGAGGGCATCACCTATGCTGCGTTGGACCTTTCCACCCGCAAAGAGGTGGAGCTTCGGGAATTTTTCCCCCTTGCCCTTGCCTCCCGGAATGAGGACGACGGTACCGTGGTCCCCCATACGGGCAGTGAGCAGCTGTTTGACCAATACTTAGACCAATTCCTGGAATTGCAGAAAAATGTCAGCCGGCTCCGTGAGGTGACAGTGGTCCACTCGGTGTTGGACCTTTTCGAGGAAAATTACACCGCTTATGCGGTCTATGAATATGTGCCAGCAGTGTCCTTGCGGCGTTATGTGGAGAATGCAGGGGGTACCCTGCCTTGGAATACTGCCAACCGGTTGTTCCAGCCGGTAGTTTCCGCCCTGGGCTTGATGAACTCCTTGGGGATCTCCCATTTGGGCATCAGCCCCGATTCGTTGCGGGTGACGGGGGACGGCATGGTGCTGATCACCTCGTTTTCCATCCAGGCAGCCCGGCGGATGGGTTCTGCCCTGGAGGCTGACTTAGCCCCTGGCTTTGCTGCTTTGGAGCAATATACGGAGAAAGCCCGGTGCGGTGAGCCCAGCGATGTGTACGCTTTGGCAGCCACCTTGTTGTACATCCTCACCGGCCAGGCCCCCCAGGAGGCGCCCCACCGGCTGAAAGACCAGCGGCTGATGATCTCGAAAGAGGTCCTTCACTCCTTGCCGCCTTTCGTGGTCACGGCGGTGGCGAACGCCCTGCAGGTGCGCCCGGACAAGCGTACCGCCAGCTTCGAACGCTTTAAGTCCGAACTGGCTGCGGCGCCCACTTTGATGAACGAGGTGGACCAGACCGAAGCCATCCGGCGCCTCCCGCCGCTGGATATCAACCTTCCCCAGGGGAAAGGGATGCCTCCCTTTGTGTGGCTGGTGGGTTCGGCTGTGGTCACCTTTGTGGCGCTGATCATTGTGGCTTCCCTGTGGCTGGGGGAGCGGGGGATGTCCTTCAACGATTTGAACCAGCTGTTTAAAGAGAGCAGTTCCTCCCAAGTGGCGGCAACAGTGCCCAACCTGGTCAATGAAAATTACGAGGAAGTCCTGCAAAAAGTGGAAAATGGGGAATACTCTTTCCAGATAAAAGTCACGGCCCAAGAGTTCAACGACACGGTGGCAGAGGGATGCATCAGCAGCCAGGTGCCCTTTGGCGGGGAACCCCTCCCGGAAGACGGGACCGTTTCCGTCACGGTCAGCCGGGGCAGTGCCAAACGCGCGTTGCCTTCTTACGATGGCGTCAGTTATGAGGAACTTCAGACGGTTTTGACAGAGAGCGGCTTTGTCCCTCAGCGGGTTGATGAGGCCAGTGAAGATGTGGAAGCCGGATATGTGTTGCGCTATCAGGACCACCAGGCGGGGGATACCTTAGATTACGGTGCCACGGTGACCGTGGTGGTCAGTTCCGGCCCTGCAAGTCCGGCAAGCTAAGATGGAAGGAGGGTGTGTCCCATGCCCAATGTGTCTGAAAAGAAGTTAAAGCTGTTGTATCTGGCGCAAATGCTGCTGGAAAAGACCGATGGGCAGCACGCCATTACCCTGCCTCAGATGTTGGCGGAGTTGGAGTCCAAGGGGATCCCTGCCGAGCGCAAAAGCCTGTACGACGATTTGGAAACTTTGCGGCGGTTCGGGTTTGCCATTGAAACCCGGAAGTCACGCTGTTTTGAATACTATTTAGCCCAGCGTCCTTTCTCCCAAGAGGACCTCACCCAGCTGGCCCAGGCAGTGCGACAGGCCCCCTTCCTCACCCAGCGGAAAGCGGCACGGCTGATCAAGAAGCTTGCCACTTTGGGTAGCCAGTATCAAGGGGAGGAATTGCTTCATGCCAACGGGGAGCTGGATGGCCTTTCTGCTCCAGAGGATGAGGCTGCCGGGAAAGGGCTTTCCGTAAAAGAAGTGTTGACCTTGGCTGTAGAGCGGGGCCTCCAAGTGGAGTGCCAAATGGCCCATTGGGAGGCGTCTGCCGGCGGTATGGTAGAGCAGTCCTGGGCCACCGTTGTCCTGAACCCCTGGCATCTTTTTCAGCAGGACGGTGTGGAAACGCTTCTTGCTTTTGACAGTGAAACCCGGCGGTTGCAGAGGATTCCCTTGTGTGCCATTGCACAGGGAAAGCTGTTGGAACGGCCTCGGGAAGGGGCTTTGCCGGTGGGGGAGAAGCTCACCTTGGAGTTCCCGCAGGAATTCCTCTCACAGGTGGCAGGCCATTTTTCCGGAGCGCTGGCAGTGGAAGCCCTGGGAAAAGGCAGGCTGCGGGCTACCGTGAAGGCCCCCGTGGACGGCGCCCTGTTTACCTGGCTGTTTTCCATGGAAGGGAATGTCCGTTTGACCGGCCCCAAAAAAGTGGTGGAGCAGTTCCGGGACCGGGCAAAGTCTTTGGCAAAATCTTATAAATCGTGAAGTTGGCCGGTCCTGGCAGGGGCCGGCTTTTTCTTTGCCCTTTGCCAAAGCCGGGAAGACCCGGTGTAAAGCCCTGCAAACAGGGCAGCCGAAAAGGCAGTCCCCACCGCCGAAGCCCACAAGGGTTGGACAATGCCTGTGCAGCTCAGGAGGGCTTTGCCGCCTATCACAGACAAAACAGCGCAGGCAAGGGGAAGCACCACGTTGCCCATCAGGGACAGCCGCACCTGAGTCACTTTCAGCAGCCGGTGCAGGCTCAGGGAAGCGTTGAAAATGGTGCTGAAAAACAGGATCCCCACATAGCTTTCCATGCCGAAAAAGCGCATCAAACAAAGCACCAAGGTGACCCGCAACAGGGAGTCGGCGAAATTGTACTTCATGGAATTAAATTGCTCATCGAGGCCCTTTAAAAGGCTGTCCACCACCACGTCCAGGTAGATGAGCGGGGCCAGGGGCGCCAGTACCCGCAGGTAAGTCCCAGCGGCATTGCTGTTGTAAAAAGCCATGCCCCAGCTGTCCCCAAAGGCCAAAAACACCCCGGAAAAAAACATCCCGAAAGCCAAAGCCAGCCCGACTGCTTTCCCAGTGATATGGGCCACTGTCCGGCGGTGATCCTGTTCCCGCTCCTTTGCGATCTTGGGGATCAGCAGGGAAGCAAAAGAGGACAGCAGGGAAGAAGGAAAGTACAGCATGGGCATGGCCATGCCGGAGAGCAGCCCGTATTGGGAAAGCGCCGAAGAGTACCCCAGCCCATAGCGTTGCAGCTCTTTGGGGATCAGCAGGTTCTCTCCGGTGTTCAGGGCGCTTCTGGCAGCGGAACTCAAGGTGCAGGGCAAGGCAATGTGGGACAGCCCCTGGAGCACGCCCGAGGCTTGTTCCCGACGCTTTGGCGTGTTGCGCTTCAGGCTGCGCCGGTAGGCGGCCCATCCGCACACAAAGGAGGACATCTCCCCCAGGGTGGAGGAAAGCATGGCGGCGAAGCAGGCGGCCTCCAGGCTTTGGGGGGCAAACCGCCAAAATAAGTAGAAGGTCACCCCCATGGTCAGCAGCTGTTCCACGGTGTCGGAAAACGCCGTGGACAGGGATTCATCCACGGCCAGGAAATAGCCTTTCATGCAGGTGCACAGGGACATGAAGGGCAGCCCCACCCCCAGGATCCGCAGGCAGGGGGCTGCCTGGGGTGTGCCCAGCAGCACTGTGGCTGCAGGCTTTGCCAAAAAGAACAGCAAGGTGGCAATGGAAAGGCTGATGGTCAGGCAAAACCCAAAGCACCGGGCCACTGTGGAGCGGATCACTTCCCGGCGGCCCGTGGCGATGGCGGCGGAAACCATCCGCGTCACCGCCAGGCTGATGCCCGAGGTGGAGAGGGTCACCGTGAGCATGAAAATGGAGAAGATCAGCTGGTAAAGCCCCATGCCGGCCGAGCCCATCTTTTGGGACAGGAAGGACCGATAGCCCATATTGGTCACGCGCAAAAACAGGGATACCGCCGTGAGTACGGCCCCCTGGAGCAGGAATTTCCGTTTTGTCATAGCGCCTCCGGTTGCAATGAGGTGAGGGATAGGGTATAATACGTTCAAACTAAAAAAACGGGGGAAGACCCATGAGTGAAAATTGGACCGAACTGAAAATCAAAGTGCCGGCGCCCCAAGCTGACTTGGCAGGAGCCATTGCCAACATGGTGGTGCCCTACGGCATCTATATGGAGGACTATTCCCATTTAGAAGAGGAAGCCATGGAGATTGCCCACATCGACCTCATCGATGAAGAGCTGCTCCAGAAGGACCGGGAACACGCCATCATCCACATTTACATCAGCCCGGAGGCGAACCCTGCGGAAGCGGTTTCCTTTTTAAAAGAGCGCTTCCAGGCCGAGCAGATCCCCTTTGAACTGGACAGCGATTCCTGCGTGGAAGAGGACTGGATCAACAACTGGAAGAAATACTTTAAACCCATCCCCGTAGGGGAGAAGCTTTTGATCCGCCCCTTGTGGGAGGACGAATACGACGCCCAGGGCCGCACAGTGCTCCACTTGGAGCCGGGTCTGGCCTTTGGCACCGGCACCCATGAAACCACCCGCCTGTGCCTGGAGCTGTTGGAGCGCTATGTCACCCCCGGGATCGACTTCTTGGACATGGGCTGCGGCAGCGGGATCTTGTCTGTAGCAGCACTGCTGCTGGGTGCCAAGTCTGCTGTGGGCGTGGATATTGACCCCTTGGCCGTAAAGACGGCTGTTGAGAACGCCGCCACCAATGGGGTGGCAGAGCGGTTTACCGGTATCTGCGGCAACTTGGCGGAGAAAGTCACTGGCAAGTTCCAGGTGGTGGCCGCCAATATTGTGGCGGATATCGTCATTGAGTTGAGCAAAGACGCCCCTCGCTTTTTGACAAAAGACAGCACCTACATCGTCAGCGGCATCATCGACACCCGGGAAGAGGACGTCCTTGCGGCCATTGCCCCCGCGTTCCAGGTGATCGAACGCCGGGAGGAAAAGGGCTGGGTGGCCATGGCGTTGAAGCTCAAATGAATTTGTGAACCTTTGGAAAAGCTGTTTTGCCGAAGGTTTGTCACACCTCACAGCGGCAGGTCATGAGCAATTTGCCGCCAATAAAAACAGCGCCCGGCAACTGTGCCGGGCGCTGTTTTGCGTCCTATATCGGGAAAGCGGATACGGCCCTCAGCCGTTTCCTGGTGAAGAAAACACCGGGGGTCAGAAGACAAAGGTGCCCGCAGTGAGAGCCCTCAGGGTGCCATCGGGAAGGTGGAGCTGGGCTTGGCAGTCAAAAGGCACGGTCACGCTGCCGTGGAGCTCATCGTCCTGCCAGCGCCATTCCACCCGGTATTCCCCGGAAGCGGTTTCCAGCTGCAGCTTGGCCCAGGGGATGCGCCTGTCCGCCATGGGACGGATCACAGCCTTCTTGTACCCAGGGGCTTCCTCCACTGGGTTCAGGCCGCAGAGGTCCCGGTACATCCAGTCTACAATGGACCCGTAGGCGTAATGGTTCAGGCTGTTCATCCCTGTGCCGCTGATGGAGCCGTCAGGGAGGATGGAATTCCACCGTTCCCACACCGTGGTGGCGCCCATTTTCACTTCATACAGCCAGCTGGGCAGGTCGTCGTTTAAGAACAGGGTATAGGCCAGGTCGTTGGCGCCGTTTTCAGACAGGGCCCGGCACAGGAATGGGGTGCCGCAGAACCCGGTGTCCAAATGGTTGCCCCGTGCCTGGATGCGCTCTTTCAGCTGGGCCAACACTGCCTCCTGTTTCCCCTGGGGATACAGGCCGAAGAACAGGGAGAGCACACAGGCAGTCTGGGTGACAGGGATCTTCAGGGAGCCGTCTTCCTGGAAGTATTCCTCCAAAAATGCAGCCTTGATGGTCCCGCACAGTGCCTCATACTTGACGCGGTCCTCTTCCAGGCCCAAAGCTTTTGCAGCCTTGGCGGTGAGGCTTGTGGAGTAGTAGTAAAACGCCGTGGCAGTGTAAGTAAGATCCGTGGCGCCAAACGGGTTTTGAGTGTCCCCGTCCTCCCGGTCCAGGGCCAGCCAGTCGCCCAACTGTCTGCCCCGGAGCCACAGGCCCCGTCCGCCGTCAGCCAGGTCGTCCTGGTGGATCCGCTCCACCCAGGTCTTCATCACCGGGTATTCCCTGCGCAGCAGGGACACGTCGCCATAGTTTTCGTAAATGGCCCAAGGCATCATGGTGGCAACGTCACTCCAGATGGCGCAGCCGTCGCCGTTGTGGCTCAGCCAAAAGGCGTCCTTTTCATCCGGCGCTTTGGGCGCGGGCACAAAGAAGGGGACTGACCCTCCGAACTGCTTTTCTTCCAGCCCCACGTTGTGGACAAAGTGGTGGAAAAAGGCGGGCATATACAGGTTTTTGCACGCAGTGGAGGAAATGATGGCCGCATCACCGGTCCAGCCCAGGCGCTCATCCCGCTGGGGGCAGTCGGTGGGCACATCCAGGAAATTGTCATACTGGCCCCACAGGGCGTTGTGGAACAGCTGATTCACCCGTTCGTCTGCCGAAACAATCGAGCCAATGGCATCTACATCCGAGCGAACGTGCCAGGCGGTAAAGTCCTCGGGCCGCACCGAGTCCAGCCCCTCCACTTTTACATAGCGGAACCCGTAAAAGGTGAAGTGGGGACGCACATGGGCAGGCTGCCCCTTGGAGATGTAACGGTATTCGCTCTTGGCAGTGCGCAGGTTGTCCCGGTAGAAGCAGTCGTCCTGAAGTACCTCCCCGTAAGTGAGCACCACCTCTTTGCCTGCAGGCTGGTCCACAAAAAACTCCACCCAGCCAGTCATGTTTTGGCCGAAGTCCAAGACGGTTTCGCCTTTTTTGGTGTGAAGCACAGCGGGGGAGAAGCAGGCTTTTTTGACGATCTTCGGACCCATTCGGGGGACAAGCTTTTCCAGGCTCTCGGTGCCGGGACGCACCCCACTGGCAGAAGCGCTGCATCCCGGCTGGGACCAGCCGGGGATCTCTTTGCAGGCGTCGTAGTGTTCCCCGTCATAGATGTTGCTGAACGTGACCGGGGAGGGATAACTTTTCCAGGTGTTGTCGGAAACGATTACCTGTTCCGAGCCGTCTTCCAACACCACGTGGACTTCGCAAATGGCCTGCATGGTGTTGCCGTATAAGTTGTGATACCGGTCGAAAATGATGTCGCCTTTGTACCAGCCAGGGCCCATGGAAAGCCCCAAGGTATTCTCCCCGGAACGCAGCAAGTCCGTGATGTCAAAGGTCTGGTACTCCAGCTGGAAGTCATAGCAGTGATAGCCCGGCAAAAGGTATTCGTCCCCCGCCTTCTGGCCGTTTACCTCCAACTCATAAAGTCCCACACCACAGACATAAGCCCGGGCAGACGCCACTTGGTTTCCCAAAGAGAAGTCTTTGGCCAAGAGAGGCTGGGTTTCTAAGTCCGCAAAGTCAGCGGCGATCCATTGGGCTTGCCAAGGCTCTGCCTGTTTGGCTGTTTCAAACCAGGAAGAGGCAGAGGCGCAGCTTCCTCCGTCACCCCACACGGTGACAGCCCAGTGATACCGGGTGCGGGGGAGAAGGTCTATGGGGGCTTCGAAGCCCAGGGAGGAGATCCCCCCCTGCTTGCCGCTGTCGTAAATAAGGTTTCCCAGCGGGTCTTGCACCACGATTTGTGCGGCAACTTGGCGCTTGTCCGTGGTGTCTTCCGCTACCCACGAAAAGACCGGGTGTTCCAAATAAAGCCCCAAAGGCGTTTCCACGTGATTTGTGCGAAGATGGGTCAGTTTCAAAACAATTCCTCCTTGTCGAGCGTGATCCAATCCAATCCTACTGTAATGGTACAGCGGGAGCTTTGGAAAAACCAGGACGTTTTTTTAAAAAAATAGGACCTGATTTATTTGGGAAAGGGAAACCCTTCCTTCTGGGGTGGAAGTGTTTTTAAGGGCGGAAAAAGAAAGTGCTGTTGTGAAGCTACATCAGGAGTGTGCCGAAAAAGTCCCGGCGGGGAAGCCGCTTGCAAATCTCCCCCCAGTTGACTATACTTTAACTAGAACACATGATGGGAGGCATTCAAGTGAACGGCTTCCAGTCCACTCAGGCCACAGCGGAGCGCTGGGGCGTGTCCGAGCGGCGGGTAATCCAATATTGCACCGAAGGGCGTGTTCCGGGAGCGGTGAAGTTCGGGAAACGCTGGGCCATCCCTATTGGGGCGGACAAGCCTGGCGACCTGCGGAAAGAACGGCCGATGCCCTGCGAGAGAAGCCTGGCTTGGGAACTGCTGGCAAACAAAAACCTCATGCCCTTGATGAACACGGCGTTTACACCGGGAAGATGCCGGGCTACGGCCGAGCGGATGACACCTGGTTCCCGGAGGGACATTGCCTTGGCGGAGTACCACTATTTCAGCGGGCAGCCGGAAGCGGCGGCCATGGAGTCGGAGCGGTACTTGAAAAGCGACGACCTGGGCGCGCGGCTGTCGGCGTGCCTGGTTTTTGCCTAAACAAAGAAAAGGAAAATTTTTCGAGAGGCGTGCAGCGTGGCTAAGCGCAAGTGGGCCGCACGTGGTGCTGACACGCAAAAAACGGAAAGATGGGGTGCGGTTTTGGTGCTGGATTTTGGAAAGTCGGTGCGAAGAAATGGCGCAGGACGGGAACATATAGGGCATAGGCAGTGAAAAACTAGACCCTGTCCAGGGCAACATAGGTACGAAAAATCCCCAGGCCATGCGGTTTTCGCAGAGCCTGGGGACAAGTGGATTGGCAGGGGCAGAAGGACTTGAACCCTCGGCACGCGGTTTTGGAGTGGATGTGGAAACACGCAAGCGAGAGGGGGGAGGGGCTGTATTGCCCGATTTCTTTTGCAAGTTAGAAAACGAGCGGTGCTAGTTTGGTGCTATCCTGGAAAATTCGGGCCAAGAGTAGCCGGGAAATCGAGAAAATCATAAAATGTAACCCCATAAATTGACAGGCTTCGACAAAGCCCGCATAATAA
>CAJFMJ010000026.1 GCA_904391645.1 uncultured Neglectibacter sp.
CAGACAGAACTGCTGCGGTTTCTGTCCCGGGAGGCGGAAAAGGCGGGCTGTGGGCTGTCCCGGCCGGTGGGGCAGAAGCTGCTGGAGTACGCGGGGATGGACCTGACCGCCCTGCAAAACGAGCTGGAAAAGCTCTGTGCTTACGCCCTTGGGCAGGGGACCCCGGAGATCACCGGGGACATGGTGGAGGAGCTGGTGCCCAAGTCCATGGAAACCACCGTGTTCCTGTTGGCGGGGGCTTTGGTGGGGGGCAGCTATGAAAAGGCCTACACCTTGCTGGACACCCTCTTTTACCAGCGGGAGGAGCCGGTTGCCATTGTGGGCGCCCTGGCCACCTCCTACCTGGATATGGTGCGGGTGCGGGCTGCCCTGGAGCACGGTGGCTCCTACGGGGATGCCGCCCAGTACGGCGACTACAAGGGAAAGGACTTCCGCCTGAAAAAGGCCCAGCAGAATGCCCGGGGGGTGTCGCTGCAGGTGCTGCGGGAGAGCCTCCACCTGCTGCTGGAGGCGGACCTGGCCCTGAAGGGTTCCCGGTTGGATGCCCGCATCCTGTTGGACGAACTGATCGCCAAGCTGCTGCTGGCCGCCCACGGAGGCAAGGCATGATCCGGGTGAAAGAGGCCATCGTGGTGGAGGGAAAGTACGACAAAATCAAGCTTTCTTCTCTGGTGGATGGTGTTATTATAGAAACAAACGGCTTTGGCATTTTCAAAGACCGGGAGAAGGTCCGCTACCTGCGGGAGCTAGCGGCAAAACGGGGGCTCATCGTCTTGACGGACAGCGACGGCGCAGGCTTTTTGATCCGCAGCAAGCTTTCCTCCTCCATCCCGCCCCAGCAGATCAAGCACGCCTATATCCCCGACATCCTGGGGAAAGAGCGGCGCAAGGCAGCCCCCTCCAAGGAGGGGAAGCTGGGAGTGGAGGGCATGGAGCTTTCCGTGCTGCGTCATGCCCTGGAGCGGGCAGGTGCCACGGTGGAGGACGGCCCCCAGCCGGCTCCCCAGGGGGAACCCCTGACCAAGGCGGACCTGTACCGGTGGGGGCTTTCCGGCGGGGAGGACAGCGCCGCCCGGCGGAAAGAGCTGCAGCGCCGCCTAGGGCTGCCGGAGCGGCTGTCAGCGGGCGGGCTGCTGCAAGCCCTCAACACCTTGTATGGACGGCAGGCTTTTGAAGAGTTTATGGAGAAGGGGGAGCTTCACGATGGATCGGGCGAGGGAAGCCCTGCTCAGGGCCCAGTTTAAATCCAAGGGCAAATGGTATCTGGCCCAGCAGGTGGACGCCTTTTTGGAGGAGCTCTCCGTGCTGGTGGAGGAGGACGCCCGGGACGGGGAGGCCCTCTCCGAGGCCATGCGCACATTGGGGAAGGAAAACCAGCAGCTCAAGGCCCAGCTGGAAGAGGCCCAGTCTGCAAGATCCCGCCAGGGGGAGGAGGAATCCCGCCGCCGCGTCTGCCAGGAGCTGGAACGGGAACGTGACGGGCTGATCCAGGATATCAAGGACCTGCGTGCCTACCGGGAGGAGTTCCGCAAGGCGGTGGCAAAAGAGGCCCAAGACCTGCTGGGGCAGGTGGAGGGGCTGCCCTCCAAGACCCTGCTGTAAAGGGGGCGGCTGTGGAATTGCAGCTGGAAACGAAGCGGCTTATCTTGCGTCGGCCCCGGGTGTCCGACCTGGCCCCCTATGAGCGGATACGAAACAGCGAGTATGTGCTGCGGTACAACGCCATGGACCGGGTGAAAAAGAAAAAGGTGGCGGATCAACTGCTGGAAGACAGCGCTTCCGACCGGGTGTTTTTCTTGGAAGAGCGGTCCACAGGGAGCCTGGTGGGAGCAGTGTGGATTGCCGAGGACGATCTGCGCCCCAAGGTGAAGGCCGTGAGTCTGGAATACTTTTTAGATGAGCGTTTTGCCGGCCAGGGCCTGATGACCGAAGCCCTGGAAGCGCTTTTGCCCTATGCCTTTTTCAAGCTGGGGGCGGTGGTGGTGTCCGCCCGGGTGTTTGTGGAAAACCGCGCCTCCCAACGGGTGCTGGAAAAATTGGGGTTTACCCGGGAAGGACGGCTGCGGCAAGCGGTGCGGGGCTACCGGGATGTGGTCCGGGACGACCTGCCCTTCTCCCTTCTGCGGGAGGAGTTTGTGCGGCAGCGTCAAGAGAGAGAATGTAAGGGGGATGGAATATGGACGGCCAGGAGGCAGCCAAACGGATCGACGAGTTTTTAGACCTTTATAAGCAGCTGGAAGACGCGCTGGAGGACAAATACCGCAATGCCCGGCGCCACTATTCCAGCGTGGTGTACGAATTTGAAAAGGATTATGAAAGCGCCCCGGTGCGGGATAAGCTGGAGATCTGCCGGGAGATCCGCAACCTGCTCACCCACACTGCCAACTTGGACGGGGAGCCCGTTGTGGAGCCCTCCCAGCCGGTGGTGGACGCCCTGCAGGAGGTGCTGGCCTTTGTAAAGCAGCCGCCCTTGGCACTGGAGTTTGCCACCAAAGGCGACCAGGTGATGAAAGCCCATATGCATCAAAAGGTGCTGCGGCTGATGGAAGTGATGGACAAAAACGGCTACTCCCACATCCCCGTGCTGGAAAACGGGGAGTTTTGCGGGGTGTTCAGCGTGGGGTGCGTGTTCCAGTACCTGCTGCGCAGCGGCGGGAAGGGCATCAAACCCGATACCACAGTGGCGGAGCTGGGCAAGTACATTGCCCTGCCTGCCCACACGGAAAACTATCAATTCGTCCCCAAGGATGCCACCTATATCTCCGTGCGCCGCATTTTCGAGCGAGTCCGCGGGAAAAACAAACGGGTGTCGGTGATCTTCATCACAGAGCACGGCACACCGGGGGAACCCCTTTTGGGGATGGTCACCCCTTGGGACGTTTTGGGAGAGGCATAAACCATACGGGAGGTAACAGAGAATGGGTCACATTGAAACACTGTTGGAACGGTATCCTGTCCTGGCGGGGCAGGAGGCAGAGATCCGGGCGGCGGGAGAGCTTTTGAGCGCCCGGGTGAAGGCAGGGGGGAAGCTGCTCACCTGTGGCAACGGGGGCAGCGCCTCCGACGCGGAACACGTGGTGGGAGAGCTGATGAAGAACTTCTGGATCCAGCGGAAGGTCCCCCAGGAGATGGAGCAGCGCCTGGAGTCTGTGGGGGCCCAAGATTTGGTGGGGCGGCTCCACGGGGCCATCCCGGCCATCTCCTTGAACTCCCAGACCACCTTGCTGACGGCCCTGCTCAACGACGTGGACCCGGCGCTGATTTTTGCCCAGCAGGTCTACGGCTATGGGAAAGAGGGGGACGCCCTGCTGGCTTTCAGCACGGCGCCCCACACGGAAAACGTGTACAACGCGGTGCGGGTGGCCAAGGCCCTGGGCGTGGCCACCGTGCTGGTGTGCGGCAAGGACGGCGGCGCCACGGCGGAGATCGCCGATGTGGCCATCCACCTGCCGGCGGATGTGACCTTTAAAATCCAAGAGTTGACCCTGCCCACCTACCACATCCTCTGCGCCCTGATGGAGCAGGCGGTGTTCGGCTGAGCGGCAGGCACGGAAGGGGAGCCTTTCCCGCGAAGGGAGGCTTCCCTTTTTTCTTTCCCCGGCGCTTGACGGGGCAGGGGGGCCAACGTATACTAGGGTTATCAATGTGGGCCGTGTCTTCCGGCCCCGGGGAAAGGTGGAACAAGGTATGGAACAGGCGTCCATTTTGCTGTGGCAGCTTGTCACGATGTTTTTGTATGTGGGGGTGGGCTGGTGCCTTTGCCGGGCCCGTCTGGTGACCACCCAGAACAATTCTGCGCTCACCAATTTGCTGTTGTATGTGATCCTCCCCTGTGTCGTTGTGAAGTCGTTCCTCCGGCCTGCCACGGCCCAGGACACGGAGCACCTGCTTTGGTCCCTGCTGCTTTCCGTGCTGGCCCTGGCCATGGCCATGGGGGTGTCCTTTTTGGTGTTCCGCAAACGGCCGGAACTCAACTTCGGCAGCGCCTTTTCCAACGCAGGGTTCATGGGCATCCCTCTGATCACCGCGGTGCTGGGGGAGGGGGCGGTGTTTTACATTGCCGGGTTCGTGGCGTTGTTGAACATCCTCCAGTGGACCTACGGCCAGGCCATCCTGGGGGACGCTCAGGCGGCCAAACCTCTGGGAATCGTGAAGAACCCCTTGGTGGTGGCCTTTGTGCTGGGGCTGCTGCTGTACTTTCTGCCGGTCACCCTGCCGGAGCTCCTCACCGACGCGGTGGGTGCTGTGGCTGCCTGCAATGCACCGGTGGCCATGGTGATCCTGGGGGTGCTGCTGGGGAACATCCCCTTGAAAAAGATGTTCCTCTCCAAAGACGCCTGGGCGGTGAGCGTGGTCCGGCTGCTGCTGATTCCCCTGCTGACGGTGCTGCTTTTGAAGCTGTTCCCCACCCTTCCTGGGGAGATGAAGACCGCTGTGCTTATTGCTGCCGCGGCGCCGGTGGGCTCCAACCTGGCGGTGTACGTCCAGCGGCAGGGCGGTGACGCCCAGGCCGCCGCCGGGATTGTATGCCTGTCCACCATTTTGTCCATTGCCACCATGCCTTTGGTGTTGCTGATCCCATAATAGTCCCTTTTGGAAAGGAGAATATTGATGTCTGAAGAACAAACCCGGCTGGAGGAGATGATCCAGCGGGAAACCCAACTGAAAATCCAGCGGTACCACCGCCTGAACCAGCTGGCCCAGAAGGGGAAAATCGTCCTGACTGGCTCCAGCCTGATGGAGCAGTTCCCCATCCACGAGCTTTTGCAGGACCTGGGGGAGAATATCACCCTGTACAACCGGGGGTTCAGCGGGTTTACCACCCGGCAGTTCCAAGAGGTGCTGGATGTGGCTGTGTATGAGCTGCAGCCCAGCCATGTGTTCATCAACATCGGCACCAACGACATGAACACCTCCGATTACACCCTGGAGGGGTTGTTGGAGCGATACGAGGCCATCCTGCGGGGGATCCAGGAGAATGTGCCCGGGGTCAAGTTGACCCTCATGGCGTATTACCCCCTGTGTGAAGAGCTGATGGGGCAAGAACCTCACAACAAGGCGCTGCTGGCTTGGCGGAACAACCGGGCAGTGCAGCAGGCCAACCAGGGGGTGAAGGCTTTGGCGGAGAAGCTGGGCCTGGCGTTCATCGACTGCAACAAAGGCCTGGTGGACGAACAGGGCTTTTTGAAACAGGAATACACAGTAGAGGGGATCCATATGTTTGCCAACGGCTATGCCCAAGTGCTGAAAGAACTGCTGCCCCACCTGAAGGAAGCCGCCCGATAAACGCCTCAAAGCCGCCCGGCCATGCCCGGCGGCTTTTTTGCGTGTCTGAAGCGGCGGGGAAAGCGTGTTTCTCAAAAGCCGCCGCCACTTTTTTTAATGAAGTTCCAAATCCCACCTGGATATAATGGAAAAAAAGCCAGGCGATTGTCCTGGCACGGTATTTTACCAAAGGAGGAGCCAGCTATGTTTGAAAACAATTATGCCGTCCTGGAGAAAATGGTGCAGGAGGATGCCATTATCATCCCCGTTGCCCAGCACCGGAAACCGGACGGCACCTTTGACCTGGAGCGCAACTTGAAACTGTGGAACGACGCCATCCAGCAGTATGAGCAGATCCCTTTGTGGGAGGAGGGCGCCCCCGGCTATGATGGGGACAAGACGCCGCTGCAGCCCCAGCCTTCCCTGATCTTCGTCCCCGGCCAGAACGGCGGGAAGAAGCGGGGCACCATTGTGGTGGCCCACGGCGGTGGGTTTTCCAGCCGCACCGGCTGCGAGGGCATGAACGTGGCCTATTACTTTGCCAAAAAGGGTTTTAACACCGCCATCCTCACCTACCGGCTCCAGCCCTACACCCGGTATGACGCCCTGGCGGATATGCAGCGCGCCATCCGGCTGCTGCGGGCCAACAAGGAAAAATTAGGCATCACCGATCAAGTGGTTGCCATGGGCTTCTCCGCAGGTGGGATGCTCAGCGGCAACTGCGCCACCCACTTCGACTTGGGTGACCCCCAGGCAGCCGACCCCATCCAGCGGGAGTCCTGCCGGCCGGACGCTGCGGTGATCTGCTATGGAGCTTTTGCCTTCAGCGCCTTCCCCGGGGCTTTTGGCTTCCGTTCCACCCCCTTCTGCTCCAGCCGGGAAGAGCTGTATTACATGGCCCCCGAGGCCAACGTCACCCCGGACACGCCCCCCTGTTTCGTGTGGCAGACCACCAGCGATGACGCCCGGCATTCCTTTGCCCTTTGCAGTGCCCTGACCGCCGCTGGAGTGGAGTTTGAGCTGCACTGTTTCCCCCAGGGAGTCCATGGGTTGGCCCTGGCAGACGGACACAATGACCTGGGAATGGACATTCCCCACGTGGGCCATTGGGCAGAGCTGTGCACAGAGTGGCTGGAAGAGCATCAGATTTGAAAATGTACGCTGCCCAGTGTAGATTTTTAAAAGGAAATGGATACATTTTTGAAAACAAGAAAAACCTCTTGGAAAAAATGTACTATTTTGAAAACCTCACGTAATTTCTTTAATGACTTTCCCTGGAAAACATGGCATTATTAACAATAACAAATGCCGATTTCGGCAAAAACTAAACAATACGGAGGATGAAAGAATGAAAGCCAAAAAGTTTGTCGCTTTGGTTTTGGCACTGTGCATGGCTTGCACAATGGCTGCCTGCGGCGGTAACAACAACAGCAGCACTTCTTCCGGCAGCAGCGCTGCCGGCGGGGACAGCAGTGTTACCGAGGAAAGCAGCGCCGCTGAAACCGATGACACCGCTGAAGGCGATGGCGAACTGTACCGTGTACGGCTGAGCCTGCCCACCATGATGACCATTCCTGCTGAAAGCGAAGTCCAGAAGGTTGAGGACGCCATCAACGCCCACATCCATGACGACCTGGGCATCACTGATCTGGAGATGGACCTGGAACTGCTCAACCTGACCGACTATGCCACCAACATGAGCATGGCTCTGGCTTCCGGTGAGAAGTACGACATCATCCTGGCCAACACCCTGAACACCTACGTGACCAACGGCTACATGGCCGACCTGACCCCCTATGTGGACAACGAGCTGGCTGGTGCCCTCAGCGTTCTGCCTGAGAACTGGATCCGCTCTGGCACCATCGGCGACAAGATCTACGCCGTGCCTTGCTACAAGGGCCAGGTGCTCAGCTGGAAGTACATTTACGACGAGGCTACTTACGGCGATGCCACCGATTGGAGCAAAGTGAACTCCTTGGATACCCTGGCTGCTGTGCTGCCCGACCTGAAGGCTGCTGCTCCCAACGAGCGTCCCATGGTTTACAACAACCAGCTGGTCAGCTTGACCATGTTTGAGGATCACACTTCCCCTGTGGGCACCTACACCGCCACTGTGGGCGACAGCACCGAGCTGGTGAACTACTTTGCCACCGATTCCTTCAAGAAGGGTGTGGAAATGGCATACGAGTGGTCCCAGGCTGGCTACTCTGACCCCGAAGGTTCCGCCAACACCCTGACCCATGACGCAGTTGTCATGTCCGGCCAGAGCAAGGGCGTTATCATGGGCCATGCTTACTCCATCGAAACCATCGAGAATATGTTCACCTCCAACAACACCTATGGCGGCACCTTCAAGGCTGTTGAGATCGCCACTTCCGACATGACCACCAACACCCTCACCTACGGCGTGGCTTACACCTCTGAGAACGTGGCTGCTTCCGCCGAGATGATGAGCCTGATCTGGACTGACGAGTTCATCGCCAGCGCCCTGATCTACGGCCTGGAAGGCGAGAGCTATGTCTGGAACGAAGGCAAGACCTCCATTGAGTATCCCGAGGGTCTGGACATCAACACCGTGCCTTACACCGCTCTGTACACCTGCGGCGCTTTCGGCAACCAGTTCATCCTGTACCCCATGGACGCCAACACTTCTGAGGCTGACAAGGGCTTCATGGAAGAGCTGATCGAGAATGCTTGGTATCCGCCTCTGTTCGGCTTTATCCCCGACAGCACTAACGTGTCCACCCAGGTGGCTGCTGTTTCCAACATCTATGATCAGTACTACGACGTGCTGACCTACGGCGATGTGGATCCTGCCGAATACCTGCCCCAGTTCCTCACCGAGCTGGAAGCTGCCGGTATCAATGACATCATCGCTGAGTACCAGGCTCAGGCTGACGCTTGGCTGGAAACCATCGAGTAATTTGTTTACAATCTGCCTCGAAAAGGGCGAAACCTCAAAAGGGTTTCGCCCTTTTCTTTATTGCAATGGCAGTGTGAGGCTTTTTAAAAAAGTGGAATCCTTATACACGTTGTACTTTTTTGAAAGTGAGTGGTGTTTTTTTTAATGACATTTCTATCTGTATTTGACATTATATATAATAGTAATTGTCAATCTTGACAAATTTTAAACAAAATGGAGGTAGGAGTATGAAAGCGAAAAAATGGATCGCGCTGGTTTTGGCATTGTGCATGGCCTGCACCATGGCCGCTTGTGACGGTGGCGGAAACAGCTCTTCTTCCGGCAGCAGCACTGCCAGTGGGGATAGCAGTGTGGCTGAGGAGAGCAGCGCCGCTGAAACCAGCGATACCGCCGAAGGTGATGGGGAGGTCTACCGGGTGCGGTTGAGCATGGCTTCCATGATGACGATCCCAGCGGAAAGTGAAATGCAAAAGGTGGAAGATGCCATCAATGCCTACATTCATGAGGAACTGGGAATCACTCATATGGAAATGGATTTGGAGATACTCTCTCGGCCCGACTATGAGGCGAACATGAGTATGGCTTTGGCTTCGGGGGAAAAATATGATATCATTTCAGCCACAAATCTGAACACCTTTGTAACCAATGGATATATGTCAGACCTGACGCCCTATGTGGATAAGGAACTGGCCGGCGCTGTGGGCGTTTTGCCGGAAGATTGGATTCGTTCTGGCACCATTGGCGGCAAGGTCTACTCAGTGCCCTGCTATAAGGGTCAGGTGCTCAGCTGGAAATACATCTTCGACAAGGACGTGTATGGCGATGCCACCGATTGGAGCCAGGTGAACTCCCTGGAAACCCTGGAGTAACATAAAGAGCGACTCTGGTTTTTTGAAAAAAATGGGATGAAAGTGCAAGAACTTTCATCCCATTTTATATAAAGTTGATAGAAAATGGGAATTGCAGTGTACATTTTTAAAAGACCTGGTGGTCGAAAAAGTGTAAACTGAGTATATCAACTGTGAGGAGGTATTTTCGTGGCAACCACTGATGTATCCCAATATGACGGCTTGCTAGCGCAGAAGAAAAAATCGCGGCGCAGGGCGGAAATCAGGAAGACGATCCCGCTTTTCCTGATGATGCTGCCCGGGCTTGCGTATTTGTTCTGCAACAACTACTTGCCCATGTTTGGTATTCTGATCGCCTTTAAAAAGGTGAATTTCTCCATCGGCATTTTGCAAAGCCCTTGGGTGGGGTTCCAAAACTTCGAGTTCCTGTTTAAAACAAAGGACGCCTGGACCATGATCCGCAACACCGTATGTTACAATGTGGTGTTCATCTCCCTGGGCCTGGTGATCTCTGTGGCCATCGCCATTCTGATGGCAGAAATCTCCAGCCGGAAGATCGCCAAGGTCATCCAGCCCATCATCTGCTTCCCCTCCATGGTGTCTGCCGTTATCCTGTCCTTCCTGGTTTACGGCTTCCTGTCCAACACCTACGGCTTTATCAACACCACCATCCTGAAGGACAATCCCATCAACTGGTATGCTTCTGCCCAGTATTGGCCCTTCATCCTGACCATTGTCCACTTCTGGCAGTCTTCTGGCCAGAGTTCCATCATCTACATGGCATCCATTGGCGGCATTGACAAGGGCCTGTATGAATCCGCCCGTCTGGACGGCGCCAACAAGATGCAGCAGATCTGGAACATCACCCTGCCCATGCTCCGTCCCATGATTATCCTCATGACCTTGATGAGCATCGGCCGGATCTTCAACTCCGACTTCGGCCTGTTCTACCAGGTGCCTCTGGGCCAAGGCTTGTTGACGTCTACCACCCAGACCATTGATACATACGTTTACCGTGCGCTGTTGGAATTGAACAACGTGGGTATGTCCTCCGCGGCCAGTGTGTTCCAGGCGATCATCGGTTTCCTGCTGGTGGTCATCTCCAACGCCATTGTGCGCAAGGTGGACAACGAAAACGCGCTCTTCTAATGTGAGGTGAACAGCATGAGCAATAAAGTGAAAGTAAAAGATGTGGACACCCCCACTATGCGGGATGAAAAAGTGTTCCACAACATCGCCCTGGTGGTGATGATCCTTCTGGCCATCTACTGCATTATCCCCTTTATCCTGATGCTCTCCGTTTCGCTCTCCAGTGAGAGCTCACTGGCCCAGTACGGCTACTCCTTCTGGCCCAAAGAATTCTCCTTTGCGGCTTACGACTACCTGTGGGCCAAGCGGATCACCATTGGCCGCTGCTATGCCATGACCATTATCGTCACGGTGGTGGGCACCCTGGCCAACCTGGTGCTGACTTCCCTGTTCGCCTATCCCCTGAGCCGGCAGGACTTCAAAGCCCGCAATGTGTTTGCCTTTATCCTGTTCTTCACCGTGCTGTTTAACGGTGGCTTGACCGCAAGCTACATCATTTGGACCAGCGTGTTCCATGTGAAGAACACCATCTGGGCCCTGATCCTTCCTGGCAGCCTGATGGGTGCTATGAACGTGTTGATGGTCCGCAACTACTTCAACGCCAATATCCCTTATTCCATCATTGAGGCGGCCCGCCTGGACGGCGCCAACGATATGCGCATCTATGCCAAGATCATGGTTCCCCTGTCCAAGCCGGTTATGACCACCATCGGCCTGTTTGCCGCCCTGGGCTACTGGAACAACTGGACCAACGGCTTGTACTACATCAGCGACACTAAGCTGTACACCATCCAGGTGTATCTGAAGAAGCTGATGGACAACATCGCCTTCTTGAAGTCCGGCGACACCGCTGCGGAGTCTGCCGCCCTGGCCTTCAAGACCATGCCCACTGAGGGCGCCCGTATGGCTATTGCCATCGTTGCCATCCTGCCCATCCTGCTGGTGTACCCCTTCATTCAGAAGGAACTGGTCCGCGGCATGGTGGTCGGCGGCGTGAAGGGCTAAGGCGAAGCTTTTCCTTTCGCATTTGATAAAATTGTGCTATAATGGGGTTGCGTCAGGCATGACCGGGTACGTGGGTCGTGCCTTTCGCGCTCTAAGAGAGAAAAAACGGCTGGAACCAGCTTGGAGGAATGGTATATGGGTGCTTTTCAATATGACAACCCGCTGATCATGGCCCTGTCCCGCATTGCCAACATGATGATCGTCAGCTTTTTCTGGATGGTGTGCTGCCTGCCGGTGGTGACTATCCTTCCGGCGACGGCGGCGTTGTTCCACACCACTACCAAGGTGATCCGCGGCAACGGCAACGGGGTGATCCGGGACTTTTTCCTGTCCTTTAAGGATTCCTTGAAGAAGGGGATCCTGCTCTCCCTGGTGTGCCTGGTCAGCGGCGGCCTGTTGTCCTTTGCCCTGTGGTACAGCTGGAACCTCCAGGGGCAGAGCGGTTTTTGGCTGGCCTATTTCCTCATTGGCTGCCTGATCATCTTTTTCTGGGCGATCACCGTGCTGCATCTGCCCTTTGCCCTCTCCCGGTTTGAGGGGAAAGTCACCATGTACATCCGTATGGCGCTGTACTTTGCCAATGTCAACCTGCTGAAGACGCTTCTCCGGGTGGTCCTGCTGGTGGTTGTGGTGCTGTTGGTGGACTTTTACCCCATCACCCTGCTGATCCTCCCGGGGCTGTACATGGACCTTGTGTGCGGCGGTGTGGAGAAGATGCTGCAAAAGTTTATGGAAGAAAAGGGCCTGCGGGAAGAAACAGAAGAGGACGTCCCCGGGGAGGAACGGGAAGAGGGCGCATCCTCGTCCATGCCCAGTTTGGAAATGGCCAAGCTTTTGGATGAACCGGACGGCAGCGGGGTGACTGGCCATGAGTGAGTTGAATTTGCAGCATTTGGTGAAGATCTACCCCTTTGTGAAGGTGGGGGGCACCGTGTTTGGACGGAAGCGGATGAAAGAGCTTCTGGAGCGCCAGCGCAGCCAGCCCTTCACCACCAACGAAGGTGTGTTGGCTGTGCGAGATTTCAGCCTGGAAGTGGAGCAGGGGGAGTTTATCGTCCTGCTGGGGCCTTCGGGCTGTGGCAAATCCACCATTCTGCGGATGATCGCCGGCCTGGAGAGCGTTTCCGACGGGGACATCCAGATGGATGGGAAGTCCATGGTGGACCTGCCGCCGGAGCAGCGGAACATCGCCATGATCTTCCAGAACTACTCCCTGTATCCCAATTACACGGTCTATGAAAACATGGCCTTCCCCTTGAAGAACCAGCATATCCCCCGGGAGCAGATCGACCAGATGGTGCTGGAAACCGCCAAGTTGTTGGAGCTGGATAAGCTGCTCCAGCGCTACCCGCGGGATCTGTCCGGTGGACAGCGGCAGCGGATCGCCATTGGGCGGGCGCTGGTGCGCAAACCCAAGCTGTTTTTGATGGACGAGCCTTTCAGCAACCTGGATCCGGTGCTGCGTGGCAAGTTGCGGACGGAGCTGAAGCGAATCCATAGCAAGATGGGCACTACGTTTATCTATGTCACCCATGACCAGATGGAGGCCTTTGCCCTGGGGGACCGGATCGTTGTGATGGAACACGGGCAGATCCGCCAAGTGGGCACGCCCCAAGAGCTGTTTAACCACCCGGCCAACCTGTATACAGCCTCCTTTGTGGGGACGCCTCCCATGAACCTGTTCCGGGACGTGGCCTTGAAGCAGGGCAGCGACGGCTGGTATGTGACGCTGTTTGACAACAAATACCTGCTCCCCCCGGCAAAGGCCGCCGGCCTGACGGCAGCGGACCAGGGGCGGAAAGTCACCCTGGGTATCCGCCCGGTGCACATCACCTTGGGGGACCAGGGGATCGAGGCCACAGTGGAGCACAGCGATGTGGTGGAGGCGGAAATGCACATCCAGTTGCGGGTGGGCCAGCAGGAGCTGTTGGCCATTGTTCCAGCCACCAATTTCGGGACGTTCCTCCGAGGCCGCAAGGTGCATTTTCAGCTGTCGCCGCAGCGGTTCCACCTGTTCGATCCGGAAACGGAAGAGCGTATCGGCTTGTAAAGCATCCAAAGAAATGCAAAAAAGCCTGCCAGGGATATCCTGGCAGGCTTTTTATGTTGGGTATTTTGAAATCAGTAATTGGCGGCCAAGGACTTCATGAACTCCACAGCAGGATCCAGGTTTTGTGCGTTGGCGGCCACACCGATGACCACGTCCCCGGTGTAATAGCCGGCTTCATGAAGAGGGGATCCCTCGTGGAGCCAGATGCCTGCCACGATCTCATTGCCGTCCTCTGTGGTGCAGGTGTACAGGTCGTGCTTGGCCAAGTCTTCCGGCTCAATGAAAAGGCCCAGGTCCACAAAGGCGTCCTGGTCCGCATAGGAAGTGAAGACCTCCTCGTTGGCGGCAAACACGTCCAGGTCCCCAATGCCAAACAGGGCTGCCAGCACCATGACGGTGTCCCCGTCGGTCATGCTGGTGGGGTCATAGAGCAGGGTGTAGTTGGCGGTCACATCCACGTCCTTGCCGGTCATATCCATGCCGGATTCCTCAAGCACCTGGGAAAATACCGTTTTGTCCCCCTCATCGTTGGCGTTGATGAGCACCGCGTACATAACAATGTCCCCCCGGCTGAAGTTGAATGTCAGGGTCAGAACCACCAAAGCCACCGCGCAAAGTACCACGCCGATGGGCAGTTTATAGTAGTCCCAGATAAATTCCCGTTTCCGGGGGCCGCTCAGGGTCTTTAGGGTGGCGGCGTCCTGTTTGATGCGTGAGAGTAGTTTCATGGCTGCTCCTCCTCATTGCGTTTTCCACCGCACCACTCCACAGGGCTCATGCCGCAGATCTTTTTAAATACCGTGGAAAAGTAAGAAATGTTGTCGTAACCCACGGCGCTTGCCACCTCGCTGATGGTGGCGTTGGTGGAGAGAAGCAGCCGTTTGGCCTCTTCAATGCGCAGGTGGTTGATGTATTCCCGCAGGCTCATGCCCATTTCCGCCCGGAAGCGTTTGGACAGGTAGTTGGGGGTGATGTAGGCCACTGCCGCCACGTTGTTGCGGTCAATGTCCTCCTTATAGTGTTCCATGATGTAGTGTTTCACCACGCCGATCATGTCGGTTTCTTCGGTTTTGCGCTGCAGCTCGCTGACAGCGAAGTCGAAAAGGAAGGTGGCAAACGCCATCAGGTCGGTGGGGGAACGGGAGGCCATCTGGTCCAAGCTGTGAAAGTCCTCTGCTTGCAGCAAGTCCCGGATGGGGACATTGTTGTCTTCCAGGCAGCTGTAAAACACTTGCAGCAGGGATTGCTTCAAGCTTTCCATCATGGCCTGGTCATCCCGCTTCCCCTTGGCGATTTTGTGGATGGCCAAAGTGAGGGACTCCAGAAATTCCTGCCGGTTGCGCTGCTTGATTTGCCGGAGCAGCTGGGCGTTGTCCAGCAGGGGGACGGTGTCCTTGGGGATCTGTTCCAAGTCCTCCAGGCGGTAGATGCTGCCGCCGTGGAGCAGCACTTTTTTCACCTGTTCCCGAATGTGCACGGCCGTTTCGGAAATGCGGTACAGGGGGACCGGCCCAAACACCACGCAGACAGGGGAAAGGTGGTAGTTGGCGGAAACCATCTGGATAAACCGCTCTGAGCGCTTCAAGCAGTCTTCCTCCGGGTAGTTTTCCGCAGACACATAGGTGGTGGCATAGGTATAGCGGTCGCTGCAGTTGGCCACTGTGGAGGCAAAGCCGATGTAATCGGTGAGCAGCTCCTCTGACAGGCGGCCATAGCTGTAGCTGAGGGTTTCCTTGTCCCAGCCGTTTTGCAGGGCGGTGGTGTTGTCGGAGATGGTGCAAATCCCCCGCACCAGGGTCTGGGCGGTCAAATCGGCGATGTGGGTGCGGTTCAGGGCATTTTGGATCCGTTCCGGATCGGTGCCATAATACCCCTCGTGGATTTGCCGGATCAGCTTGCTGCGGCGCGCGTCCAGCAGGGCCTGGTCACTGACCCCGCTGGACGCCAGCCGGTGCTCATGCACCGACTGGATCATACGGTGCAGGCAGCTGTTCAGCTCGGAAAATTCCACCGGCTTTGTCAGGTAATTCCTGGCCCCATAGCGCAGGGCGGTACGGGCGTATTCGAAATCCTCATAGCAGGTTAAAAAAGCAAACTCGCAATAGATCCTGCTTTCATAGACGTATTTCAGCACCTGGATGCCGTCCACCTTGGGCATCCCGATGTCGCACACCACCAGCTCGGGGCGCTCTTTTTCGATGATCTCAATGGCGGCTTCCCCGTTGTAGGCCCGCAGAAGTGTGGTGATGCCCAGTTCTTGCAGGTTCAGCTGGCTTTGGATTACGTCGATGGTGGAAATATCGTCGTCGCAAACAAGAAGCTTCATGGTTCTTCCTCCTCTATTGGGACCAAGATCTCAGCCCGGGCCCCGCCGGCCTCCCGGTTGGAGAGCCGCAGCAGGTCTTGCCGGTGGTAGGTGAACTCCAGGGTGTGGCGGATGTTGCTCAATCCCAGGTGTTCTTTCGGGGGGAGCTGGCCTTCCGGCAGCTCTTTTTGATATTCTTCCAGCACTTGGGGGGAGAAGCCGTCCCCGTTGTCCTCCACAACCAGCCGGCATCCGGAGAAGCCCTCCTCTTCCCAAAACTCGCAGGAGATGGAAAGCTGCAGCGGCTTATACAGGTCCATGGCGTGTTTAAAGGTGTTTTCCACCAGGGTGAACAGCATCAGGAAGGGGATCTCCACCCGGCCCACATCGTCGGGGCAATGGATGGTGTAAGTGACACTGTGAGGGAACCGCAAGTCCTGCATTTTCAGGTAGTTTTCAATGTGGAGCAGCTCTTCTGCAATGGCCACGCTGGAGCTTTGGATGTTCATCATATAGCGGACATATTTAGCCAATGCCTGCAAAAACGCCCGGGTGTCTTCCGGCCGGTTCTGGTAAGTCATGTTGTACACGGTGGTGATGGCATTTAAGAAGAAGTGGGGCTTGATCTGGGCCCGGACCATTTGCAGCTGGTTTTCCCGAATCTTCAGCAGCCGGTCGTAGGACTCGATGCGCAGGTTTTGGATTTGGTCGGCC
>CAJFMJ010000027.1 GCA_904391645.1 uncultured Neglectibacter sp.
GTTGAAGATCGACCAGATCATCAAGTCTGTGTGGTGCGTGTTCCGGCTTTCCAGCAAAAAGTGGATCAAGCGGATCGATTCCCACCAGTGATGGGAAATCCTCCAGGGATGCAGCCTTCTGTTGTCCCAAGGCCTTGCTACTTTATCCCCTGAAACGGAAGAACCTCCGCAAAAAGCTCCCTCCCCCTGTTCTGGGGCGGGAGCTTTTTAGGTTGGCAGTGGATGGGTCCGTTGCCCTTTAAAAATCCATCTTTTTGTAGAAGTACAACGTCAAAAAGAAAGAAAGGATGTACAGTGCCACAGCCACAATGCTTCCAACAGTGACCAAAACCATGGTGTTTTGCTGGAGGAAGTCAAAAGCAGATTGGATCCCGGCGTCAGTCCAAATCCCTAACCGGTTGAGGCCGAACAGTATGGCAATGGGAAGGAATACCATCAGCATAAAGACTACCACCACCATGTTCTGTCCCAACTTCAAGCACACAGGGATCATCACCGCCTGGATGAACCAAGTCAGGCACAGGAAGAGGGGATAACTCCAAACTGGTAGGGGGGAGCCGGCAGCCCAGTTGTTCACAACGATCAGCAGGTTCATTAGCACAACACTGAACATCCCACTGATGTATTTGGAAAGCACCACCTGGGTCCGGCTGATGGGAGAGGCGCATACAAATTTGTTCCAGCCGTTTACTTTATCATAGTGGATGGAGTAGGTGGGGACCATGCTGCCCACGGAAACCAGAACGCCAATGGAAGGCCCCAACATTTCCTTTTGGCCAATCACGAGATTGTACAGGAGAAATACCAGCGCCATAAACCCGGTGAGCATCAGTTCCTTTTTGGCTGTGTAAAAATCTTTGTACAGTAACCCTAACACGGTACATTCTCCTTTCTCAAAGGGCCTTTTTGCCCTTGATGCTGTACAGCATAATGTCGTCTAATGTGGCGCTTTCCACAGGGAACCCGCCCGGCATCCGGTAGCGTTTCACCAGAGCAGTCACCCCAAAATCGCTTTTCCGGTAGCCAACCACAGCGTTTGGCTCCAGCTCGGAAAGCTGTTCTTGGGTGCAGTGGTACAGGCCGTAGGTTTCCAGAAGGGTGTCCTTTTCGCCGCTCATCAATACCTTCCCTTGATGGATAAAGGTGATATAGTCGGCGATCTTTTCCAAATCCGCCGTGATGTGGGAGGATAAAAACACGCTGTGGCGTTCATCTTGGATGAAGTCGTAGAGAATGTCCAAGATGTCATCCCGCACCACAGGGTCCAGGCCGGAGGTGGCCTCGTCCAACAGCAGAAGCCTTGCCCCGTGGGATAGTGCCACTGCCAGGGAGAGTTTCATCACCATGCCGCGGGAGAGCTCCTTCACTTTTTTTCCCGGATGGATGTCAAACCGCTGTAAATAATGGGCGTAAGCAGTGGGATCCCAGTGTCTGTACATCCCAGCAAGGGATTTCCCCAGTTTTTGGGCATTCATTTCTGGAGGGAAGAATCCCGAGTCCAGCACCATGCCCACGTCTTCCATCACGGAGCGGTCGGCGGCCGGATCTTTTCCCAGCAGGCGGATCTCCCCGCCGTCCGGCTGGATCAGCCCCAGCATGGCTTTGATGGTTGTGCTTTTGCCGGCGCCGTTCTCCCCGATAAACCCCATGATGCACCCCAAGGGCAGAGTCAGGCTCACGCCGTCCAGGGTGAATTGTTTGTAGTGTTTGCGCAGCCCGCGCAGTTCAATGGCGTTTTCCATAGGTATCTCCTTCGTAAAAGATTACTCCTCCCAGAACAGGCCCAGGGTTTCCAGAAGCTCCTCTTTCCCCATGCCGCAGAGCTGGGCGGCCTTCACCGCCTGTTGCAGGTGCTCTTCCACCTTCCGCAGCTGTTCCTCCTTGAGAAACTCTGTGTTTTTCCCTGCCACGAAGCTGCCTTTGCCGGTTTGGGAATAGAGAAAGCCTTCCCGTTCCAGCTCTTCGTAAGCGCGTTTCGTGGTGATGACACTGATCCGCAGCTCCTTTGCAAGCAGCCGCATGGAGGGGAGGGCGTCCCCTTCTTTCAGCTCCCCGCTGATGATCAGCGCTTTTACCTGTTCCACGATCTGTTCATAAATGGGCTTCCCACTTTGGTTGCTGATGACAATATGCAAACCAACACATCCCTTCCGCCGCGTTTCCCTGGGGCGGTCCATTCCCCAAGGAAGCACAGCAACATTTCTTCGCGTTGAAATATTGTATATATACTATATACACACTAGTAACACTTTGTCAAGGGTTCATTTAGAATTTTTCTTTGCAGAATGTTGCACAATGGGGGAGGAAAAAGAAAAGGCCCCGCCGAAGCGGGACCAATGGAAGGATGGCTCAACTGCCAAAAGTATTGATGACTAGATGGATCAAAAAGGGGGCGTACGCGTTTTTGCAGCGCCACCGCAGCAGCCCGAACACAACACCCAACGCCAGCCCTGTGACCACTTTCCAAAAAAGGATGTTTGCCACATCTGCCCCGGGGAAGAACAGTGAAGTCCGCCACAGCACGGTGTCAGCATATCCCAAGTGCCAAATCCCAAGGGGTTATAGGCCAAAGAAATCCAACGCTTTCTGAATGAACAGGTCCCAGAAGGCCCATTCGTGGGCAAACCCGTCAGCCTCTTCAAAAGTGGCGGGAAGCCCGATCTGCTGGGCGTACTCCTTAAAGGCAACGTAGTTGGGGTACAGGAAATCGTCGGTGCCGCTGCAGAAGTACAGTCGGGGGAGATTCCCTTCCTGGATCAGCGCCGGCAGCTTGTCCCACACGTTGGCAGGAGATTGGAGGTACCCCTCCATGCCGCCAAAGTTGTCCATCAAGTTCCGGGTGCGCTGGTTGAAAGCGGCTTGGTCGCCGGTGGCGTTGGGGTCCAGCTGGATCTTGTGGAGATCGTTGGGCGCGCAGGAAAGCACCGCCGCCGCGGCAAATTTTTCCGGCCTGCCTGCCACGTACTGGAACACGCCCCGGCCGCCCATGGACAGCCCGGCAATGTAGTTGTCCTCCCGTTTGCTGGAAGCGGGGTACCAGTTGTGGACCAGGGGCATCAGCTCGTCAAACAGGTAGTCCCAGGCCCGGTACCCCGTGCCGAACCCCGGCCAGTTGAGGTAGTTGGAGTTCAAGCCGCTGGGCATCACCACGATCAGGTCCCTTGCAGTGGCGTACCGCTCGATGCTGGATTTCCGCACCCAGTCGGTGTAGTCGCCGAAGGTCCCGTGGAGCAGCCAGAGCACCGGGTACTTTTTCCCGTTGGCGTAAAAATTCTCCGGTGTGGTGCCATGGGGCTTGTCCGGCAGGATGATGGAAACGTCGGTGTTGTTGCCCAGGCATTCGCTTTCAAAGTTCAAGTGGACCAGTGCCATCCTTTGCGCCTCCTATCCAAACTCAATCGCTGATGTGCCCGGAGCTGACCCCTTGCCGGGCGTCGTCCAGGGGCAGCCACTTCATGGCCTTCAGGATGTACTCGTCCCAGAAGTACCAGTCATGTACGCCGGGGCCCTCTTCATAGGTCAGGTCAAAGCCCAGGTTTTGCAGGTGGTCCCGGAACTTCCGGTTCACGGTGATCAGGCCGTCTTCCGTGCCGCAAGCCATGTAGAACTTGGGTTTTACCGGCTGGGAGGCCATTTTTTCCGCCAGGGCGAAATAGTCCATGTGGCTGCCCTTCACTTTGTCCAGGTCGCCGAACACGGATTCGTAATACCCCTTGTTGGTCATGAGGAAATCCGTGTACTCCTTGTGCTCCGGCAGGGAGTCCAGAATCAGCGCGGAGGACAGGGCGCACACCGCCCCGAAGGTTTCCGGGTTTTGCAGGCCGTTGACAATGGCCCCAAAGCCGCCCATAGAGAGGCCGCCGATGAAGGTGTCCTCCCGCTTGGTGGACAGGGGGAAGGTGCGGCGGGTAAAGTCCACCAGCTCTTTGCCAATGTAAGTCCCGTACAGCCGGCTGGCCTTGGGGTTGTCCACGTAGAAGCTGTTTTCCCCAGCGGGCATCACCACCGCCAGGTTGCGTTCCAATGCCCAGGCCTGTACCCGGGTGCCGCATACCCAGTCGGTTTCATTGCCGAAAATGCCGTGGAGCAGGTACAGGGTCTTAAAGGGGCCTTGGGGCAGAACCCCGTCGGGGCCCACCATTTTGTCGGTGGGGAGAACCACTTGGATGGGGACAGGACGCCCCAAGGATTTGGACATGAAATCGCAGCGAATCAATGCCATAAATGCGCACTTCCTTTTCTCGTTTTTTATACATTTTACTCTATTATAGGGGATTGCCCCCCGCATTGCAACAGAATTTTTTGTGCAGCTTTTCTTGACGGAACTTGCAAAAACCTGCCGTTGTGTGCTACAATGGGTGAAATCGTTTTTGGGGCCAGGGAGCCTGTTTCCGGGCCATTTCCCCCCGATCTATCATCCGATCCAATGAGGTGTGTATATGAAACCGTTGATTGCCATTGTTTCCCTTTACGATGAAAAGCTGGAAAGCTATTGGATGCTGCCCGGTTACGCCCAGGGTTTGGAGGACGCAGGTGCTTCCCCGGTGATCCTGCCCCTCACCGCAGACGAGGAAACCCTTGCCCGCTATGCCCAGACCTTTGACGGCTTCCTATTTCCCGGCGGCCACGACTTGGACCCGGCCCTGTATGGCCAGTCCCCCACGGAGAAATGCGGGTTGTTTATCCCCCAGCGGGACGAGATGGAAAAGCGCTTGTTCCCCTTGGCACTGGAAACCGGCAAGCCGCTGATGGGCATTTGCCGGGGCATCCAGCTGTTCAACGTGATGCTGGGCGGCGATCTTTACCAGGATATCCCCACCGAGTGCCCCAGTGAGGTGGAGCACCATGAAACACCCCCTTATGACAAGGTAGCCCATCAGGTGGCCATCCGGGAGGGAACTCCTCTGTACAGTGCGGTGGGCGTCACCCAAATGGGAGTGAATTCCTACCATCACCAGGGAATAAAGACCTTGGGCAAGGGCCTGGAAGTGGCCGCCACTGCCCCCGACGGCATGGTGGAGGCGGTGTATCTGCCGGATCACCGGTTCGCCTTGGCAGTCCAGTGGCACCCGGAGTTTTCCCGGCTCTCCGACGAGAACAGCCGGAAGATCTTCTCCGCTTTTGTGGAGGCTTGTCGGCAAGGGTGAGAAAAACTCTTTGGCGATTTTACCCGCTAAATCAGAAAAGCAATTCCGATTTTTGGGGGAATCCCCTTTTTTGCAGGAGGCTTGGCCAGCTTCTTGCAAAATTCCCCGTATGTGCTATAATTCTAATAATGAGGCCGCATGAGGTGACAGCCCCGGCGGTTTGTGAAAAGGAAAGGTGTTACTTATGCAGGAAATTAAAATTGAATTGACAAAAACCCCGAAGCAAAAGCCGACGGACCAGTCCAAGCTGGGCTTTGGTAAAATTTTTACCGACCATATGTATGTCATGCCCTATGATAAAGAGCATGGCTGGCACGACCCCAAGATCGTCCCTTACCAGCCCATCACCCTGGAGCCCTCTGCCATGGTGTTCCACTACGGCCAGGAGATGTTCGAGGGCCTGAAGGCCTATAAGACCGAGGACGGCCGTGTGCTGTTGTTCCGCCCTGACAAGAATATTGCCCGCGCCAACCACTCCAACGACCGCCTGTGCATCCCCGAGATCCCCGAGGATGACTTTCTGAATGCTCTCACCACCCTGGTGGGCGTGGAAAAGGATTGGATCCCCACCCAGCCCGGCACCTCCCTGTACATCCGTCCCTTTGTCATTGCAACCGACCCCTTCCTGGGCGTGCGGCCTTCTGATACCTACCTGTTCATCATCATCCTGTCCCCCTCCGGCGCTTACTACGAAAGCGGCCTTGACCCGGTGAAGATCTGGATTGAAGACGACTATGTCCGGGCAGTCCGGGGCGGCATCGGCGAAGCCAAGACCGGCGGCAACTATGCGGCCAGCCTGGCTGCCCAGGTGAAAGCTCACGACGAGGGTTACTCCCAGGTGCTGTGGCTGGACGGCGTGGAGCGCAAGTACATTGAAGAAGTGGGCGCCATGAACATCTTCTTCAAAATCAACGGCAAAGTGGTCACCCCCATGCTCAACGGCAGCATCCTGCCCGGCGTCACCCGCGCCACTTGCATCGACCTGTGCAAGCATTGGGGCATGGAAGTGGAAGAGCGCCGCATCTCTGTGGACGAGTTGGTAGAAGCCGCTAAGACCGGTGCCCTGGAAGAGTGCTGGGGCAGCGGTACCGCAGCAGTGATCTCCCCTGTAGGCGCCCTCCGGTTCGAGGACACCGTCATGGAGATCTCCGGCGGCGGCATCGGCCCTGTGAGCCAGAAGCTGTACGACACCGTCACCGGTATCCAGACCGGCAAGGTGGAAGACACCTTTGGCTGGACCGTGGAAGTCAAGTAAGGTTTCATTCCGATAGATAGAAGGAGGAAGCGTTGGGGCTTCCTCCTTTTCTTTATGGGGACAGGCGAGGTGGACAGATAGGGGGCGGACTTGGCCACCCAAGGGGTACCCTTGGCTTGGTAGAGAGCCGCAGCCCTTGCTTTTTTGCTATGCCTTCGGTATACTGGAGCCAGAATAGGGGAGGAGTCGGTCCTCCCGGCAGAAACTTGCGTTTAAAAAAGGAGCTTTTATGAAACTGCGATCTGGTATTTCTGGCTGCCTGGCCCTGCTGTTGGCCGTTGCCCTGGTGGGTTCCGGGTGTTCCTGGGGCGGCACAGGGGAGGGCAGTCGACCTGCGGAGGCCCCCAGTTCCTCCGCGGTGGAAGCTGCGGCCCAGCCCACGGCAGCTCCCAGCCCGACACCTTCCCCCACCCCAACACCTCAGCCATCTCCGGTGACGGTGGAGGGCACCATCACAGCCGCCGCAGCAGATTGGTTCAACCTGCTGTTGCCGGACGGCACGCTATTCACGGTGCTTTTTCCTCAGGATGGGCAGGGCCAAGCGGGGAATTGTGTCAATGGGAATCTGGCCCGTGTCACCTATGATGAAAATGCCCGCCAGGGGAATACGGTCACCGCCCTGGAAGTGCAAATCTCGGTGCCGGAACAGTATGCCGGGGTGGAGGAGATGCTCTCTTCTATGACCCTGGAGGAAAAGGTGGGGCAGCTGTTTTTTGTCCGGGTGCCGGCGGAGGGGGCTGCCGCGGACGTGGCCCAATACCACTTTGGGGGATATATCCTGTTTGGACGGGATTTCAAGGGGCAGACCCGGGAGCAAGTCCAGCAAACCCTCCAAAGCTACCAAGCCAACGCCAAGATCCCCCTGCTTCTCGGCGTGGATGAGGAGGGGGGCACTGTAGTGCGGGTCAGCGCCAACCACGATTTATGTGAAGAGCCCTACCAGTCCCCCCGGGCCCTGTACGACGCGGGAGGGCTGGACCTGGTTGCCGCTGTAGAACAGGATAAGATCGCCACCCTCCAAGGGTTGGGCATCAACGTGAACTTTGCCCCTGTGTGCGATATCTCCCAGCAAGAGGGGGCATTTATGTACGACCGTTCCCTGGGCAGGGACGCGGAAACCACTTCGGAGTATATCCGGAAGATGGTGGGCCTCTACAGCCAGAATTCCATGGGCTGCGTGCTCAAGCATTTCCCCGGTTACGGCAACAATGCAGATACCCATACCGGGATGGCCATAGACGAAAGGCCCTATGAAACTTTCCGGCAGCAGGATTTCCAGCCCTTCCAGGCAGGGATCCAGGCGGGGGCCGGGTGCGTGCTGGTGAGCCATAACATTGTCACCTGCCAAGACGGCCAATACCCGGCCTCGTTGTCCTCCCAGTGGCACCAAGTCCTGCGGGAGGAACTGGGATTTACCGGCTGTATCATCACCGACGACTTGGTGATGGATGCCATTCAGCAGTATTGCGATGCCTCCAGCGCGGCAGTCCAAGCGGTGAAGGCAGGCAACGACCTGCTTTGCTGCTCCGACTATGAAACCCAGTATCCGGCGGTGCTGGCCGCTGTCCAAAATGGGGAGATCCCCGAGGAACGAATTGACCAGTCTGTCCGCAGGGTCCTTCGTTGGAAAGCCCAGCTGGGGATTGTAAAATAAGGTCCCTGTTTATAAACTAAAACGCAAATCCCCGGAGAGCGTCAAGTTCTCCGGGGGTTTCTCTTTGTGTTTCCGCATCGTTTATGTACGGCCCTGTTTCCACTGTTGGATCGCCTTTAAAAAAGCTGGCCCAAATCGCTGCAGCTTGGCCTGTCCCACGCCGGGGATCTCCAGCAGCTCTGCCGGGGTGGTGGGCTGGTAGGCTGCCATGGCCTCCAGGGTTGCGTTGGAGAAGATCACATACAAAGGGACATTCTGTTTCCGGGAAAGTTGTGCCCGCAGCTGCTGCAGCTGATGGAATAGGCCGGGATCCCCTTTGGGCAGGGCGCGCAGGGGCACTTTGGCCTTGGGGGCCTCCTCCTGCTGGCGCACCTGCATGGTCACTGGTTCCAGTCCCCGCAGGAGCCGGTCCGCTTGGGGGCCCAGGCTCAAAACCGGATACTCCCCTTGGGACTGTTCCAAATACCCCTGGAGCAGCAGGGTGTTCACCATCTCACGCAAGTGTTCTTCCCGGGTTGCCTGTAGTTTCCCGTACACAGGCAACCGGTCTAGACGCTGGCGGAGCAGCCGTTCGTTTTTGCTGCCCCGAAGCACATCCACCACCATGGTGGTGCCAAAGCGCTCCCCCAGGTACCGCACGCAGGAAACGATCTCCCGAGCCTCCTGGGTGATATCCACTGGGATGAGATCCCCCCGGCAGTTTTGGCAGTTGCCGCATTGGGTGGGGGCGTGCTCCCCAAAGTAATGGAGAAGGTACTCCCGCAGGCAGCTGGTGGTGTGGCAGTAGCCGGTGATGGCCCGCAGCCGCTGCTCATTTAGCTGGGTCAGTTCTTCCAGGGTGTGTTCGTCAATATACTGGGTTTCGTCCCCGTGGGTGAAAAGGAACCGGTTGAGGCCCACGTCCTGGCCGCTGTATAGGAGGAAGCACTGGGCCGGGCCACCGTCCCGCCCTGCCCGGCCTGCCTCCTGGTAATAGCTTTCCAGGTCCTTGGGCAAATTATAATGGATCACGAACCGCACGTTGGGTTTGTCGATCCCCATGCCAAAGGCGTTGGTGGCCACCATCACCTTGGCACGGTCATAGAGGAAGTCCTCCTGGTTCCGTTGGCGCTCCTGGTCGGGGAGCCCAGCGTGATAACGGGTGGCAGCGATCCCCCGCTCCTGGAGGGCCTGGCAGATATCCTCCACCCCTTTGCGGGTGGCGCAGTAGACCATGCCGCTTTGATCCCGGCGGCTTTCCACAAGCTGGAATACCTCGGCCAGCTTGTCCTTGGGGCGGCGCACCTCAAAGTACAGGTTGGGACGGTCAAAACTGGTGACAGTCACCCAGGGGTCTTGCAATTCCAGCTGGGTGAGGATGTCCTCCCGTACTTTTGGGGTGGCTGTGGCGGTAAAGGCGGAAACCACCGGACGCTTGGGCAGGCTGTTTACAAATTCCGGGATGGAGAGATAGCTGGGGCGGAAGTCCTGGCCCCATTGGGAGAGGCAGTGGGCTTCGTCCACCGTCACCATGGAGATGGGGGCGCTTTTGGCAAAGTCCAAAAACTCCGGGGTCAAAAGCCGTTCCGGCGCCACGTAGATGATCTTGTACACCCCGGCCCGGGCGTTGCGCAGCGCTGCACGGTATTGGTTCCAGGTGAGGGAGCTGTTGAGATAGGCCCCCCGCACACCCTTGTGCACCAGGGCCATCACTTGGTCTTTCATCAGGGAGATGAGAGGGGAAACCACCAAGGTGATGCCCTCCATCAGCAAAGCGGGCACCTGGTAGCACAGGGATTTCCCCGCCCCTGTGGGCAGGACCCCCAAAACGTCCCTGCCGGAAAGGAGGGCGTCGATCAGCTCTTCCTGGCCTGGCCGGAAGGAGGGATAGCCGAAATATTGTTCCAAGACTTGCAACTTCGTGGGCATGGGACGCCTCCTTCCTCTTAAAAAATAACCGCGTTTCCCCAGTATAGCAGAAAAAAGCGGATCAGGAAAGCTTAGTGTGAATTTTACGACAAAACAAATGCTATATTTATAAATTAACTTTAAAATTGTCCATTTTTTTAGAAAATCCGGCTAAATTTTTCTTGCGGCGGCTTCCTAGTGGTGCTATACTAAGCCCAGAATCAAACTGCTCGGGGCGGAGAAGCCCGCCCCTTTTTCGATAGAAAGGAGCAATCACTATGGCGAAGAAAACCTGGATGACCCGGGCCACAGGGGTGCTGTTGCCTGTCAGCAGCTTGCCTTCCAAATACGGCGTGGGCACATTTGGCCAGGCTGCCAGGGAATGGGTGGACTTTCTCGCCCGTGCCAAGCAGCGCTATTGGCAAGTGCTGCCCTTGGGGCCCACCAGTTTTGGGGATAGCCCCTACCAAAGTTATTCCGCTTTTGCTGGCAACCCGCTTTTTATCGACCTGCAGGAGCTGTGCAACGCAGGGCTTTTGAAAAAAGGACGCTGCAAGCGCACCCCCTGGGGGGAGGACCCCTCCTATGTGGACTATGATACGGTGCGGGCAGGCAGGGAACAGCTGCTGCGGCGCGCGTTCTCTCATTTTAAGCACTTTCGTGTGCTGGAGCGCTTCCGGAAGCGGAACAAATTCTGGGTGGAGGATTACGCCCTCTATATGGCCCTGAAAGAGAAGATGAACGGCCGCCCCTGGCCGGAGTGGGAGGAGGGCCTGCGGCTGCGGGACCCCGAAACCCTGGAGGTGTGGAAAAAGCGCTGCAAAGAGGAGGTGGACTATCATGTGTTCACCCAGTATTTGTTCTTCCTGCAGTGGAACGACCTGAAAAAATATGCCAACGAAAAGGGCGTGAAGATCATTGGCGACGCCCCCATTTACGTGGCTATGGACAGCGCCGACGTATGGGCCCATCCGGAACTGTTCCAGCTGGATGAGAACAACCTGCCCACTTTGGTGGCAGGCTGCCCGCCGGACGCCTTTTCCGAAGACGGCCAGCTGTGGGGCAACCCTCTTTACAACTGGGACGTGATGAAAGAGGACGGCTATGCCTGGTGGATGGAGCGCATCCAGGCAAACCTCACCATGTACGATGTGCTGCGCATCGACCACTTCCGGGGCTTGGAAAGCTATTATGCCATCCCCTATGGGGACACCACTGCGCAAAACGGCCATTGGTGCAAAGGCCCTGGGATGGATTTCATCCGGGCCATCCGGAACACCGTGGGGGATGCCCCCATCATCGCCGAAGACTTGGGGATGCTCACCCCGGCGGTACACCGGCTGCTGAAGAACAGCGGCTATCCCGGCATGAAGGTGCTGCAATTTGCCTTCAATGCCAGTGAAGAGAGCACCTACCTACCCCACAACCTGCCCAACCACTGTGTGGTGTACACGGGCACCCACGACAACGACACCACCCGGGGCTGGCTGGATTCCGCCTCTCCGGAGGACCTGGAGTTTGCCATGGAATACCTGGGGCTGGAGGATCTGAAAGAGGGCAACTGGGCATTTATCCGGGCAGCGCTTTCCAGCGTGGCGGACTTGGCCATTGTGCCCTTCCAGGATTACTTGGACTTGGGGTCTGAGGCTCGGATCAACACCCCTTCCACCGTGGGGGGGACCAACTGGCGGTGGCGAATGGCAAAAGACTGCACCACCAAAAAACTTGCCAAGAAAATGGCCCGGCTGGCCACCATTTACGGCCGCGCCCGGGAGTTAGGAGGAAACAGCCATGCGGATGCGTGATGAACTGGAACAGAAGGTGGGCCTGCGTTTTTCCAAAGGCCTGATGGCAGCGGACAACAAGGAGATCTACCTGGCCCTGTTGGAACTTGTCCAGGAAAAGCTGGCAGCGGCCAAGCAGATCCAGGGGGAGAAAAAGCTGTACTACATCTCCGCGGAATTCCTGGTGGGCAAACTGCTGTCCAACAACCTGATCAATCTGGGGATCTACGACCAGGTGAAAGAGGCCCTGGCCGAAGCTGGTAAAGACCTGTCCCAAGTGGAAGAGCAGGAAAATGAACCCTCCCTGGGCAACGGCGGTTTGGGCCGCCTGGCTGCCTGCTATCTGGACTCCGCCGCCACTCTGGGCCTGCCTGGGGACGGCGTGGGGCTTTGCTATCATTTCGGCCTGTTCAAGCAGTATTTCCAAGACCACAAGCAGCAGGAACGCCCCGATGCCTGGCTTTCTCCCCAAAGCTGGCTGGAGAAGACGGACGTGCGCTTTACGGTGCCCTTCCCCCAAGGAGAGGCCACCGCGGTGCTGTACGACCTGTATGTTTCCGGGTATGAAAATGGTGTCAACAAGCTGCACTTGTTTGATTTGGAAACCGTGGACGAATCCCTGGTGAAAGAGGGCATCGACTTTGACAAGACCGATATCCTCCACAACCTGACCCTGTTCCTCTATCCCGACGACAGCGACCGTGCCGGCAGGCTTTTGCGGGTGTATCAGCAGTACTTCATGGTCAGCGCCGCCGCCCAGCTAATTGTAAAGGAGCTGGAAGAGAAGGGCCATCCCTTGAAGGAGTTGCACAAGTATGCCGTGATCCAGATCAACGACACCCACCCCTCTATGGTGATCCCGGAGCTGGTGCGGCTGCTCACCGCCAAGGGCGTGTCCCTGGACGACGCCATCGATACCGTGAGCAAGACCTGCGCCTATACAAATCACACCATTTTGGCGGAGGCGTTGGAGAAGTGGCCCCTGGACTACCTGGAAGAGGCCGTGCCTGGCTTGGTGCCCATTATCCAGGAACTGGATAAACGGGTAAAGGCCAAATATCCCGACAAAGCTCTGGCCATCATCGATGAGAACAACTTGGTGCACATGGCCCATATGGATATCCATTACGGGTTCTCGGTCAACGGCGTGGCCAGCCTCCACACGGAGATCCTGGAGAAATCCGAGCTGAAAGCTTTTGCCGATGCCTACCCGGAAAAGTTCAACAACAAGACAAACGGCATCACCTTCCGCCGCTGGCTGATGCACTGTGACCCGGCCCTTGCCGCCTTCATCACCGAGAAGATCGGCCCCGGCTGGAAGAAAGACGCCAACCAGTTGGAAAAGCTGCTTTCGTTCCAGGACGACGAAGCCACCCTGCGGCAGCTTTTGGAGATCAAGCAGCAGAACAAGCGAAACCTGTGCGCTTACCTGAAGTCCACCGAAGGGGTGGAGGTGGACGAAAACTCCATCTTTGACATCCAGATCAAACGCCTCCACGAGTATAAGCGCCAGCAGATGAATGCCCTGTATATCATCTGGAAATACCGGCAGATCAAGGCGGGGCACAGGCCCAAGCGGCCCATCACCCTGCTGTTTGGGGCAAAAGCGGCTCCGGCGTATATTATCGCAAAGGACATCATCCACCTGATCCTCTGCCTGCAGGAGATCATCGCCAACGACCCGGAAGTCAGCCCCTGGCTGAAAGTCCACATGGTGGAGAATTACAACATCACCTGGGCCGAGCATTTGATCCCCGCCTGCGACATCTCCGAACAGATCTCCCTTGCCTCCAAAGAGGCCAGCGGCACTGGGAATATGAAGTTCATGCTCAACGGCGCCGTGACCCTGGGCACCATGGACGGCGCCAACGTGGAGATCCACGACCTGGTGGGGGAGGAGAACGTGTATATCTTTGGCCAGTCCAGCGAAACCGTGATGGACCTCTACGCCAAGGCGTCCTATCATCCCTGGGAGTACTACGGCCAGGACGAGGAGATTACCAGCCTGGTGGACTTCATCATCAGCCCCATGGTGATGCGCCTAGGCGACCCGGAGAATTTGGCCCGCCTCTATAAAGACATGACCCGGAAGGATTGGTTCATGGCCCTGTTGGACGTGAAGGAGTATATCCAAGTCAAAGAGCGTGCCCTGGAAGACTACGAGGACCGCTTGGCCTGGGCGAAGAAGATGCTTTGTAACATCGCCAAAGCCGGATATTTCTCCTCCGACCGTTCCGTTGCAGAGTACAACCGGGATATCTGGAAGCTGTGAGGGGCATCGGGGTGCTTCCCTCAAGTTTGCCTTGACTTACCGCCGTCCCCTGGGATATAATGCAAAGCACAGTGTGCCGGGGCTGTCTTGGTCTTTGGTGCCTTCCCTGGGGGAGTAGTTTGCTGGGAGCGAAAGCTTGCAGCGGCAATGTCAACACATTGGTCATTCGATCTGGTATTGCCTGAAAAAACGAGACTCATGGAAAATGCCTGTCCGCTCATAGGATAGGGTGTTTTCCGCGAGTCTTTTTTCATGCGCGGAAACACCCCAAAAAACAATTTGGAGGTAGAAAAGATGGGTTTGTTGGAACTGTTCTTGGTGGCTGTTGGCCTTTCCATGGACGCCTTTGCCGTGGCGGTGTGCAAGGGCTTGGCACTGCGGAAGGTGAACTGGCGGCAGATGGCCTTGGTGGGTTTGTGGTTTGGAGGTTTCCAGGCGCTGATGCCCCTGCTTGGCTATTTTGTCGGCGTGCAGTTTAAAGACCAGATCACCTTTATCGACCACTGGATCGCCTTTGCCCTGCTGGCAGTGATTGGCGGCAATATGGTTCGGGAGTCCTTTTCCAAGGAGGAGGAATGTCCCGATGCGTCCCTCAGCGTCAAGGCCATGCTGCCCATGGCCATCGCCACCAGCATCGACGCCCTGGCCGTGGGGGTTGGTTTCGCCTTTTTGGATGTGAACATCGGCGCCGCAGTGAGCTTTATCGGCGTGATCACCTTCTTGCTTTCCATGGTGGGCGTGAAGGTGGGCAGCCTGTTTGGCGCCAAGTATAAAAGCAAGGCTGAGCTGGCGGGCGGCGTCATTTTGATCCTGTTGGGCCTGAAGATCTTGTTGGAGCATCTGGGTGTGCTGGGCTGACCCGTAGATGCGGCTGTTTGGAGGTGGTCCCATGTCCCTATTTTCTAAGAAAAAAGTGCTGGTGCTGTTTGGTTCCCCGCAAAGCCACGGCACAACACGAAAGCTGTTGGACAGCTTCTTGTCCGGGTTTCATCAGAATAAGGATTGGTCCGTGGAGGAGGTTTCCCTGTACGAGCTCTCCCCCCATCCCTGCACCGGGTGCCGGGCCTGCGCCAAAAAGGAGGGCTGTTCCTTCGACGACCTGGATGGGCTGGACAAGTCCCTGCGGGCTTGTGACCTGCTGGTGGTGGCCTCTCCCGTGTACAACAGTTCCTTTCCGGCGCCCCTGAAGGCGTGGCTGGACCGCACCCAGCGGTATTTCGAAGCCCGCTTTTCCCTGGGGATGCGCCCGCCCATCAAAAAACACCGGGATGCTGTGTTGCTGCTCACCATGGGTTCCCAGGAGGACTTTGCTGTGGAGGTGTGCACCCATCAGCTGGAGCGGGCCTTTTCCGTGATGAACACCAGCTTGGTGGGGTGTGCCGTGTGGGACGCCACCGACTTGGGGGACCAAAATAAGGCCCGGGCGGTGGAGGCTGCCGGTGGGATCGCTCTTGAAATCCTGCAAAAGATGTGATATGATAGGTCGAAGAAAATCACTAGATTCAGTAAGGCGGTTGAATTATGTCAGGACATTCGAAATGGAATAATATCAAACGGAAAAAAGAAAAAGCCGACGGCGCCAAGGCCAAGGTCTTTACCAAGA
>CAJFMJ010000028.1 GCA_904391645.1 uncultured Neglectibacter sp.
CTGGAGAGCTGGGAGTCCCCCACCCATCTGTGGCGCTTGGCCTACACCCTGGACCCAGACCTGGAGGGCTTTGCTCTGCGGGACACAGAAGAGGGGGACCTTATGCGGCCCAAGCCGGTAGAGGACAGCAGCTGGGGCTTCATCGGCGGGGAGGACGGCCCCTCCGCCCTGCTGGCCACAGCGCCCGAGGAGGAGCAGGCTCCCCAGGCTGCCCGCATTGGCATCATCGGCGGCGCCCGCTCGGTGGCAGTCATCCAGGTGAAGGACACACCCCAGGAGACAGCTGCCACCGCTGTGATGAAAGGAGAGGACGGTCCCGCGGCGGTGCTGGTGGGCGTCCAATCCCAAAGCCAGGGAGAGCGGAGTACCCGCGTGGCCCTGTCCGCGCTGCGGTTTGAGCTGGCGGAGACCGTCACCTGGCTGCCCGTTTTCAGCGGCGCTGTCCCAGAGGCGCTGGCTGTGAAGCTGGAGAAGCAAGGATCCCCGTGAAGGAGAGCGGTTTTGCGTGGCAGAACCGCTTTTCTCATTGTTTCGCCTGAGAGGCTCTGTAAGGGCTTTTGAGAGAATAGAATGATCTTCCCCCCCTGCGAACGGGAAACGGGTCTTACAGGGCCGTGTGAAGCCACACAGGAGGGATAAGAAAAGGACCCCGCCAAAAGCGGGGTCCTTCTGCGATTTTGTCAGCAAATTGAGAGGAGAGCTTACTCCTGCACACGAGCCAGGTAGCGGTCGTAAGCAGCCTGAGTGATCTCAATGGCACGCTCAATGCCGCTGGACTCCAGAGAAGCAATGTAAGCATCCCAGTTGGACTCGATATCCAGAGCGCCACTGATGAACTGAGCAGTCTGCTCCTTCACGATGGTGCTGATATCAGCATACAGGGCAGCGCGCTCGGTGGACTCTTCCTGAGTCAAAGACACGGAAGAGGGCAGACGCCAAGTGTCATCAGCCTCGGACCACACGTCGTAGCAAGCCTGGTCCTTCTCGGGCACACCGGCCAGCTCACGGGTCCAGTCGGACCAGTTAGCGATACCAGCGGAGGGGCACAGGTAGCTAGCCATGGTCTGGGTCATGGTCCAGCCGTTCTCGTTGTTCACGATCTTGTCAGTGTAAACGGGATCGCCGTTCTCGTCAAACTCAAAGGTGTCGCCCTCAACGCCGTAGTTAGCCAGCAGAGCGCCTTCCTCGGTGTACAGGTAGTCCAGCCAACGCAGAGCAACTTCCCAGTTCTCGCAATCAGCGGAAATGGCAGTGTTGCCGGAGGTGTAGGAGTCGCGCAGGCGGATGTGGATCTCGTCGCCCTCGTTCTTCACAGGAGGATTGACAGGAGCCAGGTTCATGTTGGTATCTTCAGAGGAAGCCTCGTAAACAGAAGGCATGGTGTACAGGGCGGCAAACAGGCCGGAAGCGCCGGTCACAACCTTAGCCATATCAGCGGTACGCTCGTCGGTAGCCATGAAGTCGGGGTCGATCAGGCCCTCTTCATACCACTGATGCATAATGGTGACATACTCTTTCCAAGCGTCCATGTAAGGCCCAAAGTTGACCTTGCCGGTTTCGTCCAGCTGCCAGCTGTTCAGGACGTTCAGGCCACCGGACATGGTGCCGAACTCGCCGTCAGAACCAGACCAGTTGAGGATCAGGGGAGCAGTAGCGCCCTTCTCTTCCTTGAAAGCGGTCAGAACTTCGTGGTAATCGTCAAAGGTGACAGGGGTATCCAGGCTCAGGTCATCCAACCAGTCCTGACGGATCCACAGGCCCAGCCAGGGGCCCTGCTTGGACTGACGCAGCTCGTACACAGCGCCCAGACGGCCGGAGTCGGTAGTGGACAGCAGCTCATACTGGATGTCGGAGGTACGGATGGCGTTGTAGTTGGGCATATACTCCTCGACCTTGTCGGTCAAATCCAGGAAGTAACCGTCGTCGATGGCGGCGTCTACGCCTTCAGCGTAGTAGGAAGCGCCCACATAGATCAAGTCGGCCAGCTTGCCGGAAGCGATCATCAGGTTGAAGTTGGTCTGATAGTCAGCGCTGGAAACGGTTTCGAAATCCAGATGAACACCGGTGCGGCGCTCCATCTCCTGGTAGAACTCGTTGTCGTTCCAGTCGTTGGTGATAATGGCGGCGTTGGTATCGTCGGCGTTGAAGTAAGTCAGAGTGACAGGCTCATCCACGATGGGCAGCTTGAATTCGCCGGGTTCGGCAGTGTCGCCCTCTTCAGCAGTGCTGCTGTCGCCGCTGTCAGACGTGGAAGTCTGGCTGGAAGTGGAGCTGTCGTTGCTGGCGTTGTTACCGCAGGCGCCCAAAGACAGAACCATGGCCAGAACCAGCAGCAAAGCAACCAGCTTTTTGGCATTTTTCATGTTGGTTTTCCTCCTTAACATAAGTGAATGGTAAGTGTGTATGTGGGCAAAAGCGCAAGCGCGCCGTTGCTTCGTAAAGGTTGGGAGCTTTACCCCTTGATGGCGCCAATCATAACGCCAGACTCGAAGTACTTCTGGATGAAGGGGTAGAAGATGAACATGGGCACTGTGGAAACCATGATGGTGCAGTATTTCGTCAGCTGTTTATAGAGCACCGCGTCGCCTGACTCGCCCGATGCCAACACGCTCAGGTCCACATTGGAGTTAGCGCTGTTGTTGGCGTCCACCAAAAGTTCTTTCAGGACCAGCTGCAGGGGGTACTTGTCAGAGGAACGCAGGTAGATCATGGCGTTGAACCAACTGTTCCAGTTACCGATGACGTAGTACAGGATGATGGTAGCCAGGGTGGCCTTGATCAGGGGCAGCATAATGCGGAACAGGATAGTGAACCGGCCGGCGCCGTCCAGCATGGCGGACTCTTCCAGGCTTTCCGGGACGTTCTGCATGGCAGTGCGCACCAGGATCAGGTAGAAGGCGCTCATGCAGTTGGGCAGGATCAGGGCCCAGCGGCTGTCGTACATTCCCAAGGTCTGGGTGACCAGGATGTACAGGGTGACAATACCGCCGGAGAACAGCATCGTAAAAGAGATGATCAGCATCAAGGGGTTGGCCCAGATGAAATCCTTCCGGGACAGGGCGTAAGCCGCCATGACGGTGAGGAACATACCCAGCACTGTGGTGCCGATGACGTAGATAAAGGTGTTCAGGTAACCCGTCCAGATGTTGTTGTTGGTGAACACCAGTTTATAGCCGTTGAAGTTGAATCCTTCAATGCGCCAGATCAAGCCTTGCTGGTTCATCACCCAGCTGGCGTTGGAGAAGGACGCGCAGAACACGTGCCACACTGGCAGGATACATACGATCATGATCAGGGCGAAAAACAGGATGTTGCACACATTGAAGATCCTGCTGCCTGTGGACTTGTTTTTGACCATTGCCATTTTTTCTCTCTCCTTCCCTTAGGCTTAGAACAGGCCGGTTTCGGTGTACTTCCGGCTGAAGGCGTTGGCCACGATCAGCAGGATGAAGTTGATCACAGAGTTAAACAGCGAAACAGCCGTGGAATACCCGTAGTTCATCTCCTGGATGCCCTTGCGGTAAATGAAGCTGGAGAGGATATCGGCAGTTTCATACACCTGGGGGTTGTAAAGCAGGATGGTCTTCTCGTAGCCCACAGAGAGCATCTGGCCGATGCGCAGGATGAGCATGATCATGATGGTGTCGATGATGCCGGGGATGGTCACCCGCATAATCCTCTGGAAGCGGTTCGCGCCGTCGATCTCGGCAGCCTCATACAAGGTCTGGTCGATACCGGCCAGGGCAGCCACATAAATGATGGCGTTAAAGCCCAGGTCCTTCCACAAGTCAGACAGCACATAGATGGGCCGCCAGTTGTTCATGTTGCCCAGCAGGTTCTCGTTGCTGCCAGTGAACAGGCTCACCAGCTGGGTCAGAGGACCGGTGGTGGAGCAGAAGTCCACAATGATACCAGCCATAACCACCATAGAAACGAAATAGGGCATATAAGAAACAGTCTGCACCAATCTCTTATAGCGCTTGCTGCGCAGTTCGTTCAAAAGCAAGGCAAAGATGATGGTGATGGGGAATTCGATACAGATCTGCAACAGGCTCAAAATCAAGGTGTTGCGGATGGTACGCCAAGCAAACACGGAATTGAAGAAATCCGCAAAGTTTTCCAACCCAACAAAGGGGGAACCAAACAGTCCCAGCTTCGGTTTAAAATCCTCAAAGGCCATCAACAGGCCGCCCATGGGGACATAATGGAACAAGATGTAGAACGCCAGCGCCGGCAGCACCATAATAATTAAGGGCCAGTTTCTGGCTGTGTTCTTTTTGATGTTGGACCAACTGTACTTCCGCCCTTTTCGGACCTGGCTGACAGCGCTTGCGGAAGCCGATGCGGACTTACTCATAACGCACTTCATTCCTCTCTTCCGTAATATTTTCGTGCCTTGCATTTTTGCGGACTGCCACTTGCAAATCCGTCAAAAATGGCAGATGCACAAAGAAACCGGCACCCCGTGTCGATTTTCACTAAAAATATGTTAATGAATTTTTAATAAACTGTAAATAGCCAAAATTTGCCCCGCCGATTCCGCAAAATTTGGCAGCTTGGAAAAGCTGGAAAAAGCCAGTGTTTTTGCGGGTTCAGCGGGGCAACCTTCAAATTTTATGCAGTGCTTATTTTTTGTCAACAAACTGTCCTGGGGTGCTCCCCTCGTATCGTTTAAATGCACGAATCAAGGCACGGGAATCTCCATATCCGGAAAGTTCTGCAGTTTCCCGCACCGTTTTGCCCTCTTTCAGCAGCCGCTTGGCTGCTTCAAGGCGCACACTGTGAAGGTCCTCCAACAGGCCTCGGCCTGTCAGGTCCTTATACTGGTGGCTCAAGGTGGAGAGGTTCCTGCCCAGCTTATTGGCAATGAGGGATACGTTGAGCAAGGGGTCCTGATAGTTTTCCTGGATACAGGCCCGCACTTGTGCCACCAGCTGGCTGCCTTCCTCTTCTGCCTTTTCAGTTTGGCTCTCCAGACGTGCTTTCTGGAACAGCGTCTTCAACCCCTGCTCCATCTCACGCAACGTGGAAGCCCCCACCGTCTTCATAGCCTCTTTATGGTCACTCTCCTGTAGGTAGGGGAGCAGCGCCTCCACCACGCTGTCGCAGCGGTGACGGATCACCTCCACCGGCAGCTCGGGATTCAGGATGTCCTCCCGCAACATCACGTCCAGCTGTTTTTGGACCTTGTCCTGCTTTCCTGCCGCCAAAGCGGAAAACAGCTGTTTGCGGTGGGCAAGGAAATCCCCCGCATAACCAGGGTACTCCAAAAGCTCTCTGGCCACCCAGACCCCTGCGTCACGGGGGTGCTGCCAAAAGGCGTCCTGGTTGCAGGCGCGGTTGATCCAGTTCCAAGCTTCCGGCGCTTCGGACAAACGCAGGCACACATCGCTGACATAGCACACCAGCATTTGCCCGGTTTCCTGCTGGACTTGCTCCACTTTTTCCCGGATGTCCTCCAGCTCCACCAGGTTCTGCACCAAGAGCACCACCATATTGCCCATGGTCTGGCACAGCCCGTTTTCGTTGTCTAAAAACACCCGTTCCAAAATTTTATACAGCTTGGAAGAGGCAGCAGTGTCCCCGCCGCTTTCAGAAGGGTCTGTTTCCGTCTGTGCCGGAAACAGAGCCAGCAGCCGATAGGGCTGGCTCTCCTCCAAATACCGGGAGAGGCAGGAAGCATCTTTTGTAAATCCCAGCAGGTAACGCCAGAGGTCCAAATCGTTCCCCCGTTCCTCCGACTGGGACAGCTTTTCCAAAAGCTGCTCCTGCTCCTGGGCAAACGCAGTGAGGGCTTGGGAGAACTCCGCCAGGGAACGGTACTCCTCCCCCTGTTTCCCCTTGGTCTTTTCCACCACCGGTATGATCTGCCGCATGGGCGTCCACGTGCGGCGGCTGAGAAACACTGCCAGCACCACTCCCACTACTACCGCGAAAAGCAGCATCCCTACTTGCCACAACAGCGGCAACAACGAGCTGTAATATTCACTGCGCAGCGTTAAAAAACCGTAGCGCAAATTGCTGAAATTCCCTCCGCTGGACAGGGAGTACAACCAGGTTTCCCCATCCTGCCGGACTTCCCCTCGGCTGGACTGGGCTTGTACAATCTGGGGAAGCACCTCTTGGGCCACCTCACCGCCAGAAAACAGGCGGCCATCCTCTTCCAGCACAAACATCTGGGAGGTATCCGTGTTCAAAAAAGAGTCCTCTTTGTCCAGCTCAATCAAAATTCCCAGAGAAGCATACAGTGTGCGGTACCTGCTGTCATAGCAGCTTTTGGACACCAGTAAATACCCGCTCCCCCCATCTTCGGGATACAGGGTGTGGACGCTGGCATTGAGCCCGCTGTCTTCCAAACCTTCCAGCAATTGGGCGTAGTCCACATCGAGATCCCAGGTGGAAAGCTGTGCCTGATCCGGATGGTACGTGCTCTCGTTGGTCATCAAATAGCCACTGCGGGGAAGATAGGCAAAGCAGCGGATATAAGAAGGCCGCTGCTGAGCAACCGCCTCCAACATTTGCAGAATACTGCTCATATTGTACACATCACGGCTCCCAAGAAAATAGGTGAGCCCCAAATTTTCCAGCTGGTCGTTCCCGGAAAGGACCTCCAAAGAATTGGAAGCCTCCACCAGGCAGCTTTCCAGATCGTTCTGAGCCGCGCTTAATGTCGTATCCTGTTCTTTTCTCACCGATTCTTCAATGCCCTGCCGCATATTGGCCACCATCACCAAGGAAAAAGCCAGCGGGAGCAAACACACACAGAGGTAGGAAGCTAAAAAGCGCCGATAAAGCTTCAACCATATCCCCCATTTCTTCCAGATGTATCTGAATACATTATCGTAATGTAGGAAAATTTCACACCGAAATTTTATAAAAGTATACCATAAAACCCGGGTTAGGACAACCTAGGCCGGAAATTTTCATTTACAGCAGCACCGGAAAACAAGGAAAGGCCGCAGCCAAAAGGCTGCGGCCAGGCGGCAAGTTTTTTCAGGACCTGCCTTTGATACGTTTGTCCCCTGCCTTTTCCAACACCCGGTGAACACTGAGGAGGGATCCCATTTTCCTGCTCATGGTAAACCCCGGCGGGATCGGGAAGGGGCCATCCGTCATTCGAAATCGATGGATCTTCCTGTCCTACCGGACTCCCGGACAGCATCCATCAGCCGGAGCACCCGGCGGGTTTCGGGGATCTTCACTAGGAAGTCCTCCTCCCCACGATACGCCCGGACGTAATTCTCGAAGTAGTTCTCGTGGCGGGTGTCCACCTGGGGCAGGGGCTCGGTGACAATGGTGCCCTCCGGCGCAGGGCCGAAGGAGCGGGTGGGGCCGGCGGCGGTCATGGTGCGCTTGCCGCTGACGTTTTCCAGCAGGTGGCTGGTGCGCACGATCTTCCCTTCGGGGAAAAAGCCGTCCACGTAGGCAGTGCCCCGGTTGCCGCCCACAAACCAGTGGCGCTCGAACCACTTGTCCTGGACTTTATCCGCCAGGTAGTAAGTTCCCAGCTCCACCTCGGCGCTAATGTTGTTTTCAAACCGCATGAGGATCTTGAAATAGTCATCCACTTCAAAGTTGATCACATTGCGGATATCGGCAAACACGGTTTTCAGCTTCACCCCGGGGAGCATCCACAAGATTTGATCTAACAGGTGCACGCCCCAGTCGTAGAGCATGCCGCCGCCCTCGCTTTTGTACACGTGCCAGTCGTGCATATTGCCGTTAAAGCCATACAGGCTGCTTTTGATGGTGTACACGTCCCCCAGGGTGCCGGAGTCGTAAACTTCCTTTGCGGTGCGGAAATCCGGGTCGAAGCGGCGCTGGTGGTGGACGGTGAACTTCACGCCGCACTCTTTGCACACAGCTTCCATGTCGTCCAACTCGGAAAGGCTCATGGCCACCGGCTTTTCGCAGAGGACGTCCTTCCCTGCCCGGGCCGCCTGGAGCACCAAGTCGTGGTGCTGGTTGTTATTGGCAGCAATGAGCACCACATCCACCTCAGGGTCGTTGATCAGCGCTTCGTCGCTGGGGTACCGCTTGAGCCCCGGAGTCACGTCCTCCAGCTGGGAGGGGTCCTTGTCGGCGTAGCCCATCAGCTGAATCCCGGGAAACTTGGTGAGCATCTTCTCGTGCTCGTGGCCCATAAAGCCGTGGCCAATGATGGCAATTCTAACAGGTTTCACGTTGCCCTCCTTCTCAATAGGCAAACTTCACTTTCTTCAGCTGCAAAGTGCCTTCTTTCACAACCACTTTTACCGTGCGCTCTTCCCCGGCGGGGATGGTGACAGCCTGGCTGTCCTTGGGCTCCAGGATGCTGCCCTCCTCCAAGGTAACGGTGCCCAGGGACTCCCCGTCGCAGAGCAGCTCCACAGTGCAGGGGCCCACGCCGTTCAAGGTCACCTGGCAGGGCTTTTCCACTTCCCGGACTGTGTAGTTGGCAAACTCACCGGCAGACAGCTCCAACGCCAAGTCTTCCAGGGGGTTGTACCGCTCCTCGTTGGGGTCGTTGTACCAGGCAAACTTGGGATAGGGAATGGCCTTCTCGCAGGCCCACACTAGCTTGGTGTGATCCTCCAAGCGGAAGTTCAAGTAGTTGGAAAGCTCCCAGTTGCCGTAATAGCGCTTGCCATCCTCGGTCCACATATCGTAGGCTGCGCCGGGCAGGTCGATGTCGGGATGCTTGGCAGCCAGGCGGGGGGCATCGTAGTTGATGATGCAGTGCTCCAGCTTGGTCAGCTCGATGAACTCATCCATGATCTTGATGGACTCCTCATAGGTGGGACGGGGGCCAACCATCTGGAAGTCCTGGATCTTCTTCCAATCCTTGGGCAGGGGATGGTTCACCGGGCCGTGGCCGGGACGGTCACCCTTGGCGGTCTTCCAGCCCCAAGGCGTATAGGCAATGCCGTAATGGGCACAGATGTCGTAAAACACAGCGTCATTGATGGCACCGGCACCGCACTCGCCCAGCCACAGGGGCACATTCAGCTCTTCCTGTTTCAGCAGCCAGGGATACAGGTCTTTGATCTCCGGGGAAGCCCCATACAGATGGATGGAGATGGCCCAGTTGTGGCACTCGGGGTCATACTGCCGGTTGAAGATCCGGGCGTCCCGGGCATACTTGGCGCCCTCCAGGAAGAAGATGGACTTCTTGTCGATCTTGCGCATCTTCTCGATGCACTCGTCGTAATAGGCCTCCAACAGGGGGATGTACTCATGCTGGATGGGCGAGGAAACCGGCTCGTTGATCAGGTCGTAGCCGGCCACGATCCAGCGGTGGCCAAACCGGCGGGCGATCTCTTCCCACAGGGCCACCTGGCGGTCCTTGGACTCGGCATCCAGGAACACGGAAGGATACTCACAGAACAGGCTGTCGCCGGTGGCGCCGTTGTTGCCGCCCACCACGCCGTGCATATCCAGGATGGCATAGATATGGTACTTCTCGCACCAGTCGATCACGTTGGCAAGCCGGCCGAAGTCGCCCTCGTTCCAATGGAGGCCGGGCTCCTCATAGAGCAGGGCGTTGGCGTTGAGGACGATCCGCACGCAGTTAAAGCCCATTTCCACCATGAGGGCAATATCCTCTTCCCGCAGGTGGTTCTCCTCCCAGCGGTCCCAGAAAGTGTCCAGGTATTTCTGGCCGCACAACTCCCGGATCTGCTGGCTGACAAACCGCCGGCAGGTCCAGCGCTCGGGGTTGTGGTCCTCACCAGGGCCCGGGAACAGGATGAATTTGAACTTGTCCATGGGCAGGGGCGCGGAACCGATCATGAAGCCTTCCACGTTTTCCCAGTTGGCCACACCGTAACCATGGAGGATAATCTCCTGGCCATCCTCGTTGACAAAGCGGGTGCCTTGGGTCTTTAATACGCCTTTGACATACTCGTTGTTATACTTGCTCATTGTAAAATTTCTCCTCTCTTCCTCAAAAGATTGATCAAACCATTATAGATTTTCCTTTTTCCAGAGCACGGCTTCCGCGAAGTGCTGGAACATCTGGGGCCAGCAGAACCAGTCGTGGGAACCGGTGACAAAATATGGGATATAGGGCAGGCCCTTGGCATCCAATGCCCGGATGGTGGGTGGCACGCCGATCTCCCTCTCGTTGTAAGCGATGTCCTCCTCTGCGGAGCCGATCATCAATGTTACATCTTTCAGATGGGGATCCTCCAGGGAGAACTGTTCATGGCCGGGGGCAATGCCGCCGGAGAAGGCACCGAAGTAATCGTAGACATGGCTGCGGTGCATATACATATACAAGGTGGTCATGCTGCCCATGGACAGGCCGCAGAACGCCCGGTCTTTGGTGTCCTGGGAAATGGGGAACAGCTTCTCCAGGAAGGGGATGATCCGCTCCTCGCAGTTGCGGGCGATCTTGGCAAAATCCCACTGGTAGACGGAATTGTTCATGCACACCAAAATGGCCTCCCTTGTCTTGCCCTGGGCAATCAGGTGATCCATCACGTTGCCGATGGAACCCTGGCTGGGCCAGTCAGACTCGTTGCCGCCACCCCCGTGGGACACCAGGATCAGCGGGTAGGTCTTCTTTTTGTCGAACCTCGCGGGCAGATAGACGGCCATAGTCTGGGTGTTGCCGTCAATGTCGTTATAGGACAGATACGTGATAATGCCGGCCTTGCTCTTGTCGCGGATGGGCAGGCAGAAGGACTCTTCCTCGGTGCCCACGTACAGCTCGCTGTTGGACTGTTTCCCCGTGACAGTGGGGGCCACCGGCGGGTTTTGGGGATCCACCATGGTGTGGTTCTCCGGGCCGGAGAACCCGCAGGCCAGTGCAGCTTCCAGATTTTGCAACCCCTTTTGGGAACCGTCGGCCATGGTCATGTTGCTCCAGGAAAAACGGGGGTCCGTGGTGGGGTCGCCAAACCGGGGGTTGATGAGGAAGTGGTAGGGATACACCCCGGCAGGCAGGCGGAAATTCACCTGGTACAAGCCTTGGGCGTTCTTTTGCATCTCCTCGCAGTACAGGCCGCCAATGTTGTCCAAGCCCTCCCGATACTCATGGGGCGTGTACTTCTTGTCGCAGTCCACCATGCCGGTCTGGTCCGTGTGTCCGGTGAGGCCGCTCTCGTAGAAGAGGAACTCCCCCCGCACTGCCACAGACTCCACAGGGCCGTCATAGGAAGCCGGGTCAAAGGTGATGGTCACATCGTACAGGTTTTTCATAACTCCTCCGTATACTATATAAATAAGCAAAAAAGGGGGTGGGAAGGGCAGGCTAAAGCCTGCTTCCTCCCACCTCCAATTTCCGTGCTATGTAATTTTACTTTCTATCCAATGTTACCGGGCCAGGTAGCGGTCGTAAGCAGCCTGGTAGGCAGCGATCACGTCCTCGTAGCCAAAGGAGATCAGGTTGTTCTTGAAGTCCTCAAAAGAGGTGGTGTCCGCGCCGGTGATGTAGTTGATGATGTACTCGTCGATCATGGTATTCACAGCGGTACCGGTGGTGTTGATCACGTCGCCCTCTTCCTCGGTCAAAGTCCAGCCGCGGCTGGGGACAGACAGGTTCACTTCCGGAGCGCTCCACACTTCCACTGCATCCATCTGCAGGTTCTGCCCGCCAGAGGTGACACTGGTGATCTTGGCGTTGCAGGACCAGTTGTTCTTGCCCATCCAGGCGTTGCCCATGTTCAGGGAGTACTTCTGCAGGTAGTCAGCGGGAGGCAGGTTGTCGGGGTTGTCAAACACCACATCGGCATACTGAGGCATACCATTTTCATCCAGCTCGTAAGATTCACCCTCAATGCCGTACCACAGCAGCAGTTCGCCGTCCTTGGAGTACAGGAAGTCCAGCCATTTGGCAGCCAGAACAGGGTCTTCGCAGGAAGTGGTGATGAACATCATGTCACCAGCCACCACGCGGGAACCATACTGGTAAGTGGTGCCGTCTTCCGCAGCGGGGGCCGCCACAGGCTGCAGGTAAGCAGACTCGTTGGTGACCATCTTCATATTGTAGTAGCTGTTGCCGGAGAAAGCGGAAAGCAGGTCGCTATACAGCACATGCTGGTTTGCTTCCACAGAAGCGGGGGTATCCAGGTAGTAATCAAAGGTGGTAAAGTTGGGGTCGATCAGGCCCTCAGAATACCACTGCTTCATGGTTTCCAGATACTGGCCAAAGCCATCTTGCAGGGCAATGCCAACCACGGTGTCGCCATCCATCTGGACGTAGGTGCCATTGGCGGGCATACCGGCTGCCACACCCCAAGCCAGGGACATGGGAGAGCCGCCGTTGGTGCCGATCATAAAGGGATGCTCGATACCGGACTCTTTAGCAGCCACCAGGGCGTCGTGCCACTCTTCCACAGTGGTGGGCTCTTCAATGCCCAGGTCGTCAAAAATGTCCTTGCGGTAAGCCAAGCCCTGATAAGTGCCCTCAGACTCTGCGGTGAAATCCTGGCCCACAATGCACTTGATCACCTGCATCTTGCCATTGTCGGAAGTGGCCTCTTTCCGGGCTTCCTCACTGGACTCCAGGTAGGCCATGTAGTTGGGCATATAGGTGCGGATCAAGGTGTCGTGGTCGGGATAGATGACACCATCGGCGATGCCGGCGTCCACGCCATCAGGGTAGGACAGAGAACCGGGATACACAATATCCGGATAGGTACCGGAAGAGAGCAGGATGCCAAACTTTTCCTGAAGCTCGTTCTGGGCAACAGGGGTCCAGTTGATGTGGACGCCGGTCATCTCTTCCATCTTTTGCACGCCGGCGATCTCGTTGACATCGCCCACGATGGTGCCGCTATAGTTGATCCAGACATCCAGCTCTGCGCCGTCTTCGGAAATGGGCAGGGTGAGCTCTTCGGGCTCCTCGGGGATGCCGCCCTCATCGCCGGTTTCGCTGGTTTCTGTGCCGGAAGAGGTGCTTCCCGTGCTGCTGGTCTGGCTCTCGCCATTGCCGCCGCAGCCTGCGAAAGCTGCCACCAACAGGCTGGCACTGAGGATTAAAGCCAATACTTTCTTCAGTTTCATGATGTTGCTCCTTTCGGGTGTTGTTTTTACCTCTATGCTTTAGACCGTCACGCCTTCACGGCGCCGATCGTCATGCCGGTAACAAAGTATTTCTGTACAAAGGGGTACACGCACAGGATGGGCAGGGTGGAAATCACAATGGCCCCATATTCCACATTGCGGGCATACACGGTAGAGCTGGACACGTCCGACGCGGAGGTGATCTCCTTGGTGGACTGGAACAGGATCTTCCGCAGTTCCATCTGCAGGGGGTACAACTCCGTCTTGGTGGGCAGGTACAGCAGGGCGGACATATAGTCGTTCCACTTCATCACGATGGTGAACAGCATGATCACCGCGAAGGTGGCCTTGCACAAGGGCAGCACGATCTTGAACATGATGACAAAATCGTTGGCCCCGTCCAGCCGGGCCGCCTCCTCCAGGGAGTCGGAGATCTCCTGCATGGAGGTGCGCATCAGAATGATGTTGAACACGCTCAGCGCGCCGGGCACCACCAAAGCCCAGATGGTGTCCACCATGCCGATGTTCCGGATCACCATGTAGGTGGGGATCATACCGCCGTTAAACAGCATGGTGAAGGAGATGATCAGCATGAAGGTGTTCCGGTAGAAGAAACGGTTCCGGGAGAACACAAACCCGGCGATAATGGTGAGTACACCGGTGATGACGCAGGACAGGATGATGTAGAAAACGGTGTTCCGATAGCCGGTCCACAAGCTCTGGTAGGACAGCAGCATTTTGTATGCGGTCACGTCCACATTTCCCAGCGGAGAGAGGATCAACCCCTTGGACACGTTCACCTGGGTGGGGTTGCTGATGGAGGCCATGATCACGTGCCAGATGGGCAAGAAGCACACCAGGGCAATGGCCAGCAGGAAGAGCACCGCAACCACCAGGAACACTGCCCGGGAAGGCGACACCCGTTTTAACTTGGATCTTTTCACGTTGGCTCCCTCCCCTTAGAACATGGCTGTGCCGGACAGCTTTTTGGTGATCTGGTTGGTGGTGATCAACAGGATGGTGCCGATGACGGAGTTGAACAAGCCCACAGCCGTGGACAAGCCGTAATCGGCCTGGGTCATGCCCATGCGGTACACATAGGTGTTGATCACATCGGAAAACTCGTAGTTAGCGGGGCTGTACAGCAGCAGGATCTTGTCGGCGCCCACGCTGAACACCGCGCCCATGCGCAAAATCAGCATCATGATGATCATGGTGGAGATGCCGGGGATGGTCACGTGGAGCAGCTGCTTCCACTTGCCGGCGCCGTCCACCGTGGCCGCTTCATACAGTTCCTGGTCCACAGAGCTCAGGGCGGACAGGTAGATGATGGAGCCATACCCCAGGCCCTGCCACATATTCTGCAGAACGTAAATGAGCCAGAAGTTTTGCTTTTGGTTGATAAGGTTCACGCTTTCCCCGCCGGTGATGTTGGAGATCAGTACAGAGATAGGGCCGCCGGCCTCGCAAAAGTCCATGACCAAGCCGCAAGCCACCACAGCAGAGATGAAGTAGGGCATATAGCTGATGGTCTGGATGGTCTTCTTGAAGAGTTTCTGGTGGATCTCATTAAGGATTAAGGCGAAGATGATGGGCGCAGGGAAGTTCACAACCAGATCCAGCACACCGATGGCAATGGTGTTGCGGATGAGGCGCCCGGCGTAGGGGCCGGAAAAGAAGTCGATGAAGTTCTTCATGCCCACCCACTCGCTGCCGAAGATCCCCCGGGCTGGGGCGTAATCCTGGAAGGCCATCAGCAGGCCCACCATGGGGGCGTAGTTGAACACCGCGAAAAATCCTAGGATCACGATCAGCAGTATGTAGATCAGCTTGTTCCGGCGGATGTCCAGCGTCAGGTTGTGGGGCACCGCCTTCAGGCCCCCGTTGACAATGTAGCCGCCGGTGACCGGCCCCGATTTCTGGGAGCCGATCTTTTCGGCTTTCACTTTTTTGGCCATTTTCAGATCCCCTCTTTCCTTATACCATTAAGAGGCGGCGCTGATGGAGGTTGTGGCCCATCTCTGGCATATACACAAACTCCGGCTTGTCAGGGTCAGCCATGGCCTCCATTGCCGGAGGCATATAGGAATGGGTCACACAGAACCCATACTGGATGTCGTGATATCCCTGGGCTATGGGAATACTGTCCCTTGAGCGTGTCCAGATACTGCCGCAGGATGGTCTCACGGCTCATGGCGTTCACCAGGGAAACCTCCATGCCGGAGAGCTGGATGTCGGCGGGCATCAGGTCAACGCCCTCCGGGTGGTGTAGGATACCCTCACCGGGGCGCAGTGGCTCGTCCATCAGGATACGGCCCATCGCGTCGGACAGGGTATAGGGCAGCTTGTCCGGCTGGGGGTGGCCCAGGCTGATGGTCAGGCTGCCTTGCGGGTCCCCGTCGATCAGCAGCACTTTCTTCCCGGCCTGTGCCAGCCCGATCCCCAGGTTCGCACAGGTGGTTGTCTTGCCAACGCCGCCTTTCTGGTTGGCGATGGCGATGATTTGCGTGTTCAATGACTTCACCTCATTTCTGATTGGTGTTGTCATGTGC
>CAJFMJ010000029.1 GCA_904391645.1 uncultured Neglectibacter sp.
CTTATTATAAGCTTTTTTAAAAGAATGTCAAGCCTTGCTTCGGTTTGACACCCATTTCCAAACGCATCTCTCTGTCGTTGATCTTCACCGGGCATGGCCTCTCCAGCCATCTTTTGCACTTCGCGCCTTTACGGAACTCTTCTTTTCCCTCTTGCTTCTTCACCGGTCCACAGCATAAAGAAACTCCCGCTCTCACCTGGACGGTGAGAAACGGGAGTTTTTTCCTCTAGCAGGGCAGCTTGTCCCTGAGGGCACCTTTCACTTAGAAGGCCACCCGGACATGGCCTGTTCAACCTGCCTTAGCTGCTTTTTTCGAAATAGATCTTCTTAAATCTGCGCCGCGGCGTAGGCGTCGTCCACTGCATCCAGGATGCGACGGGGAGCCTTTGCGTCACCCACCACACTGACATGGGGATATTCTTTTTCCAACGCCTCCGCAAGGGACGTGTCGCTCCGATAGCCAACGGCGATCACCACATTCTTCGCCGGCACACTGCCCTCTTCCAGGCGCACTTCGTCCGGGGTGATTTCGGTAACTTTGGCACCGCAACGCACGGTAACACCCAGCTTCTCCAAAGTGGCAAACAAATGGCCGATAAAGGTGGCACCGATGCCATTGGCGATGCTGTCCGCCATCTCCAGGATGGTGACTTTCACCCCCTGGGAACCCAGGAATTTTGCCGTTTCGCTGCCTACCAGTCCGCCGCCGATGATCACCGTATCACCGCTCAAAGCGACACGTCCATTCAGCACACTGTCTGCAGTCACCACATGAGGCAGCTCCACACCGGGGACCTTGGGTGTGACCGGCTCAGCTCCAATGGCCACAATCACTTCGTCCGGATTGTACTCGCGGAGGTCTTCCGGAGAGGTCACTTTCTTCTCCACCACCTGGATGGGACGCTCCTGCACTTGGTGGATCAAATACTGGTCAAACAGCATAAAGGTATCTTTTTCCGGAGGCGTGGCCACTTCCGGCAGTCTTCCGCCCAGAGAGGGAGAAATCAAGGTCACCTTATGTCCCCGGTCGCAAGCCGTTACCGCGGCCTCCATCCCAGAGGGACCTCCGCCGATCACCACCACATTCTTGGGAGATGCCGCCTTTTCCACCGGCCGCTCCTTCTCCTGCCCCGCTCTGGGGTTCACCAGGCAATGAGCATTCATCCCGCCCAGGACCCGGTCGATACAGCCCTGGTTGCAAGCTACGCAATAGCGGATCTCGTCCTTCTTGCCTTCCTTCATCTTTACAACCAGCTGCTCATCGGCAATCAGGCCGCGGCCAATGGCCACCATATCGGCTTTGCCTGTTTCAACGGTATCCTCGATCAAGTCCGCATTGTTCAGGCGGGCGGCAACGATCACCGGCACCTGGACTTCTTTCTTCAGCTGCTCAGAGAAGGGGATCAGGAAGCCCTGGGGAATGAACATGGTCTGGATGGCATATTCCACGGAATCGTAGCTGCCTGCGGTCAGGGAGATGGCAGCCACACCGGCTTTTTCCACCTCTTTGCAGACAAGCTTTACTTCGTCAAAATGCAGGCCGTCTTCCAGGTATTCGTCGGCACTGATCCGGATGGTCACCGGCACTTTCCCATCCACTGCAGCAATCACGGCGTTCAGCACTTCCATGGGATACCGCATCCGGTTTTCAAAGCTGCCGCCGTATTCATCGGTGCGGTGGTTGCTGTGAGGCGACAGGAAGCTGTGAAGCAGATAGCCGTGGGCAAAGTGGACTTCGATCAGGTCAAAGCCAGCTTCCACGCTCCACTTGGCCGCCTGGACAAACTTCTCCTTGATGTCTTCCATCTCGTCCAAGGTGATCTCTTTGGGATGGTTGCCCAGGATGGCGCAGGGCATGGCGGAAGGCGCTACCGGGGTCAAGCCCGTGATGGCCTCCGACGCCTGACGGCCGGCATGGTACAGCTCAGCGCCAATGGCAGCGCCGGCCTCATGCACCCGGTCTACCAGCTTTTTCAGGTCATCCCGGTGAGCCTCTTCGTACAGGGAAAGCTGCGTGGGCAGGCCGCGGTCCTGTGGTTCCCCGTCCCCTAGCCAAAGTCTGGCCGGGTTCTTCTCCCTGTCTACTCTACTTTCTTACAATAGTTTATTATAAAGAAAATGCTGTCTGTCTTCAATACTCTTTTTCAGTGTCCGCCCCACCAAAACCTCCTTGAGGACACGGGAAAATACCCAGAGTTATGGGAAGCTCAAACACAGCATTCCACAAACCGTATTTAAGGCGCGCATATCCCTTTACTTCCAGCTGCGTATCGATTAAAATAAGGGTTGTTACCGCACCCCAAGCGCACCTACCGTTTGCCAGGCCCAATGGTCGTTCCATCCCACTGGGCGCACGGGATGCGTTGGTCCCTGCAGGCTGTCCCATTCCAAAGAAGATTCAGGAGGCATACCTATGTCACAAACTGTACGATGTGAGATCCAGTTTCAAAAGGGAAAGCACCTTTACGCAGAGTTTCCGCTCAACACAAGTGGGTTTTCAAAAGACGGCTTCCACGTCCAGGTGACGGAAGAGAGCCAGGATGGCTGCCGGCTGGGAAAGATCTCTCTCCAGATCAAAAACCAGTCCTGCCGGGAAAATGCCAATTTGGCCATGGAAAAGCCTGTCAAGCTTTGGCTGCCTTTCCAGTGCCCCGAAAAGATCACAGCCATGTATCTGTTCAACGAATGGTGGACAAGGCCGGCATTCCCCAAAAGCTTCCAGGAGATCCCCGACCGCACGCAAACTGTGTTTTTCCAGTACAAAAACCGGTATGCCTGCATGGTGCTGATGGCTGGGCAAGCGTTTAAAACCCTCATGACCAGCGGCACAGACCAGGAGGTATGCCTGGAAATGTCCGCTTGCCTGGGCGGGCAAAGGGCCATGGAAGAACCCCTTTACCTCCTTGCGGAGGCACCGGGGCTTTATGAAGCTATCGAGAAAGCCTTTACATGGATCGCCCACTACAAGGGGATCCGCTTGCGTCAAGAGCGGCGCATCCCGGAAATGTTCCGGTATTTGGGCTGGTGCAGCTGGGATGCATTTTACACCAAGGTGAATGAAACTGGTATCCGGCAGAAGGCAGAGGAACTGGCCGAAAAGGACATCCCCGTGCGTTGGATGCTGATCGACGACGGCTGGATGACTTCCCAAGAGGAGCTGCTCTGCGATTTCGCCCCTGACAGGGAAAAATTCCCCAACGGCTTCCTTCAGATGACAGAAGACATCCGGGCGAAAACAGACGTCCGCTGGTTTGGGGTATGGCACGCCCTGGGAGGATACTGGGGTGGCATTGCTCCAGGAAGCGTCCTGGAAGCAAAAGAAGCCCCCTATCTTTACAAGACCGTCAACGGGAAGCTGCTTCCCAGCCCCCTTACAGGGGAAGGGTTTTACAGGGACTGGTACGAAGCGCTGAACCGGGAGGGGATCCGGTTTGTGAAAGTGGATGGGCAAAGCGCTATCCCCTACTATTTTGAAAACAGCCTGCCCCTTTGTGACGCAACCCGCGGTATGAACCAAGGGCTGGAGAGCGGCGCCTCCCGTATGGATGGCGCGGTGATCAACTGCATGGGGATGGCTATGGAAAGCATCCTGGCAAGGCCAGCCTCCGCCATCTCCCGGAACAGCGACGACTTCTGCCCGGACAAAGAAGGCGGCTTTGCAGAGCACCTGCTGCAAAACGCTTACAACTCCCTGTACCACAACGAGCTGTACTGCTGCGACTGGGATATGTTCTGGACCATGCATCCGGACGCCATAAAACACAGCCTTCTGCGGGCCATCAGCGGAGGGCCGGTCTATGTCAGCGATAAGCCTGGCTCCACGGACCCAGAGGTTTTAAAGCCGCTGATCTATCAGGACGGGGAGCTCCTGCGGATGGAGCGCTCCGCCAAGCCCACCGTAGACTGCGCTTTCTCCGACCCCCTGGCCGAGGGGGTGTTGAAACTCCACAACGTGGCCCCCTACGGGGATAGAAAAGGCGGCGGGATCGCGGCGTTCAACCTGACCGGCCAACGGCAGGGCTTCTCTTTCCAGCCGTCGGACATTCCCGAGCTAGCGGTGGCGGACACCTATTGGGTATATGACTATTTTGGCAGGAAAGCCTTTACACTGGCCCGAAACGAACGCTATGAGGGCACACTGGATGCAGAGGGCTACGGCTGGTTCGTGGTCCTTCCCATGGAGGGAACTGGGACCACTTTAGGGCTACTGGACAAATTCGTGGGCTTCACCGCAGTGGAAAGCATTTGCGAACAGGACGGTTCCCTGACGGCGGTGCTCCATGAGTCTGGATCGATTGGGTGGCTTTCGGAAAAGGAACCCAAACACGTATGGGCTAATGGAGTGGAAGTCACTGCACAGGTGGAACATCAGGGCAACCTGTATGTGGTGGATCTGCCGGAAACTTCCCACAAGCTTGTTTTGACGCTGCTTTGGGAATAAAAAAAGAACACAAAGAGAATCCAGCCGGTACAAAAGCTGCCGGCTGGATTTTTTCTTGGGTAAAACAAACAGGCCCCCAGTTTGGGGGCCTGTCCTTAGATAATATCAGTTTCTTTGCCGGCTTTCTTTATTCTGCCACGTTCTTGTCAAAATTCATGATGATGCTTGCAGCCTGGCCGCGAATGGTGGTACCCGCAGGCTGGATGGTATCGTCCTCAAAGCCATTGATGAGCCCGTTTCCGTTAGCCCACTTCATAGCGGTAACCGCCCAGGACTGGAGCTTGCTGCTGTCAGAGAACTGGGTCAGGTCGCCGGTTGCAGAGAGGTCGTACCCCTTGTACTTGGCGTAGTTGTACATCATCTGGGCAAACTGTTCTCGGGTAACCTGAGCGTCGGGGGCAAAGAGATTGTCCCCCATGCCAGCAACAACCCCTGTCTGCTGCGCCCAAGCAATGGCATCCAATGCCCACTCACCAGCTGCGGCTGCATCGGTGAATGTGGCAGCTTCCGTCACAGCAGGTTTACCCTCCAGATTGTAGAGGATCTGCGCGGCCATAGCCCGGTTGAGCTTCATTTCGGGGTCAAAGGTTGTGTCGGAGGTGCCGGCCATCAAGCCATTCTCGTACACATACTTCACGGCGTCGTAATACCAGGCGCCGGACTTCACATCGGTGAAGGGGAATTCGTCCTCGTCATCGTCGCCAGGGCCAGGTGTGACCGGCGTGGAAGGTTTCTTGGTAAAGGTATACTCCCCATTTTCGCCCTGGGTCATGGTGTAATCGCTGCCAGGGGTCAACGTGGCCTTAAAAGTAGTACTGCTCTCATTTCCAATGGTAAAGCTGACTTCACGATCCACCGTGGCAGTACCGTCCTTCAGCAAAATAATGGTCTGGCCATTTTCCACATGGTTTACCGCCTCTTGCAGCGAAGTGTAGGTGGTGCCATCGATCTTGGCCGCTGCCTGAGTGGCAGTGCTGAAGGTGAAGGAGCTGAACCCATGGGGGTTGGTGAAGGTGATCTCTCCGTCGTTGTCTGCGGTAGCGGAATACTCATACCACTTGTGCTGGATGTAGACCTTTTGGTCCTTAAAGCTATCCGGCAACGTTAAGGTCATGGTGACGGGTTTGGTGATGGTTAGCGGCTTCTCTTCCCCAATTTGCACCGCGTTGACGGGTTCACTTTCATCTGTTTTTTCCAAAACAATTGTTTCATTGTTCTCCAATTTGGCCGTGGTGGCCACTGTGCGGTACATGGGTGTGATATCCAAGGTCACAGTCTTAGTCGTGTCTTGAACATCCACATCTTCAATGGTAATCTTCATGTAAGGCTGGACAACGATGGTGGTGTTATCGACAGTGGCGGTATTCCCGCCAATCGCCTCATTCAGTTCCTTAAGCACATCGTTACTAGCTGTTACGGTGTTCTGGTTAGCCACGGAATTGGCAGCGGCAGTTACGCCATCACCAGTGACAACCTCAGAGGTCAAATCTTCCTGGATCTGCTCAGCAGCCGCCTGATTGTCCTCTGTTAAACCTGGGGTCACATTAGTTTTCGGGGCAGCGGGTACAACCTCAGCCGGTGTTTGGGTTGCACCAGTGACCATGTAGTTATACCCTGCCTTGTCGCTCTCTATAGCGGCCTTCTTCTCTGCCAGGTACTGGCTAGGATCGGAGGTGAAATAGCCGGCGGAGATAAAGTTTTTTACCTCCTTATTCCCATTGGTTGTATACACATCCACATTTTCTTGTTCAGCAGAAAAATATCCACCTTCGATGTTTACTTCTCGGGAGTCAACAGAACTATTTCCGTGGTTATATCCAGAAGAATAATCAATTACAACCGACTTTCCAGGAATCTGATTTGCGGCGTCCCCTACTTTACCGGCTTCGTTTCCGGTAGCAATAATTTTCGCATCCCCAGAAATATCCAAAGAACCATTGCGAATGCAAATTCCAACACCATTATCTGCATAGATTGTTCCGCCGGAGATATTTAACGCACCATTCTGCGGATGGTAAATGCCAACAGCAATATACCCACTTGTGGTAATATGCCCAATCATCGTACCGCCGGAAATGTTGATGGTTGTTCCGCCCAAATACTCTTTGGCATTTGAAGTGCCATTTCCTGCTACGGCAGCATTATCAACCGTGGCTATCACACCGCCACTGATATTCGCCGTCGCTCCGCGCCCTTGAACACCGATACCGTATTCACGAGTATGAACATAACCGCCCTCAACGGTGACCGTGGAATGAACTTTTGTTGTATCGCCAGCATTTTCCGGGATGCAGTTGCCACTGGCATAAATTCCAGTGCCTCCAGCCGAAGCATCCACAATACCGCTTTTGAGAGTTACGGTTCCTCCATTTTCAGGAACGATTGCCGTGCCAGATCCAGTATAAAGAATCTTTCCAGCTTCATAGGTGATCGTTTCATAATCCGCGCTGACAACTGGCTCTGCAGTGGCGGTGCTGTCCTGAATAATCAGGTCGCCTTCCACCACCAGAGTACTTGCTTCCAGATCCAAGGTGTTTCCATTTAAATCCAAGGTAATCTTTTGTGTAGAAGGAACGGAAATATCGGGTTCCGCTGTATTACGCAACAGCGTGATAACACCGCCAGCATTTGCCGCGTTGATGGCCTCATGCAAGGATTCGTAATAGTTCCCTTCTACCTGCGCTACTGGTGGAACCACTGTGTAGATGGTATGACCGTCAACCACTTCACTGGAAGTTGCGTAACCTTCTGCGCAAAAGTTTTCGACAGGATCTTCAGTTTCACTATTATACGGATTGTAGTCGGTAAACGTACCACCTGTCACAAAAAAACGAGAGTTTGAACCGTCCTGACGGTTCAAAACCCATATTCTTCCATCATTGCCTACCATCACAGAATATTGACCACCCTTTACGAAGACCTGGGAATCTCCATCTGCTAAAACACAATTCATCCCACCGTAGTAAGTACCATTTTCGATCGTTAATACTGCGTTGGATTCCGTTTCAAACATACGGCCTGTACTTTTAGCGTCGTTTCCAAGATAACTATCATCTATCCCCACCGAACCCTTACCATTAATAGTAACATTGGAGTCGGTTGAGAATATCAGAGCGCCCCCATCCGAGTCGGTAGCACCCATATTCATTTTTTTACCGTTCATGTTCAACGTAAAAGTTTTATTTTGAATGGTGATTTTATTGTACAAAACAAAACTATCAATCAATGTAATTGTTCCACCTTCTGGAACAGCATCAATGGCATCAGCAAGCGTAGAGAAAGCAGAACCTCCCTCTACCTGTGCCACATCGCCTTCTGCTGCGCTGGCTGCTAAGGGCAGCATCCCCACAACCAGGCAAAAAGCCAGTAAGGTTGCCAACAGTTTTTGCTTCATGTTCATTCCTCCTAGAAACGCATTTTATTGATTTTGCGGGATCCCGGACCATTGTGTCACAAGTCGGGGAACCCTCCTTTGGGATTTGCGTTTGAAAATAGTTTCTGTTATGTTTCATAACAGAAACTAGGGGGGATCCCCCCTAGCGATTTTCAAATTGATTGTATCACATATTTTCAATTTTGTCACTATTTCGTCACATTTTTTACTTATCTCTTTTCATTTCTTTTCCCGTGTTAAAAGGAAAAGCCAGGATCTCTCCTGGCCTTTATTAAGTAAATGTTTTTTCTCACTCTTTTATTTCATGCAAAGCGGTAATTGCACCTTTCATAGATTTCACCACTTCCGGGTCTGTTTCATGCTCCAAGCGATAGACTAGATGGGCTACGGCGTGCTCATTTCCCAGCTCACCCAACGCCTTGGCACTGGCTGCACGGGTTTTGGGGTCATCGTCTGCAATCAGCGTGATCAGTGCATTAAAGCCATCGTCCTTGCTCACTTTTCCAAGTGCACCAATCGCCGCCAGACGCACCTGCTCATCTTTATGCTCTTCCTTCCACCCCTCGCCTTGGGCTGCCACCCATTCTTGATGAATCAGATTATCCTTCACCCACTGGGTATCCCGCTCCCATTGGATATTGTCCAAGGCACGCTCGATGTGGATGGGCCGGGGGCGGCCATCCCATCCAACTCTCCCCCAATCCCACATTTTAAAGGTGAAGATATAGGGCGTTGCGCTGATCTCTAAAACCATTGTCCCTTTCCCGGAACAATGGACGGTCCCGGCTGGGATAAGCACATGGTCGTGCTTCTTCACGGGGAATTGATTGACATAACTTTCTGCATCAAAGGTACCCTTTTCCTGGGCGTTGCGCAATGCCGCTGCCAGCCTCTCTTTTGTAACCCCTGTTTTCAAGCCCAGATAGACGCTGCTCGCTTCCCCTTGCGTATCCAAAATGTAATAACTCTCGTCTTGGGTATAGGGCAGGCCAAACTCTCGGGCAATGTACGAGGTGGTCGGGTGGACTTGAAGGGACAAGTTCTGCCCATGGATTGTGTCCAACAGGTCAAAGCGGATGGGGAATTCTGCCCCAAACCGGTGGAACATCCCTTCCCCCAACAGGGCTTGGGGCTCCATGAGAACAAGATCCATTGCTGGGAACTCCAGCAAAACGCCGTCGATATTGAAAACAAGGCTGTTCTCCTCTGGAACCCCATCAAACCCCCAAGCGTATTTTTCGCAATGGGGATCTAAGCCAAAGACTTGTTTCATCCATTGGCCGCCCCAAACCTCCGGGGCAAAATAAGGAACCAACCGGAATGGCCTGGAGGCTGTTTGACGGATTGCGGCCCGGAATGCTTCTCCCGTACACATGGTGGGATGGTCTTCTGCTGAAGAGGCAACCATCACTTGGACCTTGGGCAGGAGCTTTGCCTTTAGCCGGTCTGCTGCCCGCCACTCTGAAAAGTAGCCCCGTTTGAACTTGACCAGGTACTCATCTTTTTCATTGTCACCATGGAAGTTGCCCATCCCGACTGTATAGCGGTTTTCGATCTCCCTCCTGGGAAGGTCAAAATAGACCACTGCGTCGCCCTCTGTCACCAACGACGCCCCCGTGCCAACCACCAGGATCATGCCTTTCTCACAGCTGGACACCTCCCGCCGAAGGGCTTCCAGCTTAGGGATGTCAAAAAAGTCTTCCAGCGTTTATGGTATTTTTGATTTTTCCAAAAAAATAAGGACTTGCGCCAAATAGGCCAAGTCCTTGTTCGTCGAATATGTCTTACTTCGGCTTGCTAGCGATAGATTTCAATTTGGAACTTGTTTTTATCCCAGGGGTAAATGCTCTCTGAATATTCAATGATGCGTTTATCGTCCAAACGGCTGACCGTGGAGATGAAAAAAACCGGCGAATTTTCTTTCACCTGCAAATAACGGGAAACATACCGGTCGGAAAACTGGATCTCTATCTCACGGACCGCTTGCCGTATTGAGAGGTTATTCTCATTTAGCACTTGATACAAAGAGCGCTCTTCAAAATTGTAATCGAACATATTGGGAAACAGCTTTTGGGGGATATAGACCGTGGTAAACAACACAGGCCGCTCATCCATAGAAGGCGTTAAAAACCGGAGCCGCTTCAAGCAAAACAAGGCCTCCCCCACTTTTACCTGCAGTTTCTGCGCCAAAAAGTCGTCTGCCCGGATTTGGGAGGTTTCTATCACCACAGTCTTTACAGAGTAGTTCTTCTTCCCCATCTCTGCTTGATAGCTTTCAATGAACTTGGTATATTCCTGCAAGATCTTCGGTTTGGTGACAAACGTGCCAGTCCCTTTCACCCGGCGCAAATAGCCATCTACCACCAGGTCATTCAAAGCGCGCCGTATGGTGGGGCGACTCACATGGAATGTTTCTGCCAACTGGATTTCTGTGGGGATCATATCCCCTTCTTTAAGCTCTCCCGACTGAATCTTTTCTTTTAAGCCATCCCTGATCTTTTCATACAATGCCATAAAAACACCACCTTCCAGTATTTTCTATTATAGCGCAACCAATCCGAAATGTAAATACATATCAAAATACTCTTTTCCTTTTACATCATTATGTTCTATTCAAGCGAGAACAAGACGCACTCCTCTGCACCAGAGAGTAAAAAGATGATGAAAGAAGCATCCCAGTTTTAGGGAGGATTCCCAAAACCAGCTTGACGCACATTCCCACGTATGCTATAACTGAAACCAAGGAAAAAAGGATTTTCCAAACACAGAAACACGATCTGTTTACTTTTAGGAAGGAGCGAACTAACATGAACCGAATCCCCTTTGAGAGGGTCACACCCGAATCGGTGGGCATCTCTTCCGAAACCATCCTCCGCTTCCTGGACGCATTGGAAGGCCCCCATACCCAGATGCATGGCCTGATGATCATGCGCCACGGCAAAGTGTGCACCGAAGGCTGGTGGCAGCCCTATGCCCCCGGCAAACGCCACACCTGCCACTCTTTGACAAAAACTTACATGGGCACTGCTGTTGGCATTGCCATCCGGGAAGGCTTGCTCTCTTTGGACGACAAGCTGGTGGACATCTTCCCCGAGTATAAGGATATCTCCACCATCAGCAATGTAACCGTGCGGCACATCCTGTGCATGGGCGCTGGTGTCACCTCCATGCCTTCTCCCTCGGAACAGTGGGTGCGGGACTTTTTCCTCCAGCCCCAGGTCCACGAGCCCGGCACAGCTTTCTTCTATAACAGCGCCGGCTCCACCCTGCTGGCATACGTCATTGAGCGGGTTTCCGGCACCCCGGTTTACGATTACCTGAAGCCCCGCCTCTTTGACAAGATCGGTATTGATTCCCGGGTGTCCTTCCCCAACGAAGTGCCTCCGGAAAACGATATGTGGGGTCATCGGATGCAGTCCACCACCGAGGACAACCTGCGGCTGATGAAGCTGTACTTGGACGGCGGCGTGGTCAACGGCGAGCGGATCTTGGACGAGGACTATGTGGCCATGGCAACCTCCCTGCAAAATGAATCTGCCACCGAATCCATCAATAATCCCGTTGCCACGGATAACTTTGTGGGCTATGGCTTCCAGATGTGGATGTGCACCCGGAAAGGCGCCTACCGCGCCGACGGCAGTGGCGGGCAGTTCTCCGTTGTGGTGCCGGATCTGGATCTGATTGTTTCCATCACGGAATCTGCTGCTGGGGCTTACGGTGCACAGCACACCCTGGACTGCATTTGGGATGTGTTGCTCCCCGGCGTCACCGCAGAGCCCCTTCCGGAAAACGCCCAGCAGCAAGCCTATCTGGCCAACCGTCTTTCCCGCTTGGCCATCCCGGCCCCTAAATACCAGCCCTATTCCAGCCTCTCGGAGGAGATCAATGGCAAGACCTATTCCATCACCGAAGGTGTGTTCGAGCTGTTCTATGCCGAAACCCTTTCCAGGTTGCCCAGCGGCGACCCGGAAGGGACTCTGACATTCAACTTCAATATGCAGGAAGGGACCCTTTTGTGGAAGGGCCTCCGGGAGCCGGTATCCCTGGTGTTTGGCCTGGACGGCGCTTGGCGGAGGGATATCATCCAAGGCCCCCACTGCAACGCCACAGAATGCTATGCAGCTGCCTACTGGGCAGACGACCACACACTGGACATGACCATTTTCTGGACCGAAGGTGTGACGGAAAAGCATTTGGTATTCCAGTTTGAGGGTGAAAAGCTCACCATTACAGGCAAGGCAGACTATCTGCCCCTGGCTATGGAAATGGGGAAACCCGTCGACGCAGTGGCGGTCGTGGCAGCTGACTGATCCATTGATTCAACGGGAGCTTTCACCTCTAAGAGCCATCCGCGGACAAAACGCAAGGTAGCTCCCTATTTTGTGAAAAGGTCTGGCACTCGCAAAGTGCCAGACCTTTTTCCTTTTGGAGCCAGGGGTTCTGTCCACATTGTATGACTCTGTGTACCTTATTTAGAAATGAAAGAAGTATCTTTCTTTTTTCCCACCTTCCGTGCCTCTTGACAACTTTCCTGTACTCCGTTACTCTGTTATGCAGGGAAAGGAGGCCTGTGCGTGAAGACCATTGCCATCATTGAGGACGACCAACCCATTGGGGATCTTTTGGAAGAGGTGTTAGAACAGGAGGGCTACCGGGTAAAACGGGCCTACTCGGGAACGGAGGCGTTGTACCAGCTTTCCATGCACCGTCCGGATTTGGTACTTTTAGACTTGATGCTCCCCGGGCTTTCCGGCGAAAAGGTGCTTCCTCATTTGGAAGGCGTGCCGGTCATCGTTGTCAGCGCCAAAGTAGGTGTGGACGACAAGGTACGGCTGCTTTTGGGAGGCGCCGCTGACTACATCACGAAACCTTTTGAAATCCGGGAGCTGTTAGCACGGATTCAGGTACAGCTGAGAAGCGCCCCCTCCCCCACCGCTCCGGTTTACCGGGCCGGTGGGCTGACATTGGACACGCTTTCCCGAAAAGTCACTGTGGAAGGGGAATCCGTCCACCTGACCAAAACAGAATACGCCATTTTGAAGCTGCTGCTGCAAAACCCCACCCAGGTGGTGGCCAAATCGGTGATCCTGGAGCGCATTGCCCTGGACACCCCCGACTGCACCGAAAGCTCCCTGAAGCAACACGTGAGCAACCTACGGAAAAAACTGCGGGATGTAGGCGGCAAGGAGTACATCCAAGCTGTGTGGGGCATTGGGTTCCGGCTGAATTTGGAAAGCGAAGGGCCAACCGGTTGAACACAGGGTTATTTTTACCTTTTCTTTACGGTTTTCTTGACCGCTTCCTTGACCGTTCCCCTGTAAGATAGCTCCCAGATCCATAAGGAGGTATCACAGCAAATGGAATACGTTTTGGAAACCACGGGCCTATGCAAGCACTACCGCCATTTCAAGGCCCTAAATCATTTGACCATGCAGGTACCCAAGGGGGCCATCTACGGCCTGGTGGGGAAAAACGGCGCGGGCAAGACCACGCTCATCCGGGTGGTATGCGGGTTGCAGGAGCCAACCGCCGGAAGCTACACCCTCTACGGCAAACGCTGGGGGGAACGGGAGCTGTCACAAGCCCGGCGGCGGATGGGCGCTGTGGTGGAAACCCCGTCCTTCTACCCCGACATGACCGCTGTGGACAACTTGAAAATGCAATACCGGGTGTTGGGGCTTCCCGACGAAGAAGGGATCCCAGAGTTGCTGAGGTTGGTGGGACTGGAGGACACCGGCAAAAAGAAGGCGAAAAACTTCTCCCTGGGAATGCGGCAGCGGCTGGGCATTGCCGTGGCATTGTGCGGTGACCCGGACTTCCTGGTGCTGGACGAACCCACCAATGGCCTGGACCCCCAGGGCATTGTGGAGATGCGGGAGCTGATCTTGAAGCTCAACCGGGAGCGGCAGATCACTGTGCTGATCTCCAGCCACATCCTGGACGAGCTGTCGAAACTTGCCACCCATTACGGTTTTATCGACAGTGGCCGCATGGTGCGGGAAATTAGCAGCGAGGAATTGGAGGCCGCCTGCCGGAAATGCCTGCGGGCGCAGGTTACAAACACAGCTTCCCTGGTGCGGGTCCTGGACCGCTGGGCCATGGACTACCAGGTGGCGGGTGACGATTCCATCGACATTTACGGAGATGTGAACATCTCCCAACTTGTGGAAGAACTTTCCAAGGAAGGCTGCCAACTGCTCTCCCTGAAAGAGCGGGACGAGTCTTTAGAGAGCTACTTCATCAACCTGGTGGGAGGTGAGCGGGATGCGTAATCTGCTTTCAGCTGGGATGTTCCGGCTGTTAAAGAGCAAACTGCTGTATGTTGCGCTGGGGGCCTCCATCCTATTGGAGGTTTACACCTTGCTGCCGGAACGGGACCGGTTGCGTCTGTTGGCCATCCCGTTGGAAAAGGCTGTGTTTGCCTATCCTCTTTTTATCGTCTTAATTGTCCCCTCCTTTTGCGGTCTCTTTTTCGGAGCGGAATACGGGAGCGGCACCCTTCGGAACAAGGTGGCGGCTGGAATTGCCAAAAGGGACATCTACCTGACCAACCTCCTGGTAGCCATGGGAGTCGCCATGGTCCTGACCTTGGCATCACTGCTCACCGGCTTGGCTTTGGGGCTCTTTTTCCAAGGGGAATTCCAGAATGAGCCTGCTGAAGTAGTTGCATATGTAATTTGCTCACTGGGGGTGGCCCTGGCCATCAGCTCGTTTTCCATCACCGTGACAATGCTCATTTCCAACCGGGCAGTCAGTCTGCTGGCAGCGGTGATGACCTCCCTTGCCCTATTGTTTGTAGGCCAGTTTTTGATCCAGGCATTGCTTGAACCGGAGTTCACCCGTCCCACGGAACGATTTGTTGAGAACGGCATGGTTTCCTACATTGTCGATATGGATGCTCCCGAAGGACCCAACCCCTACTACATCGGGGGCATCCAGCGGCTCCTGTATCAATTCTTGCTTTATTTCCTGCCGCAGGGGCAATGTTTCCAAATCGCCTTTTTAGGGCTCGAGCGCCCTGAACTCTGCCTGGGGGGCACGGGGCTATTTCTTGTGCTCACCACTACCCTGGGCCTTGCTCTGTTCCACAAGAAAGATATCAAATAGGAGTGTTTCTATGACTGCCGTCCTGTGGGCCATCATCCTGCTGCTGTCCCTTGCCTTGTCTGTTTTGGGAGCCAAAGTATCCCTGCTGCGCAAAGGCGCCCGCCAGCTGCGGGAAGGAGTGAAGGAACGGCTTTCCCAGGAAACCAACACCCTGCTGACCCTTTCTACACGGGACAAAGAAATGCGGCAATTGGCGTCCGCTCTCAACCAGGAGCTGCGGGTACTGCGCCGGGAACGTCTGCGCTACCAGCAGGGGGACCGGGAGCTGAAGGAGGGCGTTGCCAACATTTCCCACGACCTGCGCACGCCCCTGACAGCCATCTGTGGCTATTTAGAGCTGCTGGAAAACCAGCCCCTCCCTCCGGACGCCTCCCGGTACCTGGGGCAGATAGAAGACCGGACAAAGGCCATGAAACGGCTGACAGAGGAGTTGTTCCGCTATTCTGTGATCCATTCCGATGAGGAACTGCACCTGCAGCCGGT
>CAJFMJ010000030.1 GCA_904391645.1 uncultured Neglectibacter sp.
TCAGCTATGTGGAGCTTTTAAAGCGGGAACCGGACCTGCCTCCTCATGTGATGGACTACATCAAAACCATCTCTCAAAAAGCAGACCGGCTCAACCACATTGTCCAGGACGTGTTTGAAGTTTCCAAAGCAGCCACCGGGAACATCTCCCTGGATTTGGAAGACCTGGACATTGGCAAGCTTTTGCAGCAGACCTTCGGGGAAATGGACGAAACCATGCGCAACTCCGGTCTGGCTTGGCGGGTGGACATCCCTGACATCCCCCTCCTGGTCCACGCCGACGGCCAAAGGCTGTACCGGGTGTTCCAAAACCTGATCCGCAACTGCGCCCAGTACTCTCTGGAAGGCTCCCGGGTATATGTGACCCTGTCCGCCCAAAACGGCGCAGCCATCGTGTCCATTCGGAACATCTCCAAGAACGAGATCACCATGGACGCCGACCACCTCACCGCCCGGTTCGTACGGGGGGACCAAAACCGCACCACCGAGGGCAGCGGCCTAGGGCTCTCCATTGCAAAAAGCTTTACCGAAGCCTGCGGTGGCCGGTTTACCGTGCGCACTGACGGGGATCTGTTCATGGTAGCAGTTGCCTTCCCCTTGGTGGTAAAGCCCCCCCAGCCTCCTGTGGCTCAGGCGACTGCAACCCCGGGGCAACCCACGGCACAACCTGCAGCTGGCGAAGACAGCGCCGAGCCTGCCCCTCCAACAGAGGACACGCCTGCAGAGGAAACCGGGCAAGAATCCCCCACCGAATAACCAAATCCCCAGGAAGGCTCCTGGGGATTTTTGTTGCAGAAAAAGTTCTAGTTTGGTATACTGGAACTGCTTTTTAAACGGGAATGAGAGGAGAATGAACCATGAGAAAAACCGCCCGATGGCTGGCACCGCTGTTGATGTTGCTGGTCCTTTTCGCCGGGTGCCAGTCCCAGGAAGGCAAGAGCAGCCTTGCCCCCTACGACTTGGAGGAAGACCAGGAAGAACTGCTGTCCCTGCTGGGGATGCGGGACACCGCCCAGCTGTTCTCCTACCAGTGCCCCCAAGGGACCTTGGCTGTGACTGCCTCCACCTATGTGCTGGAAAATGGGGAATGGGTCAGCACCGGCGAGGGGACCATCTCCTGGGACGAGGAAACCAAGGAATCGCAAGACGGGGTGTTTTCGCTGATCTACCAAGAGGACCGCAGCTTCCGGATGGCCTTGCACGGGAAGGGCACATCCACCTTCTGCAGTGATCCCATAACGCCCTCCGTAGAACCCACAGCTTTTTCTCACAGTTGGCTCTCCCAAGAGGTGGAGATCCGGCTGGGCCAGGAGATCCCTGTGGCGCTGTTTGTGGCAGACAGCGGCAGCCAGATGGCCTCCTTCACCGTGGAGGACTATTTCTCCCCGGAAGGCTTTGGGGAGATGGATTTGGTGCAGGCGGTGACGCTCACGTTCTCCCAAGAGGCATGAGGGATTATAAGACGCAAAAAAGGGACAGCAGATGCTGTCCCTTTTTTCGTGCAGGTGAAACTCAGTGAGCCGCTTTCTCCAGGGCCTGGTCAATGTCCGCCAGGATGTCCTGGGGGTTCTCAATGCCCACGGAAAGGCGGATCAGGTCGGCGGGCACACCGGCTTCCTCCAGCTGCTCGTCGGTCATCTGACGGTGGGTGGTGCTGGCCGGATGGAGGCAGCAGGTCCGCAGGTCCGCCACATGAGTGACCACAGATGCCATGTTCAGACCGTCCATAAACTTGGTGGCTGCTTCCCGGCCGCCCTTCACGCCAAAGGACACCACGCCGCAGGTGCCGTGGGGCATATACTTTTTGGCCAGCTCATACTGGGAGCTGCTGGGCAGGTCCGGGTAGTTGACCCAGGCCACCCGGGGGTCTTTCTCCAGGAATTGGGCCACGGCCAGGGCGTTGGAGCAATGGCGCTCCATGCGCAGTGCCAGGGTTTCCAAACCCAGGTTCAGCAGGAAGGCATTCATGGGGGCTGCCTGGGCGCCGATATCCCGCATCAGATGGGTGCGGGCCTTGGTGATATAAGCGGCTTTCCCGAACTGCTTGGTGTACACAACGCCGTGGTAGGACTCGTCCGGCTCGGTGAGCATGGGGAACTTGCCGCCCTCCCAGTTGAAGTTGCCAGAGTCCACAATGACACCGCCCACCTGCACTGCATGGCCGTCCATATACTTGGTGGTGGAGTGGGTGACGATATCCGCGCCGAAGTCGAAGGGGCGGCAGTTGATGGGTGTGGGGAACGTGTTGTCCACGATCAGGGGTACACCCTGCTCATGGGCGGCAACCGCGAAGGTTTCCAGGTCGGCTACCACCAGGGAGGGGTTTGCCAAGGTTTCCGCAAACACTGCGCGGGTGTTGGGACGCATGGCAGCCCGCAGCTCTTCCAAGGTGGCCGTGGGGGACACGAACGTGGTTTCAATGCCCATTTCCTTCATGGTCTTATAGAACAGGTTGAAGGTACCGCCGTAAATGGCGCTGGAGCTGACCACATGGTACCCGGCAGGGCAGATATTCAGCACGGCCATCAAGGTGGCAGCCTGGCCGGAGGAGGTGATCAGGGCCCCTACGCCGCCTTCCAGGGCAGCGATCTTCTTTTCCACCACGTCGTTGGTGGGGTTGCCCAGACGGGTGTAGAAGAAACCTTCCTCCTGTAAGTCGAACAGGGCGCCCATCTCCTTGGAGCTCTCGTACACATAGGTGGTGCTTTGCACGATGGGGGCCACGCGGGGTTCCCCATTTTTCGGCGAATAGCCTCCATGGATACACAGGGTATCCAGTTTATAATCCTGCATAGTTACACATCCCTTTCTCTGAATTCTTTCACAAACCCGGCAGTGGCACCGGTGAACCGGCGGCTCCCCCAGCGTCAGCCAAACAGGCCCTTAAGCCAGTTGGCAATGGCGTCGGTGCCGTATACCGCCAGCATGATCAGCAAAATGAAAAAGAACACCGAAACGATCTGCACCACGATCCGCTTTTTGGGGGACATCTCCTCATACTCTTCCCCATCGCCCACGGCCCGCTCTTTCTCCACCTGGAGCTTCACCTGGGAGGAGATCTCCTTGGCGGCATCGTAATCCCCCCAGCGCACCAGGACCTGTTTGTCTGTGGGCATCACATCGCCTTCGTACAGGTAGGAGATGCGTCCCCCGCTGAAGGGGTCCATCCGGTAGGCGATCCCCCGCTCTTGGAACTGCTGTTCCAGAAGGGAGGCCGTGTACTGGTCCGCCCGGTGGAGGAGCACCAGGTCATCGTCGCTCACCTGGCGCAGTTGGGCGCTTTTGCAGTTGGGGCACTGGGCGGTGGCGTCGGGGCAGACGCCGTGGCATTTGGTACAGTATAGCATGGTTCCCGTTCCTTTTTCTCCAATACTCCACAGCCCTTTGGGGCTATGATGTGTTTATGATACCCCAAAATGCGACGTTTGTAAACAAAGAAGTTTTCTGCCCTTTACACCGTGGTTTGAGGCGGCAGGAACACCGGCTGCAGCTGCTTGCCCTCCAAGGCCAGGGAAACCGCTTGGGGAAGCAAGGTGAAATCCGCCACCAGGGACACAGGCTTTTTCACAGGGTCATCCTGACGCAGGGGCACCAGGTAGACATTCTTGGTATTCAACAGCCGCAGCAGGTTGGGCCCGGAAGCGGCCATGGCGTCGTTGGTGGCGCAGCACAGCACCACGGGGATGCCGATGCGCAGGGCGGATTTCACCCCCATGGTCACCGGGGTGTCGGTGATGCCTGCGGCGATCTTGGAAAGGGTGTTCCCGGTGCAAGGGGCCACCGCCAGCACGTCCACCAGCCCTTTGGGGCCAATGGGTTCCGCCTGGACGATGGTGTGGAGCACCTCATGCCCGGATAGCTCCTCCACCCGGCGGACCCAATCAGCAGCTTTGCCGAACCGGGTGTCGGTGGTATAGGCGTTTTGGGACATCAGGGGCAGGATGTGGTAAGTATGGGAAAGGGCTTCCAATTGCGCCGTGGCTTTTTCAAAGGTGCAAAAGGAGCCGGTCATGGCAAATCCTAAGGTCTTCATCAGTGATTCCGCCTTTCTTCCAGCATATGGAGTACGGCCTCTGCAATCAGTTCCCCAGAGGCTTTTGGAGAAAACCGTCCAGGCAGGGAAGGCGCATCCACCACAGAAAGGTGGAACCGTTCCGCCGCCTGCCGGTCAATGCCGCCGGGAGCGCTGGCAAGCTCCAGCAGCAGGGTTTCAGGGCCTTGGCGGGAAAGGGGTTCTTCCCCCAATACCGCCGCAGGCACGGTGTTGAAGATCATGTCATAGGGGCCGGGGATGGCATCATAGGTGACAGGGCCGCAGCCCAGCGCCCGGATAGCTGCCAGATCCCAGGGCTTGCGGGCACAACAGTCCACCTGGGCGCCCAGGCCGCGCAGGTCAGCACACAGGGCTTTCCCAATGCGTCCGAAGCCTGTGACCAGGCACCGGGAGCCTCCCAAGCTGCCGGGGAACTGCTGGATAGCCAGGGCCACGGCGCCTTCCGCAGTGAGGAAGGCGTTGCCCAAGGTCAGCTCTTCCCGCTGGTAGTAGTCCTCCAGGGCGATGCTCTCCCACAGGGGGGAAGTTTCCCGTAGCTTTCCCACCATCCCCCCCAGGACCTGGCAGTGGCACAACATCCTGGCAAAGCCGTCCCCCAAAGGGATGGGCTCCCGGCTAAAGGGGGCCTGGAGGTTCTTGCCATCCCGGGTGGCCGGCAAGGGCAGCAGGACCACAGGGCAGCGCTGGGCCAACTCCTCCAGAGGGAGGCACGTAAAGTCCCCGGCGCCCTCCAGGGTTTCCAAGCCGTTTAAAAAGACGCGGTTGCCCTTTCTTTCCAGGGCCCGCGCCAAGTAAAGCTGCCTTTGATCCCCGCCTACCACGCCAAATGTTTCCATCCATGCCATCCCCTTCCATGCCAAGTCCTATCGTTTTCATTGTATGGCGGGTCAAGGTTTTTGGTTACGGCCCACTTTTTTTATTTGGGGCTTTATTTTCCAGGGTTTTTACAATATAATAAGAGTATCTATGGGAAAACGATATCTCACCTAAGGAGAGAGAATATATGGAAGGCAATATTTTGGATCATGTGAAGAAACTGCACTTTGTGGGCATTGGCGGCTCTGGGATGTGCCCCATGGCGGAGATCCTGTTCCACAAAGGGTTCCAGCTGACCGGCTCAGACCTCAACGAGTCCGACACCTTGGAGCGCATCAAGGGCTATGGCATCCCGGTTTCTATGGGACACCGGGCGGAGAACATTGGCGACGCTGAATGCGTGGTGTACACCGCCGCCTGCAAGCCCGATAACCCAGAACTGGTGGCTGCCCGGGAGAAGGGGATCCCCACCCTGGAGCGCTCTGTGATGCTGGGGATGCTCACCCGGAAATTCAAACGGCCTGTAGCCGTTTCCGGCACCCACGGGAAAACCACCACCACCGCCATGCTCACCGAGGTGCTCATCGACGGCGGCATGGACCCCAGCGCCATCATCGGCGGCAAGCTGCCCATGCTGGGTGCCAACTCCCGGGTGGGCCACAGCGAAACCATGGTGGTGGAAGCCTGCGAATATGTGGACACCTTTTTGCAGCTATACCCAGCTGTTTCCGTGATCTTGAACATCGACGCCGACCATCTGGACTACTTTAAAACAGTGGACAACATTGTGAAGTCCTTCCATCAGTTTGCCAGCCAGACGTCCCAGCTGATCGTTGTAAACGGCGACAATGCCCTGGCCATGGAGAGCGTGAAGGGCCTCACCCATGCCAAAATCGTCACCTTTGGCATGAGCGACAAAAACGACTACTATCCCACTGAGATGAACGAGGAAGACACTGCCTGCGAGGACTTCACCCTCACCTACCACGGAGAGAAGCTGGGCCGTGTCAACCTGATCGTGCCGGGGGAGCACAACATGATGAACGCCCTGGCAGCCGCGGCCACTGCCCACTGCCTGGGGGTAGACCCGGCCTCTATATGCACCACCCTGGGAAAATTCACCGGGGTGCACCGCCGCTTTGAAGTTTTGGGCAAGTTTGAAGGGGTCACTGTGGCTGACGACTTCGCCCACCATCCCACCGAGCTGACCGCTGTGCTCACCTCTGCGGTGCGCATGGGCTACCATGAAGTGTGGGCTGTGTTCCAGCCCCACACCTATTCCCGCACCTACAACCTGCTGGATGATTTTGCAAAAGCCCTGTCCATCCCCCACCATGTGGTGATGACTGAGATCCTTGCTGTGCGCGAGGAAAACAAATGGGGCATCCACACCAGTGACCTGGCGGAAAAAATCCCCGGCAGTGTGTGGTTTGACAGCTTTGAAGAGATCACCGACTATGTAATGGCCCACGCCCAGCCCGGGGATCTGATCCTCACTTTGGGCGGTGGGGATATCTACAAGTGTGCCAATCTGTTTGTGGAAAAATACTTGGAGAAACAGTCGTGATCACCGAAGACTATATCCTGCGCATGATCCAGGAAATGGGGCAGATGCTGGCCCGGATCCTGGGCAGCGACGCCCTGGATCCCACGGATCAAGTGCAGCTGGAAGCACTTCCTGCTGGGGACGGGCTGGGGTTTTTGGAAGAATTGAAAGCCCTGTGCAGCCATGGGCAGGTAAACCTGGCGGAGGACAGGCTCTTTGAGGAGCTGGATTTTTCCGCCCCTTCGGCCCTTGCCACCGTGCTGGGGTTTTATGAGTATGTAAACAGCTTCTCCGACCAGCAATTGGAGGCATGGGGTTACTCCCGGGAAGAGATCTATCAGGGCCTGGCAGACTGTGGGGAACGCTTTGGAGTGGACCCCCGGCTGCTGGGGACTTTCCCCCAATAAAAAGGAGGGGACGCCATGATAAAAGCCTTATTTTTTGATATTGATGGGACGCTGCTGGACCACTCCCCCCAAGGAGGCGGGAAGATGCCTGCCTCTACCCTGGCTTGCCTGGAGGCGGCCCATAGGAAAGGGATCCAGGTTTTCGTGGCAACTGGGCGCATCCCTTCCATGGCCACCTTTTTAAAGGATCTGTTCCCCTTTGACGGCGCCATCACTTTGAATGGCCAGCTGGCTCTTGGGCGGGATGGGGAACTGCTCCACCGCATGGCCCACCATCCGGAGGATATCCTCCAGCTGGTGGAGATCGTCCAGAAGGATCCTTTCCCCTGCCTGATCATTGAGGAAGAGGAGAGTTTCTATGTGACGGACGACCCGGTCATCCAGAAGCACTTTGCTTGGGCAGGTTTGGACGCCCCCAAGCAGTACCGCACAGAACGGCTGCAAAACCACCCGGTTCTTCAATTTTTAGCCTATATCCCCATGGAGGAGGCCCAGCAGCGGCTGGCCTCTCTGGAACATATCGAGATCACCACCGCTGGCGGGGACATTCTGGACGTGATCCCCAAGGAGGGTGGCAAAGAAGTAGGCATCGCTGCAGTGGCCAAGCAGTATGGCTGGCAGCGGGAGGAGATCATGGTATTCGGCGACGGCGGCAACGACGCCCGGATGCTCCACTGGGCAGGCATTGGGGTGGCCATGGGCAACGGCGCCCCGGCTGCCAAAGCCGCCGCGGACTACATCACCACGCCTGTGGGAGAAGACGGGGTAAAAAATGCCCTGCTGCACTTCGGCGTGCTAACTGAGCAGGATCTCGCTTCACGATAAATAGGGAAACAAAAAAGGACTGGCAATTGCCAGTCCTTTTTTCGCTGCAGCTGTAGCACCCCCTTGCAGACGCAGGTAGGTTTGTGGGAGATGTTCCATCCGGTTTGGCCGCCACAGGGGCCTTGCTGCACTTTAAGAGTATACAACCAGGGGGTTGAGCCTTCCATGGCCCCGGTTGTCGATTTTGTCAATGTACTTGATGGCTTTGCCTGCCCCCAACACCACACAGTTTTCCGGCTCGTCAAATGTGACCACCGGGATCTTGGTCTTTTTGGAGAGCAGGGTGGAAAAGCCGTACAGGTTGGCTGAACCGCCTGTTAAGTAGATACCGTCGGTGAAGATATCCGCCAACAGTTCAGGAGGGGTTTCCTCCAGGGTTTCCTGCACAGTGCGGATAATGGAGATGGCCGGCTCAATTAAGGCTTCGATCATCTCGTCGGAGTTCATTTCCGTGGTTTCCGGCAAACCCGACATAGCGTTGCGGCCCTTCAGAGTATAGGTCATCAGCTTTTTCCGGGGATATGCACAGCCAATGGCGATCTTGGCCTCCTCTGCCGTGCGGTCCCCAATGAGAAGATTGAACTTCTTACGCACATATTTGATGATGGCGTCGTTAAAGTCCGCACCGGCAATGTTGCAGGAGTTGGCCACTGCGATGCCGTTCAAAGAGATCACGGCCATATCGGTGGCACCCTCGCCAATATCCACAATCATGGTGCCGTGGGGTACGGCAATATCCACCCCGGCGCCGATGGCGGCGGCCACAGGCTCTTCAATGAGGCAGACCTTCCGCACACCTGCGGCGGTGATAGCCTCCACCACAGCGCGCTTTTCCACCTCGGTGACATTGCAAGGGACGCTGACCACCACCCGGGGCATGAACACCCGGCTGGGGGCGATCTGCCGCAGATAGTGGCTGATCAGCTGCTCCGCCATGGAAAAATCGGAGATGACGCCGTTGCTCAACGGCCGGGACACGGTGATCCTGTCGGAGGTGCGGCCCAGCATATCATAGGCGTCGCTGCCCACCGCGATGACTTCGTCGGTGAGGTTGTCCACAGCGATAATAGACGGCTCGCTGACTACAATGCCCTTGCCGTCCAGATACACTTTAAACCGGGAAGTCCCCAGGTCAATGGCGATATCGGTTCCTATCATCCTATCAATCATCCTTACTGCTCACATATTCCCATGTTGCTATTCTGCATTATTATAATACAATCCTTTTGTTTTTTCAACAGGGGGAAATGTTTTCCTTGCCCTTCTCCCCCACTTATGCTATACTTTTCCACAAAAATTGGAAAAGGAGCGGAAAAATGGCACACTACAAAGGGATGTTTCAGGGAAAAACGGAAGCGTTCACTATCCGCAATGCCGTGGGGGAAGATGCTCCTGCCATTCTGGACTACATGACCCGAGTAGACCGGGAAACCACTTTTTTGGCCCGGGAACCGGGGGAATTTGAAAAAAACTATTCCCTAGAAGCTGAAACAGTCCACTTGGACGACCAGGCGGAAAGCGGCGCCTCCCTTTATCTCCTTGCTGTATCAAAAAATGGAACGATTGCCGCCTCTTGCCTCTGTTCTTTCCGAACCGGCAGGGCCCGCTCCCGCCACCGGGCGGAACTGGCCATCTCTGTCCGGCAGGACTTCCAGCGCCAGGGACTGGCCCGTCAGCTGATGGAGGTCCAGGAAACCTGGTGCCGCTCCCAGGGGATCGAAAAACTGTGCCTGGAGGTGGACACCAAGAACCTGCCTGCCATCCGCTTATACCTGAGCCAGGGCTTTGTGGTGGAGGGCACCCTCCACCGAGAAACCAAAATGCCCGATGGGACCTACCGGGACCTGTATGTGATGGCAAAATTTCTGTAAAAAAACACCCCCGCCGCCGGTTGGGAATCTCAGGCGCGGGGGTATTTTTTGTTCACTCAGCCAAACGATCCGCCAAGACAGGGAGTTCCTCCAAGGAGGCCACTTGGTAGTCCGGGACAACGTCCCCTGGATGCCCCCCTTTCCGGTTGACCCAGCAGGCACGCATCCCCACCGACTGAGGCCCCTGCACGTCGTTTTTCAGGGAATCCCCTACAAACAGGGTTTCCTCCGGACGCAGGGCCAGCTTCTTTAAAATGGCGGTGTAAAATTCCCGTTTGGACTTATAGGCCTGCAAAGACTGGGAGGTGAAAACACGAGAAGGGGCAAAGGAAAGGCCACCCCGCTGTAAGTCCTCCAGCAGCGGCGCGGTATCCGTAGTGGAGGCTACTGCCAAAAGGAACCGTTCCCCCAGCCGCTTCAGCGCGCTGGGCACCTCCGGGTAGACCACCCGCTTCCCCTGAATGCGGAGCATCACCTGCACGTCCTCCTCCGGGTCACGGTCAAACCCATGCCGCCGGTACAACTCTGCCAAGTCCAGGGCGTAGATTTCCCACTCTGTGCGGAACTGGGGAAGCGTGTCCATGTGGTGTTGATGGAGTACCTTCCACTCCCCGTAAAAGTCTTTGGGGGACAAGTCCTCCCGGCCGTTTAAATGCAAAATGTCCCGGACGGCATCCACAGAACCGGTGCCTGTATCAAACAGCGTCCCATAGGCGTCCAACAAAATGGCTTTCAGCAAAAGGACTCCTCCTATCTCCCAGAAATGGATGTCATTCTTCCTGCCCTAGGAAGTATTTCAAGCCCGTATAACGCTTGGTCTTCCGGTCGTTTTCGATCATGGCGTCGATGACGCCCCGCTGCCCTACCAGGATTAACAGCTGCTTGGCACGGGTGACCCCGGTGTACAGCAAATTCCGGTAACACAGCTGCCGGGGCGGGCCTAACACCGGGATCACCACCGCTGGGAACTCGTTTCCCTGGCTCTTGTGGACGGTGACCGCATAGGCGGGTTCCAGCTCTGTGGCGGCGTGTTCAAAGTCGTAGAGCACATCTTTGTCGTCGATGCGGACGTGGATGGCCCCGCCGGGACGGTCGATCTCCGTGATGACCCCCATGTCCCCGTTGAACACCCCTTCACCGGAGGTGTCGTCGTCCTTGGTCCAGGGAAGGTTGTAGTCGTTGCGGATCTGCATCACCTTGTCCCCTTCCCGGAAGAGGACGCCGTTTACCTTGGCTTCCTTCTTCGCCTTGGAGGGTGGGTTGATGGCCTCCCTCAGGTGCTTGTTCAACTCCACGGTGCCCAGTTCCCCCTTTCGGCCCGGACAGAGCACCTGGATGTCCGTCACGCTGGAATAGCCGTAACTGCGGGGCAGGCGCACGCTGCACAGGGACACAATCAACTGGGCAGCTTTCCCCGCTTCCTCCTGGGGAAGGAAGAAAAAGTCGCTGTCATGGCGGCGCAGCTCCGGCATTTTCCCCTCCACGATCCGATGGGCACTGAGGACAATCAGGCTTTCCATGGATTGGCGGAAGATCTCTTTCAGCTCCACGGTGGGAAACAGCCCGGAGGCCATCAAGTCCCCCAGCACGTTCCCTGCACCCACGCTGGGAAGCTGGTCGTTATCCCCCACCAGCACCAGCCGGCAGGAGAAGGGCAAGGCCCGCAACACACTTTCAAACAGGTAGGAGTCCACCATGGACAGCTCATCGATCACCAGGCAGTCGCACTCCAGGGGATTGCGCTCGTTGCGGGTGAACACAGGGTTGTCCTGTTCGTCCCAGTCCACCTGGAGCAGCCGGTGGATGGTCTTGGCTTCCTCCCCGGTGAGCTCGCTCATGCGCTTGGCGGCACGGCCTGTGGGCGCCGCCAGGAACACCCGCTCCCCCGCCTCTTTCAACAGGTGGATGATGGCATTGAGGGTAGTGGTCTTGCCTGTACCAGGGCCGCCGGTTAGGATGAGGATGCCCTGTTCCAACGCAGCCCGGATGGCTTCCCGCTGCTTGTCCGCGTACTGGATGCCCCGCTTTTTCTCGATAGCAGCAATCTTCCCTTCTGCCCCGCCAATGGCGTTGGGGGCCATGGAAAGCATGGCCTTCATCCGGGCCGCAATGTAAGTTTCGCTGACGTGCTGCTTTTGCAAAAATAGGAACTCCCGTCCCTCGAATGTTTCACACACCGTGTGGAACCCCTGGCACAGGGTATAGATCCCGTCCTGGACCGCCTCGGGGGAAACCCCCAAGATCTGGCTGGCAGCCTGGGTCAGCTTGTCCAGGGGCAAACAGGTGTGGCCGTTGTTCAAGTTGTGGCGCAGCACATAGAGAATCCCTGCCTGGACACGGCCCAGGTCATCGGGGGATTTCTCCATGGACTCCGCAATGGCATCGGCGATTTCAAAGCTGATATCCATGCCCTCGCCGCATAAGCAATAGGGGTCTTCCTGGATGCAGGCAATGGACGCCTCGCCAAACTGCTTCCACACCAGCACAGTCTGCTCCGGCCGGACGCCGTAAGCCCCCAGGAACATCATCAGCTCCCGGATGCCGTAGACCCGCTTCAGCTCCCCGCCGATCTCCTGGGCCTTCTCCAGGGTGATCCCTTTGATTTGGGACAGCCGCTGGGGGTCATTCTCCATCACCTCCAGAGCTTTCTCCCCAAAGGTCTGGATGATCCGCCTGGCCATGGCCGGACCCACGCCCTTGACTGCACCTGAGGAAAGGTACTTGAGTATGGCGGCGGTGGTGGCCGGCCGGGCCCGCTCAAAGGTTTCCGCCTTGAACTGGTCCCCAAAGGAGGGGTGGCTCTGCCAGGTGCCATACACCCGCAGCTCTTCCCCCTCGCTGACAAAGGGGAAAGCACCCACCACGGTGACCATCCCCTCCTCTGTGGCCAAGTCCAGCACGGTATATTGGTTTTTATCGTTGTGGTATGTAACCCGGTCCACCGAGCCGCAAAGCTCTAAAAGGGCGCTCTTTTCTTCCGCCAAAGCACTTCACCGTCATCTCGTCAAATTTCATCGTCCATTATATGATACACCAGATCGTCCCGTTTGCAAAGGGACAGTTGGGGATACCGCCGCTCCAAAATCTTGCAGATAGCCTGGGCTTGGGGGTCTTCCTCCCGAGGCAGGCACAGCAACCGGCCCCCCGGCCAATCCATCCACTTCAGGCGGGCCATCCCAGCCCGGATGAGCTGCTCGCAGTCCTCCCCATTTTCCGGCACCACCACCAGGACGCCCTTGCCGGGGCTCTGGGGCCGCAGCAGCCAGAATACCAGCATCCGCACCGCCTCTACCAATCCCAAAACAGCCAAAACTACCACTGCGCCTTCCAACAACAGCTCCATACACGCCACCTCCCACTGCCATACTATGCCCATGGGAAGGAAGGGGTGCGCCACAAAAAAGGGCTGCCGCATTGCTGCAGCAGCCCTTGGAAGGTCCGGTACGTCGCCCAGCCGCCGTTTCCCGGCGCAGGCAATGCTTTTACTGGTTTTCCACCGCCCGGAGCAGGGCCTCGGTGCGGTTGGTCTTCTCCCACGGGACCCCCAGGTCCTCCCGGCCCATGTGGCCGTAAGCAGCCACCTGGCGGTAGATGGGCCGGCGCAGGTCCAGCTCTTTGATGATAGCTGTGGGCCGCAGGTCGAACACCTGCTGCACCGCCTGGGACAGACACTCATCGGAAACCGTGCTCGTGCCGAAGGTGTCCACCATGATGGACACAGGATGGGCCACGCCGATGGCATAGGCCAGTTCGATCTCGCAGCGGCGGGCAAGGCCGGCAGCCACGATGTTCTTGGCCACCCAGCGGGCTGCGTAGGCAGCGGAGCGGTCCACCTTGGTGGGGTCTTTCCCGGAGAAGGCGCCGCCGCCATGACGGCCATAACCGCCGTAGGTGTCCACAATGATCTTCCGGCCGGTGAGGCCGCTATCTCCCACGGGGCCGCCGATGACAAACCGGCCAGTGGGGTTGATATAGATGCGTGTGTTCTCGTCCATCAGCTGGGCAGGGACCACCGGGTCGATCACCCACTTGCGCAGGTCGGCTTTCAGCAGGGCCATATTCACGTCCTCGTCGTGCTGGGTGGAGATGACAATGGCGTCCACACGCTTCACCTGGTCGCCGTCGTACTCCACGGTGACTTGCGTTTTGCCGTCGGGCCGGAGGTAGTTCAAGGTACCGTCCTTGCGGACCTTGGCCAGCTGCTTGGCCAGCTTGTGGGAGAGGGAAATGGCCAAAGGCATCAGCTCCGGGGTTTCGTCACAGGCAAAGCCAAACATCATGCCCTGGTCCCCAGCGCCGGTGAGGCTGTTCTCATCGGTTTCGCCGTTTTTGGCTTCCAAAGATTGGTTGACGCCCATGGCAATGTCCGGGGACTGGGTGTCGATGGAGGTGAGCACGCCGCAGGTGTTGCCGTCAAAGCCGCATTTGGGGTCATCATAGCCGATGTCCTTCACCACCTGGCGGACAATGGCAGGGATATCCACATAGCAGGAGGTGGTGATCTCCCCCATCACGTGAATGACACCCGTGGTGGCAGTGGTTTCACAGGCCACATGGGCTTCGGGGTCCTGCTCCAAAATCGCGTCCAGCACAGCGTCGGAGATCTGGTCGCAAACTTTGTCGGGATGCCCCTCAGTCACAGATTCGGAAGTAAACAGTTTTGTCATCACAATTCCCCTTTCGTAAATCATTCATTCCCATCAAGTTCGATTCCTTAAAAAGAAAAGGACCGCTCGAAAAACGAGGGTCCTTATGGTTACCTCATCTTCCGGTGTTTCACCGCAGGAATTGGCACCTTTTGGGAGAACGCATTCCGTCCTCTCCCTAGGTTGCCGGGCATCACAGGGCCTGTCCCTCCGCCTCTCTTGATAAGGAAATATTCATTTATTCAAGGAAAGATTATAACAGCTTGTCCCCCATTTGTCAACAGGAGAATTGTGGATCATGAAGTTTGCCTTTTCCTGGAGAAACTGCCAACAGCAATTCCCAAAGCCGGTGGGAGCATCCCCCACAGAAAGCTGCTTACGGGCCACAGGCTCTTGGCCCAGGGCAGGGGAACCATCCAAGCGCCCAAGCCCGCGCTGAGGAGAAACGCCCCGCCAAACAAAGGCAGCAGGAGCCACTTCTCTGGAACAGGACCGCGTTTCTCCTGCCAGGAGGGAGAAGCCCCCAAGGAAACGCCAGCAGCAAGGGCTGCCACCGCCCCCAGCAGGCAGTGGACAAAGAACAACAGCTCCCCCATCCCCTGACGGAATGCGGCGATCTCCACCTCCCCTATGGGAAGAACCAGCTGCGCAAACACTGCCATCCACTCCACTAAGGGGACGCTGAACAGTGCCACAGCGGTAATTCCCCACACCAGGCCAAAGGTCCACAAAGGGCGGTGACGGTCGTTGGGGTTGGCTCTGCGGACTCTTCCCCAGCGGATGACAGAACCAAGACACATCCCCTGCATGGCGTAAACCATCCCATAGGCGATGTACTCCCACTCCGGCAGACGGATATTTCCAGTGGAGAGCATATTGGCCAAGGAAAAGGTGCCGTAGGGCATGAGCGTGAATCCTACGCCAAAATAGAGGAGCATCCCCCATTGGCGCTCCTTCCAGGAGGCGTCCAGGCCCATAAGCAGGCTCACCACAAAGGTGCTCAGGGGCAACACACCATAGAGCACTAAAATACTGAACCCCATGGCATCGGAACCTCCTCCCAGCCAGAACACCGCCACACACACTGCCCAGATCACAAGAAAAGACAGGGTTTGCACCAGCTTGCCTAAACGCTGGCGGCTTTTCACCATATTGGTGGA
>CAJFMJ010000031.1 GCA_904391645.1 uncultured Neglectibacter sp.
GTCGTTGCCCTTGCCGGTGCAGCCGTGGCAGATGGCGTCGGCGCCCTCTTTCTTGGCGATCTCCACAATGCCCTTGGCAATGATGGGACGGGCAAAGGAGGTACCCAACAGGTACTTGTTTTCATACACAGCCCCGGCCTTTACGGTGGGGTACACATAGTTCTGGATGAATTCCTCTTTCAGGTCCAGCACATACAGTTTGGAGGCGCCGGTCTTCTTGGCCTTTTCCTCCAGGCCATCCAGCTCGGTGCCCTGTCCCACGTCGCCGGAAACCGCGATGACTTCGCAGTTGTTGTAGTTTTCCTTCAACCAGGGGATGATGATCGAAGTATCCAGACCGCCAGAGTATGCCAGCACAACCTTCTTGATCTCGTTTGCCATGATGAGTCCCTTCCTTTTTGTATTTCAAATTTCAATGATTTACACGCGCTTGCCGCACCCTTTGCTTGCGACACTTGCTATTATACACCCGTTTTTGAAAAAATCAACCCTGTTTTGCATATTTATTCATCTTTTCTGCAAATCGATGAATCCCACCCTTTATTTTCAGGAATACCCTGCTATTTTTCCACAAAATCAAGGGGCGCTCCAGCAAGAACGCCCCTTTTCCCCATCATTTTATACAGTGTATTCAGGCAATTATACAGCCGGTTTACCGGCCTTTTCCCCGTCCCGGGCGGAAGCTTCCTCCCGCTCTTGGCGCAGCGCCTCTTTTTTCTGGTGGTGCTGGGTGATTTTCCGGTACACCAGCACCCCAACCCCGCTGATCACCGCAGTGGCTGCAAAGACGATCACCGCAAACAGGTACTCCTGGGTCCCCAAGGCATTTCCCCCCACAGTGGACGTGATCACCGAAGGCAGCCGTGCCACGGTAGTGATAAAGATCCAGGTGGACAGCCGCATAGGCGTCAGCCCTGCGATGTAGGTCAGCACGTCTTTGGGTGTGCCCGGGATGAAAAACAGGAGGAAGGCGATCAAGTCCAAGCGGCGGGTGTTTTGTAAAAATTTCAGGGAGTGGATCTTCTCCTCGGAAACAAACAGGGTCACAAACTTCATCCCAAACTTTTTCACGATCAGGAAAATGAGGGTCCCGCTGAGGCTGGTGGCCAATACACACAACAGCGTGCCCTCCAGCACCCCAAAGGCGTATCCTGCACCGATTTCCAAAGGCTCCCCCGGGATAATGGCCACAAACACCTGGAACATCATCATGCCCACAAAGGCAACCCTGCCCCACAAGCCATGGCTGTCCACCCACTCCCGGAACTGATCCGGCTGGGACACAAATTGCAGCATGGGCCTGCCCACGAACCAAAAGATGGCCACCATCACCACAACGGCAAGGCCCAAACACACCAAGGCCACCGCTTGTTTCCTCTTTCTTTCCTGCTTTTCCATAAACTGAACCTTCCTCACTGCAGTTTTCAAGTTTTTAGTATAGAGGAATCCACTCAAAAAATCTTCAACAAATTCTGAACATTTTCAAAAGGTTTGGGCACAAAAAAGCTGCCGCACAAGGCGGCAGCTTTTCCCGGTTTTTTTAGGAAACCCGGGTGATGTACTGGCAGAACACGTAGACGTTCTGAATCTTTTTGGCGGTGACCCCATCGGAAGCCTCCACTTCCGGCTGGGTTTCCGAAGGTGTGATGTACAACTTCACGGCAATGGCATCCTGCCCCACCCGCATTTTCCGGATGGGCTTGTAGACAAAGTCCCGGGGCTCGATGCCCACAAAATCGTGGAGCACCTGCTCGGTGGCCCGGTCCGTGAAGCACCGGAGGATGTCTTCCGTGTTGTACATATCGATAATCGCCTTAGCCTCCTCAAAGCTCAGGTTGGTGGAGTGGTAATCCCCCGCCCCGATGACGTACATGGTGCTGTTGTCCAAAAGCAGCAAGGGTTCTTTCTTTTCCGGCATGGTAGAAGCCTCCTCTTCCTGTTATTTTCTCAGAGATGCCTACAATTCTCGCATTTTATATAGAAAATATCTCTAAGTTAAAATTATTATAGCAATTCTATATCAAATCCGCAAGTAGGCAAGGGCCTTGTTAAAAAATAAACTTTTGATCCATCTCCTGGACTGTAAGATTTTCCCTGAAAAGAGTAGAATGTAGGTGAAGAGGAAACAAGGAGGGAAGGAGTATGGACGACCGGGACATCGTAGAGTTGTTTTGGCAGCGCTCTCCCCAGGCACTGGACACCCTGGATACAACTTACGGCAACACGTTGCGGAAATTGGCGGAAAACCTTCTGGGCAGCCGCCAAGATGCCGAAGAGTGCGTCAACGACGCCTACCTGAGGTTGTGGGAGGGCATCCCTCCTGCGAAACCCAATCCCCTGCTGCCCTACGCTTTAAAGGTGGTGCGCAACCTGTGCTTGAAGCGCTACCACTGGAACACCGCCAAAAAGCGCTTTTCCCCCTTCGACGTGGCCTACACCGAGCTGGAAGGGTGCCTGGCCGGTTCCGGTGGGCCGGAAGAGCACCAAGACCTGCAGGAACTGCGCACGGCCCTGGAGAGCTTCCTGCGAGGGCTCTCCCAACGGGACAGGCAGCTGTTTTTGGGGCGCTATTGGTACGGCTGTGCTGTGAAGGAACTGGCCCTGCGCCTGGGGATGACAGAAAGCAATACATCGGTGCGGCTGTCCCGGTTGCGGGACAAGCTGCGGAAACATTTGCTGGAAAAGGGGGTTTTGGAATGAACGCCAGAGATCTGCTCACCGCATTGAACGACATAGATCCCAAACTGCTGGAGGACACCCTCCCCTGGGGCATCCCCGTGCAAAGATCCCGGCGGCCTGTGTGGGCGGTAGCCGCAGCCATTGTACTCTGCGTGGGGCTGGTAGGCGGCGTGGTACTTTCCCAGAATTATGTACCCCAACTGGCCAACGACGCCACCGCCCCAACACAGGGCCTGACAGAGCTCCAATACGCCCAGGGCAACACAGAGGAGCTGGACCAGGCAAACCTGCGGACGGACTTGACAGGACTGCCCACCTACACCATGACCCCCGAGGAGCTTTCCAGCCTGTGGGCAGACGAGCACCTTGCCGGGGCAGACCAGTTTGCCTCCCTTGTGGGAACCGTAACCACCAATGAAGACGGAAGCGTGCGCCGGGTGGAAGTGAAGGGCTACCTTTCCGAGGCGGAAACCTTTGTCATCACCCTGGCCCCGGGAGAGATTCCACCAGGGGAGGAAAGCTACCGGCTGTCCTTTTTAGAGGAGCCCAACAACACGGTGGACGGCGTGGGGATTTACGCTGCTTGGTACGACGAATTCCGGGGGCTTTGCGGAACCCAAGTGGATTCCACCATCTACGATGTGGGATTCCTGTTGGAGGGGGACCAGCCGGTGGGAGTGACTCTGCAAATGTATGTAGACTCCTTTGGATTTGCAAGCGAGGAACAGGCCAAGGAGTTTGCCGCAGGGTTTCTCAGCCAGTGCCTATTTGGCGGAGTAAACCTGGAAGGGCTGGATACCGCCTCCCCAGAATCCCAGGGGACCAGCCTGAAATTTGACGCGGACATGGACAGCCTCACCGAGGATCTCAGCGTCCTTTTGGCCGAGTACGCCACCCAACACATCAACAACCAGTCCGATACCGAAATAGTAGATATCACCCCTGAACAGCTGGCATTCATTTGGGGAACGCCCCTGCCCTGGGAAGCCTATGGGGAGGTACAGGTGGAGGCCTACGCCATCCTCTCCCAGGAGGGGGAGCCTCTGCTCACCGAGGTCACAGGCCGCTTGGCCACCGGGGAACAGGAGAGCGTGTATCTGTTTGATATCCAGCTGTTCCCCCGGCAGCCCTCCCAGGAGTGGGACGCCTTGGCCGCCGCCTACGCCCAGCAGGCCAACAACCATGTAAACGGCCTGGATGTCATTGCGGGCAGCTTTACCAGCACGGAATACAACGCCCCTCAGACAGGGCCGGCCATCACCTACTACCAGGCCATGTTCTGCACCCAGGGGGATTCTCCCATGGCAGTAAACCTGACCGTCTTTGTGCATCCTACTTCTTCCGGGGAATCCCCCATCTCTGGGAAACAGGCCCAGCAGCTGGTGGAATCTTTGATGAAGCCTGCCTGGGATGGAACGCTGGATGCAAGTGTTTTGGGAGGGCAAGCCGTTTCCCAGGAACCGGCAGAGCACCCAGAAGTGGAATTGGCCTTTACCATCCGGGCCTCTTCGGACAAAACCTTCTCCAACGTGTGGAACACCTTTTCCCGCCTCTATCTGGAGCATTCCTCCGAGGATTCCAATGGTGTTCAAAGGATCGAGGACAACATCAGCGAAGAAAAATTGCGTTCCGTCTGGGGTGGGGATCTGCCTTGGGAGGGAATGCTCACAGAAAACGATACGGTGACAGCCGTCAAATATTTCTCGGAGGAGGGGGAGCTGATCAAAGTGTTTGTGGGAGGCTACCGGGATAACCCGGAAACCACCTCGCAGGAAAATTACCAGCTCTTCAGTGTGGCCCTGTACAACAAAGACTTTACCGGCGAGTGGGGCCAGGATGTGGAAGCCGCCCTAGCCCTGGCCGATACCACTGTAAATGGGGCAGCCATTGCCACAGAGCAAACCGACAGCTCGGTGACCTACCAGGACGGCACCTTCATGGACTTCACCAGCTTTGGCGCCCTGTTTCAACCTGCTTCCGGTCCAACCTTGGTGACTGTAAATGGTTTCGCCAACCCCCTGGGCTTTACAGAAGAAGAAGCCCAGGACTTTGTCAACAAAACCGTGGGTGCCACCCTGTACAACCGGGTATCCCTGGATGGCGTGAACCGGTGAGCGATCCCCCAAGAAAAAGGAATTTCTCAGAAAAAGAAACTTTCCAAGAAAAATCCCCCAACGGAGCTTGTCCGCTGGGGGATTTGTTTTACTGCATTTCGTACTCTTTTACCAGGGCGTAGAGCCGCTCATCCACCTGGGCGGAAACCCGCAGGCCCTCGGGGACGTATTCCTCGCTGGTCACAGCACCCTCCTCCCGCAGCTTGGCAGCCAGCCCAGTTTTCGAAAAGGGCAGCAACAGCTCCACTGGGAAGGTGCGCTCCGGCAGATTTTCCTCAATGGCGGCCAGAAGGTCGTCGATGCCGTCACCGTTTAAGGCGCTGATGCGCACCGCCCCCGGCAAGCGGGGGGCAAACTCAGGATTCTCTACAGCATCCCACTTGTTGAGCACCGGGATAATCGGGTGCCCGGCAGCGCCCAACTCATTTAACAGGGAGTTGGTCACCTCCAGGTGATCCCGGGCTTCCAGACTGGAAGCGTCGCACACGTTCAGCAAGATATCCGCTGTGGCTGCCTGCTCCAAAGTGGACTTGAAAGCCTCCACCAAATGGTGGGGCAGCCGGCGAATCAATCCCACGGTGTCGATGAGCATCACCGTCTTGCCGCAAGGCAGCTTCAGAGCCCGGGCGGTGGGGTCCAGGGTGGCAAACAGCTTGTCCTCCGCCAGCACCCCTGCTTGGGTCAGCTGGTTCATCAAGGTGCTTTTCCCTGCATTGGTGTAGCCCACCAGTGCAACGGTGACAGTGCCGTCCTTTTGACGCCGCCGCTGGATCACCCCTCGGGCAGCCTCCACGTCTTTCAGCTGCTCCTTTAAAGAGCTGATCCGCCGCCGGATGTGCCGCCGGTCGGTTTCCAGCTTGGTTTCACCGGGGCCCCGGGTGCCGATGCCGCCGCCCAACCGGGACAGTGCCGTGCCCTGGCCGGAAAGCCTGGGCAGCAGGTACCGCAGCTGGGCAAGTTCCACTTGCAGCTTGCCCTCTTTGCTGCGGGCCCGCTGGGCAAAAATATCCAAGATCAGCGTGGTGCGGTCAATCACCCGTACACCACAGGCCTTTTCCAAGTTGCGGATCTGGGTGGGGGTCAGCTCCCGGTCAAACACCAGCAGGTCAATGTCCTCCTGCTGGCAGGACTCTGCCACCTGCTCCACCATGCCCGAACCGATACAGGTGGCCGTATCCGGGGCAGGGCGTTTCTGCATCACGGTGAGGGCGGGATCCGCTCCAGCGGTGCGGCAAAGCTCCTCCAGCTCGTTTAAAGAGCTCTCCGCGTCGTACTCCCCGGTATCCACCGATACCAGCAGCGCACGCTGGGGCCTGGTTTCATTTTCATACATGGTTCCGTCCTCCTGTTGTCTTTCTCAGCCCTATGATAGTACAGAAATGCCCCGCCGTCAAATCTTTTAGGCTTCCAGCACCACTACATAGGTGACGCCGCTTCGGTTCAAGGCATGGTAAACGCTGGACTCCCCGGAGAAGGCTCCTTCCGCGAACTGAGCAGCCAAAGTGTCCGCAGCCACCGTGATGCCTCCCGTGCCATATGCCGCTGCCTCTTCCCCGGCGACCCACGTTTCCATGTACACGTCCCAGCCCCCGTCAGAACGGGGAACCATGGGCGGCTTTCCCTGGGCCAGCACGGTGAGCTTCCGGGGCAAGAAGGGCAGGGTCACGCTCTGTGTGCCGCTGCCCGTGCCCGTGTAGGTCACCGATGCACTGCGCTGGGAGAGGTATTGCTTTTCCTCCGCCGTCAGGTGCAGGGCGCTGTCTTGGATATGGCCACCCACCTGCTGGTCCAGCTTTTGATTGTCCTGCAAAAAATCCACCCACTGGGGGCAGTCGGTCTGTGCCCACAGGGAAAGGCCCAAATGGGTGGTATGGTATGTCGCTGCCATTTACGATTCCTCCTTAAAGTCGTTTTCCAGATCCGCTCGGGAAATGCTCTCCAGCCGGGTCCAAGAGAGGCCCAGGGCATCCCACTCCGCAAAACTGCGAGGGTAGGCATCCAAGGCCACCCAGGTCACCGATTCGTCCCACTCCCAGGACAGATGGGAGGGCAACAGCTGGTCCAATTCACGGGTGGCCTCTTCCTTGGTGATCCCCAACAGCCTACCCAACACGATGGTAAGGCCGCCCTCCTCATTTTCCAAAAGCACCCCCCGCACGCCCGCTCCGGGCAGCAGCGCTTCCACCGCAGCGGGGGTAAAGCTGTCCTGGTGAACGGCAAACCGCCGTAAAACCGTTTCCCGGCAGTCCTCCAGAGGGGCATCCGCCGGCTGGGGACGGAACAAGCTCTCCCACCGGGCCACCTGCTCCCGGCTGGCGGTGGCCACAAACAAGTCACCCAACAGCCGCGCAAATGCAGCTTCCAAAGGGGCAAAACCAGCCTCAAAGGCATCCAGCTCCCAATCCACAGGAGTGGAGCCTGTCAAGTCGTACAGGCCAGTGCCCTCCAGCACTTGACCCATGTGTTCCCGGGCGTTCATTCCAACTCCTCCACAGTGACCGTGGTGGGCCGGAACAGCATCCCGGCATTGCCAGCCATGTCTTGGAAAATGGAGGGGAACTCCAGTTTGACTGCCGGCACGGCGTTCAAAATGGCCCGGCTCACATCGGTCACCTGGTACCCCTGGCCGATCTCCAGCGTGTCAAAATAGGCCCGAACCGCTGCTTCGGTTTCCTCCTTGGCCCACTGGAAGTCCACCTCCCCGGCCACCTTCAAGTTCACCGGCACATTCATGGTCACCTTGGTGGCCGCTTGGACTTTCACCGTTACAGCCACTTCCCGCAGCCTGTCCAACTCCGCCTGCACTGCGGCAATGGTTTCCGCCGAAGGGGCGGCATCCTCCCCCCACAGGTACACCGTCACCGTACCCGCACCGTCGGCCCGGGGCACAACTTGCACCAGGGTCACCCCAGGGAACCCCAGAGCCACCGCCTTGTAATAGTCCCCGTTGGAACCATTGGGGCTTTGGGCATAGGCGTTCAGCACCCGGGCACGGTAGGCTTCATCGTCTTCCGGGTCTTTGCCTCCGGTGATGGCCGTTTCATTGGCCGCATAGTTGATGCCCACCGGGGCATTGACCAAAGTGGTGACATAGCCGGCAGCCGCATTGCCCGAAGCACCTGCCACCACCGCCTCCACAGGGATGTCCACGGTCAGCTGGCCGGAAACCAGCACAGCGTCCTCCGTGGTTTGGTACTCCACCACCGGCTCCCCAGAAGTGGCGCAGACCGTGCCCTTGGGCACCACCAGGTCGAAAGACAGAGGCAGGTACCTGGAAAAGGACACCACACCTGTGGCCTTTTCCGCCTCCCCACGGGTGACGCCCCGCTGGGCACCGTGCAAGTCCAGCTGTTCCCCGGAAGCTGTTTGGGGGAACGCCTGGCGCTCCAGCCAATCCAACGAGGCTTCCAGCCGGTACAGTTCCCCGGCCAGCACCCGCATCCTCAGCCCCACCTCGGAAACGTCCGCCACCTTGCATCCGCTCTTCTGTTCATAGGCTTCCTCCATCCGCTGGAGGATCTCCTCATAGCTGTTCATCCTCTTGCTCCTTTCCCGGGGCGGAAACCTGCCCCACACCCAGGGGCGTTTCCACGGTGAAATTCCAAAGCCCCGCCTCCTGGTCATACTCTGCGCCAGCCACCTGCACTCCCGGCATCCCCAGAAGCGCTTCGCTGGCAACCGCCCAAGCCCGCTGGGCACTGTTTTCCTCCCCTGCATCCAACTCCTTCAAGCTGCTCCCCAAACCGGGATCATAGAGGAAACGCCCCCGCGGAAGCCGCAGCCGCAGCGTGATGTTTTGCAGCAGCTCCTCCAGGCCGTCCACTTGCTGGGGCAGGCCGGTGCCGTCTAAAACCACCCCGCCAGGCTCCCATTTCAAATCCATAACGCGCCCCCTTTCTCAAGATTTCGGGGGGAAGCTTTGGCCATTGATGACCACTTCCCCTGTGTTTTTCAGCAAGATCTCCGCACCGCCGGCTGAATAGAGCCGCACTTCCCCTTGGGAGAGCTCCCCATCCAGGGAAGCCGCAATCCCTGCACAGACGCCGTCCAGCATCACTGCCTGTTTGCCGTCCGCAGCGGCGCTGGAATAGCCATAGGGGAACAGCATCTCCGGGGAGTTATATTCGCTCTCCCCTTGGACACGCAGCCCCTGCTCCGTGCTGGACACCTGGCCGCGGCGCATTTTTGCCCCGGACTCATAGCCGTTCCACTTTGTCAGCCACACTCTGCATTTCTCCCTTCCAACACAAGCCGCGTCCGCTCCCCACGGCCGTCCATGGTATAGCGGGCAGTCTGGACCGTGCAATCGGCAAATTTTCCCAGACGCTGTGCATCCACTGTCACTAGGGTGCCCCGCTCTGGCCAAGAATTTCCCAGGCACTCCACCGTGAGCAGGAAGCTCTCTGCCTCCCCCTCTTTCAAAAGGGCCCGGGGGTCCCTGCTTTCCTCCATGCTCACATACCGCTGGCGTTTTACGCCTTTGGCCGCAGGGTTGCGGAAGGGTGTGTCATAGGTCCCCCGGTAGCTCTGCTGCCACACGGCACTCAGCTGTTTATACGGCCGCCTGGAGATCTCCGCAGAGAGCACCTTCCCGGCTGTGAGCTTCTGCTGGGGCAGCCCTTCGCAGTGCACCACGGCAGAGCCATCCACCCAAGGGGCCGTGCCCAGATAATCCCTGCAAAAGCTCTCCAGCAACGTCCAGCAGCTGGTGCCCTTTTCCACAGTCAGCTCACCGGATTTGGGGGAGCTGTCCCCCTGCACCTGGGAAAACCCCAGGGATTTGAAATACTTTTCCCAAAGGGCCCCCAAGGAGGGGTTGCGCATCACGGCAGGGCAAGCCTCGTTGTCCAACAAGATTGCCTCCCAGCTGCGGCACACCAGTTCCACCGTAAAGCCCTCCCCGTCGACCCGGGTATTCTGCTCATCCACAATGCCGCCGAACACCACCTGGCCCTGATGGAACACCCGCACCACCGCCAAGTCGTCCCACAGCTTCTCTGTGGGGAACACCGCCTTCAGCTGGTCTGCAGGGGCGTCGCTGTCGTAGAGCAGTTCCGCCTCCAAAGGGTTTCCCAGCAGCAGTTCGGTGCCATCGGTCAATTCTCCCCAAAATGTCACGGGACCAACACCTCCTCGCCCTCTTTCAATTGGCCAATATCCTGGATCTGGGGATTGGCCGCCACCAGCTCCTCTACGGGGATCCCCCACTGGTTGGCGTAGTCCCACAAGGACTGGCCGGCCTTGGCACGGTAACGGCCGCTGCCGGAAAACTCCGGCTGGGCACCCCACTCGGTAAAGGAAAAGGTATAGCGCACCAGGTCTTTCCCCTGGGCGCCCACCAGTTCTAAGCTGTCCATCAGCGCCCAAAACGGGGTCACCCCCGGCAGCTGCAAGATCCCCGGGCCCTTTTGGGCAAAGGCAGCTTGCAGGCCGTTCCAATCCTCCATACAGCCCTCCCCGGTGAAATACCCTTCCCCGGTGACTTTCCGCCGCTGCCGGCCCAGTTCCTCTGCTTGGCTGTCCCCATAGGGGATCTTTGTTTCCTGCACTTGGCGCAGGTTCTCCACCCGCAGGGATACCGGGTTGTCCTTCCAGGTAAACCCCTTAAAACGCATGGTCATCAACCGCACGATTCCACCCCCTTAAAACGACACCGGATACCGCCGGCTGTCACGTTCCACTTCCCGGGAAACCTCCTCGGCCCGTTCCCGGCTGGTCACTGCCTGCTCGTTCACGCAAGATCCTCCTTTCCCTCACATCCCGACGCCAGGAACACAGCGGTCCCCGACGCCAAGTCCAGTTTTTTCCACCGGCATCCCGTGTAACGGGCATCCCCAATCTGGGCGGTGAACACTGCCAGCCGCTCCAGGCCCGCTGCCTGGATGCCCCGAAGCTCCACCTGGTACTCCCAGCGGGCATCCTCCACAGCAAAGGGGACCTCCTCCCCGATGGCCACCAGCTCGTTGCCGGAGAGGGACATAGCCACAGACACCCCTGCCGCCCGGTAGGATTTCCCTCCCAGTTCCACAGGGATCCCTTCATAGCCATTGGCATTCCCCGTGGGGAACGTCAACCGCAGGGAGAGGCAGTGCAGCCGTGTTTGGCTGTCCTCCCCTTCCTCTTCCCGGAGCAGTCCCGCACAGCCGGGACAGCTTTGCCGAAGGACCTGCTCTAACCCATCCGCCGTCTGGCGGAGGACCTGGGCTTCCGGGGCAAACACGGAAAGCCGGAGCACGGTTTCCCCCTGCTTCCCAGTCCATTGGGAAGAGAGCACCTCCCCGCTGACCACCGGCTGTTCCACCAGCCGGGAACCCCATCCAGGGCCCCAAGCCCGGCAAAATTCCACGCCTTCCAGCTGTTGGGACAAAAAATCCAACAGCCCGTCCAACAGATCAGTTGCCATTGTCCTCCCACCTTTCCAACAGGGCCTGCTCAAACAGGCGTTTCCCACACAGGGTGACTGTTTCCGAGCGGAGCACCCGGTAAGCGCTATCCCCCTGCACAAGCTTTGCCCCACGGGCCTCTAAAAGCTCTGGGAAACTTCCCACAAACCGGTACAGCGGGGCCGTAAGCTTGCCCAGAAAGTGGAGGCGCTCCCCCCACAAGTCCGCTTCCTTTTCATTCCAGGGGAGCACCGTCCCCCAGCCGCAAACCTGGCTGCCGTCCTCTTTGGTGAGGGTGACCTCCCCCACCCGGCGGAACCAGTTGTCACTGCGCCGCGTCATGGGCATCCTCCTTTTCGACCCTGCCGAAATAGAACCCCTCTTCCCGCAGTGCCGGGGAGGCCGCCCGCCGCTTTTCCGCCACCAGCCGGGCTGCTTTTTCACTGCCCCCGCCCTGGGTGATCTTCAAATCCCCGGCAGACAGGCTGGGGGGCGTCACGGCCTCTTCGGTAAGCAGCAGCTGGTAAAACGCCTGGGCGGCCGCCAGCTCCTCCAGGGCGCTTTCCCAGGGGGCCAGGTCCTCTTCTGCCAGATCCTGCCGCAACAGGCCTTCCACCTGGCGGGCACACTGGTCGCACAAGGCCGCGCAAAGGACTTCCCGGTCGGTGCCCTCCGGGTTTGCCGCTTCCCCACTCAGCTGGGAAAACACAGTCTTTACCACAGTCGTATCAAGTTTCATCTTGTCCTCCTTTTCCAACCGCAAATAAAGGAAAAGGGGGAGGGTCCTCCCCTCCCCCTCAACCGTCCCTTATTCCACTGTGTAGCTGACACCCTGGGCCGCATCGGAGAAGATCCGGGCAAACCCAGCTGTGGAGCTGATGGCGATGTTGTCCAGCTGACGGTCGATCAGCCGGTCGCTGTCCACGCACACGTCGCCGGCCTGGACCATCTCCAGGGCGCAGTGCTTGTCCAGGGCAATGACCTTCCCTGCCTCCATGGAGGGCACATGGACCAGGGTAGCGCCCAAAGGCGTGCACAGCTTGCCGGTGCCCTGGAAGTTCAGGCCCGCCTGGGCGTCCTTAAACTCCTCAATGGAGAGCAGCTTCTGGATGCCGTCGGTGCCCGCCAGGATCACGTTCAGCTGGTAGGGGGAAAGGCTGCCCCACAGGGTCAGGAAATCGCTGTAGGCCAGGGTAGCACCACCAGCCGCAGGGGTGAAGCTGATGCCCTCTTTGCTGCCGTCCCCGTTGATCAGGGCATCCACTGCGTCGCCCATCTGGGCAGCGGCTATCCCGGCGCCCACCTGGGCAAGGGCCACAGTGAACAGGTCCAGTTTCTGCAGGCGCAGCACCTCGTAAGAGCTGGAGAGCACCTGGCCCCGCTTATGCAGGGTCACCAGGCCAGTGCCCATCCGCAGGTTTGCCTGAGGCAGCTGGTTGCCTTCGGTGACGGTGGCAGGGTTCCAATCGCCGCCTTCCGGGTCCATGGTGCGGTAGTCGATGCCCTCCACCTTGGTGACCGTGGCCACCAGGTCGCTGAGTTTGCTCACACGTTCCATGCCCTGGCGCACTGCCCGGGCAACGTATTCCGGGAACAGGGCCGCGCCGCCTGTGGTGGCGAAGAACTGCTCCACCGCGTCGGAACCAGCGCCGCTGACCTTGATGTTAAAGCGCTTGAGCTGCCGCTGGAAGGCATCCAGGCCTTCCAATGCGGTGCCGCGGTAGTTTTCCGAGCTGTCCAGGCTTTCCAATACCTGGGTGAAGGTTTTGCCGGGGACGTTGTACATTCCCTTTTCCAGTGTGATCGTTTCAAATCTTGCCATAGGTAAAAATCCTCCCTTTCTCAAATGCACGGCGCAGATTTCAGCGCCGGACGTTCTGTTTTCCTGTTTTCACGGTCTTGGGGCAGCGGTCAAATGCGGAACTCACCGTTCAGCTCGCCGGCTTTTTCCCTGGAAAATTCCGGGGCCAGCTGAGGCTTCAAGGGAAGCCGCTCCCCAGCCATTTTCTCATAGGTCTGGGCCATCTGGGCAAGCTCCCCCACCGAAAGCCCCTTGATGGCGGACTCCATCACCGCCCGGGGCAGGTCCGGCTGGAGGATGGCGCTGTACTTCAGCACTTCCCCCTGGAGCCTCTCCCGATAGGAGCGGCCCCAGCTGGCCTGTTCTTTCCACTCCTTCACCAGGCCCAGAAGTTCCCGGGCTTGGGGGCCGGTCAGGTGCAGGCCCTCCTTCCCAGCGGACTCCAACTGTTTTTCGTAATCCACAGGCAAACCTCCTTCAAACTGTTTCACCACGCCGGCGGCCCGCTGGGCTGGCACTGCCACAAACGAGCACTCATAGGCATCCTTGGGGTCAGAGAGCACCCGGTGGCACAGCTGTCCGCCGTAGGTGCGGCCCTTCACGTGCTGGCAGGTTTCCTTGCCGCAGATGGAACACACAGAACGTCCCATGCTGCACCCCACGCTGACCTCCTTTAAAATGCCGCTTTCGATCAGCTCGATGACCTCCCGGTTTTTCTCCGTGCGGGGCAAATACGCCTTCGCGGTGAGCTTTGTGTACACTTCCCCTGCCTGGGTGATTTTCCCCGGCTCCGACTCCAGCCCCGTGTCGTAGATCCTGGCAGTCTGATTGGCGGAGCTGCGCTGGTGGTCAAACAGGCAGGTCTTCCCCGGGAACAAGTCCCGCAAGCCCTCCAACGCTTCCAGGGAGAACCGCTCATAATCCCGGTCCACCTGGTTGTCGCACAGCACCAGGGAAAAGGTGTACACCTCCTCCGGGCTGTAAGGCCTGCGGGTATACCGGTTGATCTTCTCCATGTCCGGGGACTCGCTTACGTCCTTTCGCACAAACCCCTCTTTCATTCTGTTTCCTCCTCCCTTTCCAACTGGCGGGCCTGGGCAGTGAGGTACCGGGCGTTGGCGTGGTCCACCTCATCCTGCATGGTGATCTCATCCCATTCCACCTGGCACTCGGTTTCAAACCCGGACAGGGCAAGCCACGTTCGGCAGATCTTCCGCACCACCGGGGTGAGCACCCTGCGGTAGGCATCCAGCTCACTAGTGAGCATATCCGCCTGCTGGCTGGACATCCTCTCTGTGGAAGACCAGGAAAGCCCCAGCAGGAAGGGGGGCACCCCCAGTTTTGCCACGATCTGCTCCAGCATCTGCCGCACTGGCACGTCGCTGTCCAGGATCTGGTTGTCTGCGCCGATGGCCTTAATGGACACGTCGCCCACTGCCACAAAGTCATTCACTTCCCCAGCCCGCATGGCCCGGCGCCACTCCTGGGCCATCTGCTGGGCGCGCTCCCCGGCGTACAGGCCGGAGGGGTCCGGCTTGCAGGTGACGGCAAACCGCACGTTGCCCAACCGGTCCCAGTTGACGCCCAATGTCTTGTAGATCTTCAACAGCGTTTCACTGACAAAGGGCAGCCCCCGCAGCAGGGACGTCCCCCGGACGGAACCGGCCTCCGGGTTCAGGGCGGAGATCAGCAGCAGCTGGGGATAAGGGCATCCCCTGCGCCTGCTTCCGTCCCACACCGAAACTTTCGCCTCCAAGGGGCCGGCCTGCTCCAGCT
>CAJFMJ010000032.1 GCA_904391645.1 uncultured Neglectibacter sp.
CCCACCCTAGGCAACGACCAGACTTTTCTGACGGGAAACCCATTGACAAAGAAGTTGGTTTTCGCTATACTAGAAGTGATAATATTTTTAAAGAGAGGTACTTTCTGACATGGACGACGGCGACAGTCACCCTGCTAGCGAATCCAACAACCAAGTGCATCGGCATTTTTTAAAGCATAACTTGCGGCCTTTTCAGGCAGCAGGCTATGCTTTTTTGTGCTTTGGGGGCTGGTTTTATCCCCGGAACTAGGGGAAGGCAGCGCAATTTACCCTGCTACTACATCATTTTGGAACTTGTGGAACATAAAAAAGGAGTGCACAACTTTTGGAGATTTTACTGCAAATCGTTTTGATCTTGGTGAACGCCTTCTTTGCGGGCACCGAAATGGCCGTGGTGTCCTTAAACGCCACCAAACTGCGAAAACTTCAGGAAGAGGGCGACAAGACCGCCGGGAAACTGCTGAAAATGGTGGAGGACTCCTCTGCGTTCCTGTCCACCATCCAGGTGGCCATTACCCTGGCCGGCTACCTGGGCGCAGCCTTTGCCGGCGAGAACTTTGCCCCCGTTCTTTCAAACTGGCTGTACAATGACCTGGGCTTCCAGGTACTCCCCCTGCAGGCATTGAACAACGTGGCCATCATTATCATCACCATCATCCTGTCCTACTTCACCCTGGTGTTTGGCGAGCTGGTGCCCAAGCGCATTGCCCTGCAAAAGTCTTATGAGTTTGCCAAGGTGGCCTGCGGGGTCATCCGGGTGATGGCCACCGTGCTGCGTCCGGTGATCTGGCTGTTGAGCATCTCCGTCAACGGGGTGCTGCGGCTGCTGCGGCTGAAAGTGGAGGCCGAAGAGGAAAATGTCACCGAGGATGAGATCCGCATGATGGTGGATCTGGGCGGCGAAAAAGGCGCCATTGATGAAGACGAACAGGAATGGATCCAAAACGTGTTCGACTTTGGGGACACCACGGTGCGGGAATCCATGACCCCCCGGGGCGACCTGGACGCTTTGGACATTGAATCCACCGATGAAGAGATCCTGGAAATGATCCAAGAGAGCGGCCACAGCCGCCTGCCGGTTTACGAGGAAAATGCCGACAGCATCCTGGGCATTTTGAACGCCCGGGATTACCTGCTGGCCCGGGGCACCGGGAAGAAAACCCCTCTCAAGGAGCTGCTGCGCCCCGCCTATTTTGTGCCGGAAACCATTAAGGCCGACAACCTGTTTAAAGAGATGCAAAAGGAAAAGGTGCACATCGCCATTGTGGTGGACGAATACGGCGGCACCGAGGGCATCATCACCATAGAAGACCTGCTGGAAGAGATCGTGGGCAACATCTACGACGAGTTTGACCAGCCCGAACAACCGGAAGTGGTGGCCCTGGGCGAAAACCAGTGGCGGATCGCCGGGTCCACACCCATCAGCACCCTGGTGGACGACCTGGAGCTGCCCCTGCCGGAAAGCGATGACTACGATACCCTGGGCGGCCTGATCGTCACCCGCCTCAACGCCATCCCCAAAGACGGCGAACAACTGGACATGGAAATCGACGGTGTGGCCCTCCATGTGGAGAAGATCGAGGACCACCGCATTGAAAGCGTTGTAGTCCGGCTGCTGTCCCCTGCAAGGCAACCTGTTGAAGCAAAATAACCCCCGGTAATTGGCTTGTAACTTTCCAAAAGGGCCGGCGCCCCGCGCGCCGGCCCTTTCTTTGCGCTTCCCGGTGGACCACGGTGCCGTTGCCTGGGCGCTTCCCCAGCGTTTGCCCATCCCGGGTAGTTTCTTCTGCATAGGGTTGGGCTTTCCGGGCAAAAAGGGCAAAAAAAGCGCCTGGGCTGTACCGCCCAAGCGCTTGGAACCCGTTTTTTATTTCTCGCTGTCTCCCTCTTGAGGCTGCTCCAGCTGCACCACACGGACCTTTTGGATCCGGTTGTTGGAGATCTCCTCCACGGTGATGGACATCCCGCCATACTCAAAGGACTCCCCTGCCGCAGGGACTTTCTCCATCCGCTCCATGATCCAGCCGCCCAGGGAAACGCTGTCCGCGTCGTCGGCAATGTGGAAATAGGAGCAGAAATCGTCAAAGGTCCAGTCGCCGTCAATCAGGTATGTATGGGGGTCCAGCTGCTGGAAAGACTCCTCCTGCTCGTCGTGCTCGTCCCAGATCTCGCCCACCAGCTCTTCCAGGATGTCCTCCATGGTGACAATGCCCAGGGTGCCGCCGTACTCGTCGATGACAATGGCAATGCAGGGCTCCCTCGTCCTTGTCGATGCTCCCGTCCCGCTGGGCTTCTTCCAGCAGCATCATCAGCTCTTCCTGGGACATCTTGGAATCTTCCTTGGTATTCAGCAGCTTGGAGATCAACTTTTTCCACTGGGAGAAGATGAAGTTGATGGGAGTCAGCACATGGATCAGCAGGTTGATCAGGGGGGCGCTGAACATGGCAAACCTCTCGGGGAAGTCCTTGGCAACGCTCTTGGGGGTGATCTCGCCGAAGATCAGCACCACCACGGTGACCACCACCGTGGAAAGGGTGGCGCCAATGTCCCCGTACAGCTTCACAAACAGCAGGGTGGCGATGGAGGACACGGCACCGTATTTTCTCCAATTGTCAAGGGCCTGCGCCCCTTCTTCTCCAGGATGCGCAGGCCCTGCTCCTTCTTTTTTCCGCTTTTCAAGGCTCACCCTTGGGCAATCCCGGCGCAGCCCTCCAAAACTGCCACCAGGTCTTCCCGGATCACCAGGTCCGCCTTGCCGTCATAGGGGGTGGGGTCCCGGTTGACAATGGCCAGTTTGGCCCCGGGCTGCAAATACTCCACCAGCCCCGCCACCGGGTACACCACCAGGGACGTGCCCGCCACGATCATCAAGTCCGCCTCAGCGGCATAGCGGATGGCTTTCCGCAGGTCCCCTTCGTTTAACTGCTCCCCATAGAGCACCACGTCCGGCTTGATCACCCCGCCGCAGGTACAGGTGGGCACCCCCTCCGACTGGAGGATCTTTTCCATGCCGTACTTTTTCCCGCAGGAAAGGCAGGTGTTCCGCAGCTCGCTGCCGTGGAGCTCCAGCACGTTTTGGCTTCCCGCCAGCTGGTGAAGCCCGTCGATGTTCTGGGTGACCACCGCCCGCAGCTTGCCCTCCTGCTCCAGCTTGGCCAAAGCGTAATGGGCGCCGTTGGGGCGGGCGTCGGGGTAGAGCATCACGTCCCGGTAAAACCGGTAGAATTCCTCTGTGTGGCGGACAAAATACCCGTGGGAGAGCATCTCCTCGTAGGAAAGCCCCGCCTTTTTCTGCTGGTAAATGCCGTGGGCGCTGCGGAAATCCGGGATCCCACTGGCGGTAGACACCCCGGCTCCCCCCAGAAACACCGCCCGTTTGCTCTCCTGGATCCACTGGCGCAAAGTTTCCACACCGGTCACAGGGCTTTGCCCCCTTTCAAAAGCAGTTCCACAGGGCAGTGGTCGCTGCCCTGGACCTCTGGGAGGATCCGGCTGTCGGCAAGCTGGGGGATCAACCGCTCGTCTGCCAGAAAGTAGTCAATGCGCCACCCGGCGTTGTTCTCCCGGGCGTGGAACATATAGCTCCACCAAGAATAAGCGCCTTCCACATCCGGGTAAAAATGGCGGAAGGTGTCCACAAAGCCAGAGGCCAACAGCTCGGCAAACTTTCCCCGCTCCTCATAGGAAAAGCCGGCGTTGCCCACATTGGATTTGGCGTTTTTCAAGTCGATGGGACGGTGGGCCACGTTCATGTCCCCGCAGACGATCACCGGTTTCTTCTCCCGCAGGGTTTCCAGGTACCCCCGGAAGGCATCCTCAAAGGCCATGCGGTAGTCGATGCGCACCAGGTCCCGCTGAGAGTTGGGGGTGTACACGGTCACCAGGGTAAATCCCTCATACTCCGCGGCAATGACCCGGCCCTCCCCGTCAAACTCCGGCAGCCCTATCCCATAGGTGACAGACAGGGGCTCCCTCTTGGACAAAATGGCTGTGCCGGAATAGCCCTTCCGAGTGACAGCAGAGTTCCAATACTCCCGGTAGCCGGGGAAGTCAAAGTCTGCCTGTTCCCTCTGCATTTTGGTTTCCTGCAGGCAAATGACATCTGGATCTTCCTCTTTTAAAAACGACCCGAACCCTTTTCCCATACAGGCCCGCAGGCCGTTGACGTTCCAAGAAACCAGCTTGATGGTGTTCTCCACAGCGTTATCCATCCCTTTCTCTGTAAATTTTTTATGAAAACCATCCATTCCTTCCCCATTGTGTGCTATAATGGCACCAAACCATCCGGCTGCCTGGCCGGGCTTTCTAAAAAAATTGCTGCTTTCCTCTGGGAGGCAGGAAGGAGAGATACTCTATGCAAAATCCCATCGTCACCATTGAAACCACCCAGGGCACCATGAAAGTGGAGCTTTACCCTGAAGTGGCCCCCAACACGGTGAACAACTTCATCTACCTGGTGAAGCGCGGCTTTTATGACGGCACCATCTTCCACCGGGTGATCCCCGGCTTCATGATCCAGGGCGGCGACCCGGAAGGTTCCGGTATGGGCGGCCCCGGCTACGGCATCAAGGGCGAGTTTGCCGCAAACGGCTTCCAGAACACCCTGAAGCACACCACCGGGGTGATCTCCATGGCCCGGGCACAGCGGCCCAACTCCGCCGGTTCCCAGTTCTTCATCATGGTGGACGACGCCCCCTATCTGGACGGCCAATACGCCGCTTTCGGCAAGGTGACCGAAGGCATCGAAGTGGCTCAGGCCATTGTGTCTGCGCCTCGTGACCGCGCTGACCGCCCCTACGAGGACCAGATCATGGAGAAGGTCACCGTGGAAACCTTTGGCCAGGAGTATCCGGAACCCATCACCGGCCCCGAGCACGGCTAAGGGGCACAGCCCCTTTCGTCGCGTTTCCGTGCGCTTCGCTTACTGCCCATACCGGGCACGGCTGGGATGCTGTCCGCGGGTTTTCGCTAGCGGGTAAGGGGGCTCGGCATTGTGTCCCCAGACAAGTGGCCATTGCATGAACACCCCCCAGTACAAATAGAGAGCAAAAGGTCAGGGACACGTTCCCTGGCCTTTTTTGCACCCTGTTCCAGGGCCAGGCTTTTACTCCTCCACCCGCTCCAGGATCATGGGGCCGATCTCCGACGCCTGGGGTCCCACCTCCAGGGCAGCAAGGAACCGTTCCTTGCCCCGCTGGCAAAGCTCTTCCCTCTGAGCGTACAGCCGGGCAATGGGCTGCCCCTGTTCCACCCGGTCGCCCTTGTTCTTCAGCAGGATGATCCCCGCTCCGGGGTCGATGGAGCTCTCTTTTGTTTCCCGTCCCGCTCCCAGTTCCACAGCGGCAAGGCCACAGCCCTCGGCGTCCAGGCGGGTGATATACCCATCCTCTGGGGCGGTCACTTCCACCACCGCCGGGGAAACGGCAAACTGTTCCGGGTGGACGATATAGCTGCCGTTGCCCCCCTGGGCCTCCACCATCTGGCGCAGCTTCTCCAGGGCGCGGCCTTCCCGCACCGCTTTGACCACCTGTGCCCTCGCCTCGGACATATCGGCCGCCTGCTGGCCCAGGTAGATCATATTGGCGGCAAGTTCCAGGCACAGCGCCCGCAGCCGGCGCTCCCCCTGGCCAGAGAGCACCTGCACTGCCTCCTGCACCTCCAAGGCGTTGCCGATGCACCGCCCCAAGGGCATATCCATATCGGTGATGAGGGCCACGGTGCGGCGGCCCACCTGTTTCCCAATGCGAACCATCTCCCGGGCCAGGGCACGGGAATCCTCCAAAGTCTTCATAAAGGCGCCGGAACCCATTTTCACGTCCAGCAAGATGGCGTCTGCACCGGCGGCAATCTTTTTGGACATGATGCTGGAGGCGATCAGGGGCAAACTCTCCACGGTGGCAGTGACGTCCCGGAGGGCATACAGCTTTTTATCCGCCGGGCACAGGTTCCCCGACTGGCCAATGATGGACAGCCCCACCTGCCGGACGATGCTGAAAAATTCCTCCCGGGGAATATCGGTGCGCAGCCCTGGGATGCTTTCCAGCTTGTCCACGGTGCCCCCGGTGTGCCCCAGGCCACGGCCGCTCATTTTGGCGATCTTCACCCCGCAGGCCGCCGCGATGGGCCCCAGGATCAGGGAGGTCTTGTCCCCCACGCCGCCGGTGGAGTGTTTGTCCACCTTCACCCCGGGGATGGGGGAAAGGTCCACCTGATCTCCCGAGCGGGCCATCTCCAAGGTGAGATTGGCGGTTTCCTCCCGGCTCATCCCCTGGAAGAAAATGGCCATCAGCAGGGCGCTTGTCTGATAGTCGGGGATCTCCCCCCGGGTACAGCCCTGGATGAAAAAGTGCAGTTCCTGGGCACTCAGCTGGCCGCCTTCCCGCTTTTTATGAATGATGTCGTACATCCGCATGGGGATTTCCCTCCTTTGTTACAGGTACAAGTTCATATACCAGGCATCGCAGGCCTGGCCGTTTACCTTCATAAAGTTTTTGTACAGGCCCATCTTTTCAAAGCCCAGGCTCTCATACAGGGCAATGGCCGGGGCATTGTCGGAGCGCACCTCCAGCTGCAACACTTCCAGCCCGCAGCCTTTCCCAAAGGCGATCAGGGCCTCCATGGCTTTCCGGCCAATGCCCAAGCGCCAAAAGGCCTTGCCCACTGTGACGGACACGCTAGCCCGATGGGCCACCCGCTCCCGAGCGGTGAGGGCGTCGCAAGAGGCCACACACACCAGCTCTTCCCCCACAAAGCCCACCAGCATCAGGGACTTTTCCTCCTGCTGCTGGCGGCTGAGGAACACGGCCTGCCGCTCCACAGGCATGGGGAAGCCATTCGGACCAAAAAGCAGGTTATCGCTCTCCCCGCCCACCCGGTTCAGGTAGGAGAGCACCTGGGCGGCATCGGCCCCTTCCCCTTCCCGCAGCAAGAGGGTACGTCCGTCCTTCAGGGGAACCGTGCAAGGCTGGAATTTACTCATGGGGAACACTCCTTTCCCGGTCACGGTTCCAGGTTCTTCGGCCCAAAGGCCAGGGGCAGCAGCTCTTCCAGGGTGGTCACCTGGAGAGTTTTCCCGTCGGTCAGCAGGATCTCAAACCCAGGGGCACAAAACTCCGCCATCACCTGGCGGCACACACCGCAAGGGGCGCACAGCTCTTGGGGCTCCTGGCCGGCTTTGCATCCCACAATGGCAATGGCCTTGAACGCCCGCTTGCCGTCGTTGACCGCCCGGAAAAAGGCGGTGCGCTCGGCACAGCAGGTGGCGGTAAAGCCGGCGTTTTCAATGTTGCACCCAGCATACACGGAACCGTCCGCACAGAGCAGGGCGGCGCCCACGGCAAAGCCGGAGTAGGGGCAATAGGCACTCTTCCGGGCTTCTTTGGCCCGCTCCACCAACGCCAGGCGGATGGCCTCTTTCTGCTCCATCACAGCCCCGCCTCCTTTGCCAGGGCCACCAGACGGCTGGTGCCCAAACGGTCGGCCCCCAGGGCCAAAAACGCCTCCGCGTCCTCCTTGGAGGCAATGCCGCCAGCGGCCTTCACCTTCACAGAAGGGGCCGTATACTGCCGCAGCAGGGCCACGTCCTCCCGGGTGGCGCCTCCGGTGGAAAAGCCGGTGGAGGTCTTGATGTAATCCGCGCCGGATTCGCTGACCACCTGGCACAGGCGGATCTTTTCCTCCTGGGTGAGCAGGCAGGTTTCCACGATCACCTTCAGGATGCGGTCGCCGCAGGTGGCCTTTAGCTGGGAGATCTCCGAGCCCACCTGGTCGTACAAACCGTCCTTGACCCACCCCAGGTTCACCACCATGTCAATCTCGCTGGCCCCCAGGAAGCAGGCGTTGGCAGCCTCAAAGCACTTCACGGCGGTGGTGTTGTAGCCATTGGGGAAGCCGATCACCGTGCAGATGGGCACCCGCCCGGCGGCGTACTCCGCGGCCTGCTTCACGCAGCTGGGAGGGATGCACACCGAGGCGCACCCGTAAGCCACAGCCTCGTCCACCAGGTTCTGGATGTCCTGCCAGGATGCCTGGGGCTTTAACAGGGTGTGGTCCACGTGGGAGAGGATCTGGTTCCATTCCATAGGGAAGCCTCCTTTCAGGCAATGCCTTCCAGGATGATCCGGGAAAGCTCCTCCCGGGTGGGCAGGCCCTCGTTGTCGCTGCGGTTGGTGATCTGGATGGCCCCTATGACGTTGCCGCGGAATGTGGCCTCCTCCAGGGACTCGCCCTCCGCCAAGGCGCTGATGACACCGGCGGCAAAGCCGTCCCCAGCGCCCACGGTATCCACCTTCTCCCGGACGGGGAACGCCGGGGAGTAGCCCGCCTTGCCGCCTTTTTCAGAGAAGTAGGCGCCGTCCTTGCCCACTTTGACAATGACGTTTTTCACACCCATCTGGTGGTAGAACTCCGCGATGCCTTCGGGGGTGTCCCGGCCGGTGAGGATCTTCCCCTCGGCAATGCCGGGCAGGATGGTTTCCACCCCTTGGGCCAAGCTGTTCAGGGTGGTGACCATCTTCTTCTCGCTCTCCCACAGCTGGGGGCGCAGGTTGGGGTCAAAGGAGATGGGCAGCTCCAGGGCTTCGGCCCGGCGCATCAGCCGCTTGGTGGCAGCCAGGGCGCTCTCCGACACGGCGGGGAAGATCCCGGTCACGTGGAGCCGCTCACAGCCGTACAGGTCCAGGCCGTCGATGTCGTGGGTGGTGATCTGGGATGCGGCGGACCCCTTCCGGTAATAGGCGATGTCCGGGTCGCCCTTCTGGGTGAAGGCTTTCATCATAAAGCCGGTCTGGGCAGATTCGGTCTGCATCACCAGGTCGGTGGCAATGTGGTTTTGCCGCAGGCCGTTTAAGATCCGCTCCCCCAGGGGGTCAAATCCCAAGCGGGTGCAGTAAGCCGGGGTGTGGCCCAGCCGGGCCAGGCCCACTGCCACGTTGTACTCCGCCCCGGCAATGGAGGCGGTGAAGGTGTTCACTTCGCACAGGGCGCCGGATTCGTTGGCCATAAACAGGCCCATGGGTTCGCCCATCAAAATGATTTTCATAGCAATGTCCTCCCAATCAAAATAGTACACTATCACAAGGAACGTGGTTTTAAAGAGTTTCAGGGGCATCCCCCGCCCTTTGGGGCACGGTGGTTTTTATCAGGGTGGCCTCCCCGGCAATGCGCACCTTTCCCGCCCCCGCCGGAAGGAACAGGCTGTCCCCGGGGCCAAAAGCCAGGGAATTTTCCGGGCCGCAGACCACACCGCTGCCCTGGGTGGCCAACAGGGAAACAAAGCTGTCTTCCCCCACCTCCAGGGTCAGGGCGCGCTCCACCTGGAGCCGCTGGGTGGCAAAGTAAGCACAGGCGCCCAAGTCTTGGGCCGTCCCACCGGCCAGAGGATAGACCGGGCCAGTGGAGCTTCCCCCCTCTTCAGGGGTCAGGCGGCACACGTCCAGGGCCTTTTGGATGTGCAGCTCCCGGGGTTTGCCGTTGGCGCCCAGGCGGCCATAGTCGTAGACCCGGTACGTGCAGTTGGAATTTTGCTGGATCTCACAGATCAGGATCCCCGCGCCGATGGCATGGATGGTCCCCGCCTGGATGAAAAACACGTCCCCCGGATGGACTTCCACTTGGTCCAGCACCTGGGTCACCGTGCCCTCCTGGATGCGCTGCTGGAACTCCTCCCGGCTCACTGGCCGGTTTACCCCAAAGCACAAGGTGGCTCCGGGGTCACAGTCCATCACCACCCACATTTCGGTTTTGCCGTATTCGTGCTCCACCTGGAGGGCATAGGCATCGCTGGGATGCACCTGGATGGAAAGGGCCTCTTTGGCGTCAATCAGCTTGATGAGCACAGGGAAATTTTCAAAGGCCGCCGCGTTCCTGCCCAAGGCGGCTTTTCCCACTTGCTGTAAGTATTGGCCCAGGGTCAGGCCGTCATACTGGCCCCCCTGGATTTTGCTCTCCCCGGCTGGGTGGGTGGAAAGCTCCCAGCTCTCCGCCACCTTGTCCAAATCGCAGTGCTTGCCATAGAGATCCCGCAGCTTGGTCCCGCCCCACAGGTAGTCCTGAAAAGCGGGTGACAGCTTTTCCAAATTCATAACTCTTCCCCCAATGGTTGCAAGATTGTCATTCCAGATTACAACACTGTCACAAGACAAATTCTGTTTTCTATGGTATACTATTTTTGGGAAAAACGCAAACCTTTTTCACCTGCTTGAAAAGGGGGAGTCTTTATGAAAAAACGTGTTTTGTCAGTTGTTTTGGCCCTGCTTTTTTGCCTGGCCCTCCCGGTGACCGCCCTGGCCAATGCCGCCGAGCCGCCCCGGCTCTCGGTGCTGGTTTTAAACCCGCCGAAAGACCTGCAGCTCTCCCTGGTATTCACCTTGGAGGATGAAGCCGAGCCTGTGAAGGCAGAGGGCACCCGCCTGGCCTGGGAGGGGTATTACCTGTTCCGGCCGGCCTCTTTCCCCGACCTTTGGGACGGGGAAACCTCTCCGGAGGGATTGGCCATTTTCCTGCGGGCAGAAACCAACGGGGAAGCATTTTCCATCCCTGTGGACAAACAGGCCCTCATCCAGGGCACCGGCACCTACTATAACAACCTGTGCGTGCTGGACCTGTCCGCCCAGACCTTGACCCCTGGCGCCCCCTGGTGGCGGCAGCCGCTGTTGGTCTTTTTGCGGGTGGGGCTGACCCTGTTGCTGGAAGGGGCCGTTTTCCTGCTCTTTGGCTACCGGGAACGCCGCAGCTGGCTGGTGTTCCTCCTGACAAACCTGGTCACCCAAGGGGCGGTCAACGCGCTGCTGCTGTGGGGCGTGGGCCCCTTGGGCAATCTGTATTCCACTGGCATTGCCTATTGGCTGCTGTATGTGCCCATGGAACTGGTGGTCATGGCAGTGGAGATTGTTGCCTTCCGCAAATTGCTGCGGGAAAAGGAAAAGCTTTCCGCCACCATCTACGCCATTGTGGCCAATCTGTTCAGCTGGTTGCTGGGTGGGGCCATGCTCACCTACCTGCCCATCTGAAGCGGGGGTGATTTTGTGAAAAAGAAGGTTTGGGGGCTTTTGCTTGCCCTGGCTTTCTGCCTGGGACTGCCGGTGACGGCCTCGGCCAACGGCTTGGAGCCGCCCTATTTGACCATTTTGGTGACACACCCACCCAAAGACTTGGAACTGACCCTGGTCCTGGAGGATGACGCATCCCAGGAGCCCTTTGTGCTCCAGCCGGAACCCATGCTGTGGGAAAGCTACTATCGTTTTTACCCCCACATTTGGAGCCCCTGGGCCCCGGAAGGGACGCCGCTGCAAACCGCCACCCTTTTTGTGAAAACCGGCGGGGAGAGTTTCTCTCTGGCAGTGGAGCCAAAGGGCTTTACCTACAGCAACAACCTGGTCACCCTGGATGTAGCGGGGCGCCAGCTCCTTTACGGGCAGCCCTGGTGGCGCATTCCCCTGCTGGTCTTTTTGCGGGTGGCATTGACCCTGCTGCTGGAAGGGGCGCTCTTTTGGCTCTTTGGCTACCGGCTGCGCCGCAGCTGGCTGGTGTTCCTCCTGGCAAACCTGATCACCCAAGGGGCGGTGAATGTGTGCGTCCACCTGCTGGTCCCGGTGGCTACCAGCGCCTACAACACCCTGGTGCTGGGGATGTTCCTCTACACCCCCCTGGAAATCGGTGTGCTGCTGGTAGAGATGCTGGCCTTTGCCCTGCTGCTGAAGGAGCACCGGAAACGCCGGGCTGTGGGCTGTGCTGCGCTGGCCAATCTGCTCAGCTGGGCCTTGGGCGGGACACTGCTGTTCCTGCTGCCCATATAACATTGCTTACTAGGATTCAACCCTCCCCTCATATAGAATGCCCTGCCCGGAGATTTTCCGGCAGGGTATTCCCATTTTTACCAGCAAAAACGCCCCGCCTGGAAACCATCCAAGCAGGGCGTTTTCATTTTCATACAGAGAGGCTGCGGGTTTTGGAAAAGGGAAACCCGCAGCGTTCAAAAGGGTTTCTGGGCTCAGGTGTGTCCCCCGTACTCAAGAGGCCAGGGCGGACAACACAGCACTGACCACGGAACCAGCGCTCTCAATGCCGCCAGAACCGTCCTCCACCACCACCGCAAATGCGTAGGGGTTGGAAGGGGAATCGCAGAAGCCCACCATCCAGCAGTTGGGGCCTTTGCCCTCGCCCACCTCGCCGGTACCGGTTTTGGCGCAGACGTTCCATCCCTCTGGGAACAGCCAATCCCCGTAATAGTACTCCACATTGTTGCGGAGCAGGGCTTTCAGGTTCTGGGCTTCGGTGGAACTGAGCAGCTGCCGGCTGCTGGTGGAAAGCTGGCCCAACAGGTCGGTGCTGCCTTCCAGCAGCACAGGCTCGGTGTAGGTGCCCCCTTTGGCAATGGCCCCCATGAGCATCATCATGTGGTAGGGGTTGGTGAGCACGGTATACTGGCCCACACCTGCCCAACCCAGCTGGTTCTGGTTGGTGCCGGACAGCTCGATGGTGCTCTCTTGGATAGGGATGGTGCCGAAATCCAGCTGGGTGTTAAAGCCCATTTCTTCCGCCTTTTTCTGGAGAGCCTCCGCTCCCAGGTCATTGGCCAGCTGGGCAAAGTACACGTTGCAGGAATTCCCCAAGGCAGCAGCCATGTCCTGGGTACCGTGGGCGTGGCCGTTCAAACAGGTGATGTCGCTGCCCGCCAACTCTACAGAACCCTGGCAGTCATAGGTGAGGGAGCTCCAGGTGTCAGGGTACTTCTCCATGGCTGCCGCTGCGGTGACGATCTTAAAGATAGAACCGGGGGTAAAGCTACCGGACAGGGTGTTGTCCAGGTAGGCCCCCTTGTAGGCGTCGTTGGTTTCAATGTCCTCGGGGACGGCGTTGGGGTCAAAGGTGGGGGTGCTGACCTTCACCAGCACTTCCCCTGTTTCATAGTTGTAGACAATCACCCCGCCGTTTTTGCCCCCCAGGGCATTGTAGGCTGCCACACAGGCATCCTGGTCGATGGTCAGGGCAATGTCGCTGCCCATGCGGTTAAAAATGGTGTCGTTCAGGCCGGTGACAATGTTGTACCCGGACAGCTTGGCACGCATGGTGTACTGGACGCTGGTGGAGATATACCCATAAGGGTCCCCCACCGTGTGGAGCAACGCCCGGCGGACGGTTTCATCCCCGCTGTAAATGCGGACGCCGTCCTCCGTTGTAGCTAACAAGTTGCCGTCCCGGTCGGTGATGTCCCCCAGCTTGACCGTGGAATTTTCCGAATACACGTGGCCGTTATAGGGCTGCATGGCCCACTGGCTCCCGTTGACGACAAAGTTGAACAGGAAGTACCCCAGCCCGCCTAAAAAGGCTGCAAGCAGCAGGTACAGCACCATGGAGCGGAATCCGGTTGTGCGCATGGGTCATGCCCCCTTTCTGGAATGGCGTCCTGCCGGCTGGCGCATCCGGGAGCCTCCCCGGGGAGCCCCTTGGGCCCTGCCCCGGGAAGGTGCGGAAGCCGGTGCCCTTGCCGGCATTTGGGATGGGTTGCTCCGGCTTCTGGGAGCAGGCGGAGGTGTGTTTTCCCGCAAGCTCCGCCGGCTGGCCCGGCGGGCGGCATAGGTGCGCTCGTCGGAAGCCTTTAAGAAGGCCATCATGCCCCACACGGACAGCAAGCTGGAACCGCCGGAACTGATAAAGGGCAGGGTCACGCCGGTGAGCGGCAGCACGTCCGTGGCGCCGTAGACGTTTAAGGCCGTTTGGAACAACAGCATTCCCGCGGCGGCGCAGGCTGCAATGGAGAAGAAGGTGGAACGGCTGCGGGTCACGTCGCTGCGGGCATAGAAGATGAACAGCACAAAGGCAAAGAGCACCACCAGCCCCAGCAGCAACCCCTGCTCCTCGCAGAGCAGGCCGAAAACCAAGTCGCTGTCGGCGGCAAACACGCCCGCCAAGTAGCTGTTGCCCAGCCCCACGCCAAACAGCCCGCCGCTGGCAATATAGGTGAGCACCCTGGTCTGCTGATAGCCCAGGTCGTCGTTGATGTGCTCCCACACATGGCCCCAGCCGGCAAAGCGGTCCAGGATGTAGGGCTTCACGCTGAGCACCAGCAGCCCTGCCAGAACGGCCCCCGCCACCACCAGGGCAATGGTGCGGATGCTGCCGGAACGCATGAAGGCGATAATCAGGAAGGTGGCGAACAGGATCAGCGCCATGCCGAAGTCAGGCATCAAGGCTAAAAGCCCCACACAGGCGCCGGTGAAGATCAGGAATTCACCGATGTTCTTTTTGGTCTGCAACCGGTCCAACGTGGAGGTGCCCACAAAGATGAAGGCGATCTTCACAAACTCCGAGGGCTGCACGCTCAGCGGCCCCAGGTGGATCCAGTTTTTCGAGCCGTAAGCGCCGGTGCCAATGAGCAGCGTCAGCACCAAAAGGCCCAAAGCGCCCGCGCCGATCCACAACCGGCACTTGGCCACCCGGTCCATGTCGTTCATGAACCAGATCATAAAGCAGAACAGGAAAATGCCCATGAGCATGGCGGCCAGCTGGGTGGTGATGCCCTCGATGTCAAAGGCAGCCAGCAGCTGAACGCCAATACCCGAAAGCAGGTAAGCCACCGTTTCCACTTCAAAGCTGACCCGGTGCATCACGCCGATGGAGAAGATATACAGCCCCC
>CAJFMJ010000033.1 GCA_904391645.1 uncultured Neglectibacter sp.
GATTTCTTCAGAAACTTGCTTTTCTTCATAATTTCAACCCTCTTAAATTTTAGATTCTCACGAGGCTTTTTCCCCATGAGTTGAAGTTATCTATAAACTTCAACTTGCCCTGGGAAAATTGTGGAAAACTCGGCGGCTTCCCCTGGTATTTCCCGGGAAATGGGTGAAAAACTTCAACTTTTCTTCAACTTCTCCCGGTTTTTTCCTCCCTTGGGACACCTTTCCCGTTTTTTCGAAGCCAATACCTTACAGCAGGACACTCCCGATGAACGCCAAAGGAAAAGGGGCCGCTGCAAAGTGCAGCGGCCCCCTGCAGGGAAACTTTACTGTTCCGGCAAGTCCCCCTCCTCCTCTTGCCGGCCCTTTTGAGTGGTCAACAACACATCCGCCATGCAGTCGCTGATGCGGCTTTCCGCCTGCTGCATCACGTGGCTGTAGATGCTGGTGGTGGTGGATACACTGCTGTGGCCCAGCCGGTGGCTGATGCTCACACTGTCCACCCCGTGAAAAAACAGCATACTGGTCATGGTGTGACGAAAAGCGTGGGGGTTCAGATGGGGCAGATTGTGCCGCCTCTGAAACCTCACCAGCCAATTCCCCAGCTGGCTGGGGTTCATCCGTCCCCCTCGTTCCCCGGGGAACACATAGGGGGAATCTTCCCAGCGCTCTCCCAGTTCCTTCCGCTGCTCCTCTTGCCAACTCTGGTACTCCCGCAACAGCCCCATGGTTTGCTCCGGCAGCTTGATGGTCCGCACCGAGTCCTTTGTCTTGGGGGTCCCCTCGTACACCCCACGATCCCCGGCATACAACAGGGTGCAATCGATATGGATCTGTTGGTTCTCCCAATCCACATGATCCCACTTCAACCCCAGCAGCTCCCCCCGGCGGCATCCCGACACCAGCAACAGATGCACGGCTGCCCGCCACTTTAAAGGTTCCCTGTCCAGGGCGCTGAGGATGTCCGTTACCTCTTCCATTTGGAAATAGTTGGGATCCGAGCGCTCCCGCTTGGGAGGGCTTGCCCGGTGGGCCGGGTTTAACGGGATCCGCATCTCTTTCTCCGCCTGGCCCAGCACAATGGAGATCACCAGGTGGCAATTCATAATGGTCCGCCCGCTCAGGCACTTCTCCTCCCGCTGGGTGGTGAATAGCAGGGAATAGGGCAACTCCAGCGCCTCGGCCACCCGCCGGGCTGTGGCCGGCTTTACGGACTCCCCCTTCCGCAACCGGTCCAAGCTGATGCGCCGTCCATCTTTCCCCACAAGGTACGCCGTTGCCTGCCGGGTGCCCAGCACCTGCCACAGGGCAGGCCGGGCCAGCGCCCGCTCGTTGTCCTCCCTGGCTTCGGGCAGGGAAAGCTGTTGGTAGACATAATTCAAATGCTGGGGCCGGATCTCCCCCAGGCGCAGGTGCCCCAAAAAAGGCAGCACCCGCTTGAGGCTTTGGCGGTAGTGGATCAGCGTCAGGTGCTTCAGGCCGGTGCGCTCCTTCAACTCCAGCACATACTCTGCATACTGGGCAAAGGTCTGCCGCCCGTCTGAGAGATACCCCTCCCGGCACTGGCGCTCAAACACGGCCGCCTGTTTTTCCGCCTCCTTCCGGGCCCGCTTCTCGCTCCATCCCTCCGGCACGTGCCACGTCATGGTGTAGGGCGTAAGCTGTTTCCCGGTGCGAGGGTCCCTCCCCTTGTACACCCGAATGCTGTACGAAACCACTTGTCCATCTTTGTTTTTCCGCGACTGCAAATAGGCCATAATATTCTCCTTCCCGCGGCTTCCATTCCGCTTTTTTCCGTTCAACTTTTTTTCAACCACGCCCGTGCTTGGGCTATGAGCTTCGGGAGCGCACTTTTTCCTGGCTTACCACACTTGGCGAAACCCCCGTCCCGCTGGAAGTGGGGACGGCCCAGTTTTCAAAACCGCAGCCCCGAACGCAGTGAGAGGGCCCAAAGCGCAAATAATCCGGTCTGGACACAAAAAAAGCCGCTCCAAAGGGCGGCTTTTCCTGAAATTACGCTGTTAATTTACTGATAGACAAAGGCAGACTGCAGCACCTCGGTGGGGAAGGTGAGGCTGGAAAGGGCAGTCAGGGTGGTCTGGTTCACAAACGTGGAGGGGCTTTCAAAGGTGTACACCGGCACCTGGGACAGCTCCCGGCCCTCCATCAGCTCCACGGCCATATCAGCGGCCTTTACGCCCATTTCCCGGCCGGTGACCCCCATGGCAGCCAGGGCTCCCGACTGCACCATGGCGTCCCAGTTGGTGTACCAGGGCACTTGGGCTGTTTTGGCGGCCTGGGCAGCCTCTGCCGCCATCGGCGCCACTGTGTTGTCCGGCGGCGTGAACACTGCATTCACACGGCCGCAAAGTTCCGTCATGGCCTGGGCCACCTCCTCTTGGGAGGACACCGTGGCTTCCGCCACCTCCAGGCCCTTTTCCCCGCAGGCAGCCTTCACGTCCTCAATCACCGCCAAAGCCCCCGGGTCGCTGGGGTCATACAGCAGGCCCAAGGTCTTCAAGGTGCTGTCTGCCTGCTGGGCCAAAGCCAGAAGATCCCCTACCGGCGTGGGGGAAACCACCCCGGTGACCTGGCTGGAACTGGATGTCCCTTCCTCCAGGCCCAGGGCTTCCTGGTCGCTGACCCCGGTAAACACCACTTTCACTTGGGTGCCGGCCACCGCCTGGGCAGCCGCTTTGGCCGCCGGGGTGGAGATGGCCACGATCATGTCCACGTCGTCTTTCACAAAGGTATTGCAGATCTCCTCCGCTTTCACCGGGTCGCCCTCGGCATTTTGATAGTCGATCTCCACCCGGTCCTCGTCGCAGCCCCATTCCTCCAGGCGGCTCATAAAGGCCTCCCTCAGTGAGTCCAGCTCCCCGTGTTCCTGGTACTGCACCAGGCCGATCTTATAGGGCTCCGATGCTACCTGGGAAACCTCTGGTGAGGGGCTGGGCGTGGGGGAGGGCTCTTCCTGGTGGGAGCATCCCGCCAGCACCCCCGCCCCAAGGGCCAGGCACAGCAGGACACTGAGAACTTTTTTCATGGTGTACCCCCTTTTCAAAAATCGGTTCGTCCTTTCTGGAAAAGCAAAATCTCCGCAGCCCCTCCCGAGAGGCCGCGGAGATTTGTTCACTTGCTGTGCCGTATCACAGGCCAACAGGCCTTTTCCAATCCTCTGGTTTTTTCATTAAAGCACAGAGGAAAGGCTTTGTCAAGGGCTTACTCGATGGCCTCGTTGTTGTAGGTCATGGGGATCTTCTCCAGCACGTTGCTGATCTCGCTGCGGCGCACCAGGCCGTTAAATTCCCCGTTGAGCAGGGCAGCATAACGCTCGTCCTGGCCGGGCACTTGGCAGTAGGTGATCACATCGTCCTCGCTGCCGTCGAAGTACTCATAGGTGACCTGCAAGGCAAAGCTGTTCGCATCGTATTCCACAGGGTCGGTGGAGAGCACCGACTGGGACAGCACCAGCTGGTAGAGGTCCTGGTAGTTCTCATAATCCACTGCCTGGCCATCGCCATTGGTGATCTCCAGATCGTAGGAGGGATCATCCTCGGTGGAATCCTCTTCGTTGAGCACCTGCTCCACATCAAAGCGGTACTGGGTGCCGTCGGCCACAGTGAAGGTCACAGCGCTGACGTCCTGGACGTTGGGCAGCCACACATAGCTCATGCGCAGCTCCATCAAAGTGGCATCGGCCCAGGAGTTCACTGTGTCGCCCGCCACCTGATAGATCACATCGTTGTCATCGGCCACCAGGTACCGGTTGCCGGAAGAATCGGCGGCGCTGACTGCCACGGTGTGCTCTTCGCCGTTCATGTCATAGGTGATCTGGGCATAGGGCTCTGCCAAGCCATACTGTTCCAGGTTTTCCTGGGTGCGGCCGGTGGCCACCACAGAGCTGACAGAGAGGCTCTTCAAAGCGGTGAGGATCTCACTGAAGGTATTGCTGCCCGATTCCGCCGTAATGGGGGAGGTGATCAGGTAGCTGCTGATCTTGCTGTCGTCGTATTCAATGGTGATGGGCTGGCTGAAGTTGCTGCCGGAGAACTCAATGCGGTACAGGATATCCGACAGGGTGGTGGTGGAGCTGGAGCCTTCGCTGTCCACGGTTTCCTCCACCCGGTCCGCCACTGTGTACAGGTCGGTGTCGATAAAGTCCAGGGGGGTGCCCAGCAGGTCTTCCGAGAAGGAGGCAGAGATGTACACCACGCCGTCCTTCAGCAGGTAGCGCCCAGCGGATTCGCCGGCCTCGCTGCCCACCACATAGGTGTCAGTAGAGCCGTCCTTGTAATGGACTTCCACGTTGGTGGCAGTTTCACCGGAAAGGCCATACTCTGCCAAGTCATCCTGTTCCCCCAGCTCCTTCATGGCGTTGATGGAAACCGTGGTCTTGGCAGCGGAGGTCACATCCGAGGTCTTCAGGTTAAAGCCCTGATACCCGTCAATGGTAAACTCCACATCCTCTTCGCTTTCGGAAGATTCACTATCCGAAGAGTCCTCGTCCTCTTCCGAAGAGGTGGTGGTGTCACTGCCCAAAGGCAGCAGGGTAAAGCTTGTCTGGGGATTCTCCACCAGCACCGAGGCAATCTCGCTCTCCTCCCGGTCGATGACCGGGTCGCTCTGGATGCTTACGGTGGAAGAGGAGGAAGTGTCGTCCTCCGAAGCGGGCTGGGTGAGGATCAGCGCTGCGGCGCCGCCTCCCAAAACCACCAGCACCGCCACCATAATAATCAGGTTACGGATGCTTTTTTTCATGGGCTTACAGGTGCCTCCTCTTTAAGAAGATCACCAGCCCGGCTGCCAGGATCGCCACAGGAATGATGGCGCTGAACAACCAGCCCAAGATATCGATGGTGCTGCGGGTGGTGGTGACGTCGGCCACATTGGTCTGAACACGCTCGGTGGTCACAGACACGTTGCTGCCGTCGTTGGCAGTGAGGTACAGGAGCAGGTCCTGGAAATACTGGCTGTCGCCAAAGGCGGAGCTCATGAAGGTATCGGTAAAGATGGTGGAAGAGCCGAACATACACAGGCTGCGGCTGACAGAGCTGCCATCTTCCAGCTGGATCAGCTTGCTGGACAGGGTGGCCACCGTTTCAGAGCCAGTGACGGGGTTCTCCACGTCTTCCTCGGTGGTGTTCTCGGTGATCACCGTAGCGGTGTCGGCGGTGGTCCACAGGGCGTAGGTCACCACGCTGTTGTTGGCGTCAAACAGCAGCTCCAGGGGAGAGCTGTAGTAGGACACCAAGTAGTTGTAGCTGTTATCCGCCAGGATGTCGCTTTCCGCATCCACCAGGATGCCGGTGCTGTCAGATACCACCATGCGGCTGGTATCGGTTTCCGAAACCACGCCGGTGTTCACCTTCACGCCCCACTCCTCCAGGAAGGCGGCGTAGTTGGGCATCTCTCCCTGGGAGGGATAAGCGGTGGCCAACAGGGTGATGGGCACATCGGTGGTGGTGTCGTTCAAATAGGTACGCAGCTTATCCACCTCTTCCGCGGAGTAATCCGTGGTGGGGGTGGGCAGCATGAGGATCTGGGTGTTCTCCGGGATCTCCTCGGTGAGCAGGTCAAACTCCTCCACCTGGAAATTCTGCTTTTCCATCATGCTGATAAAGCTGGACATATTGCTGGAGGTCAGCAGTTCGCTGTGGCCGGTGGCAATGGCCATCACAGGCACGTTGTCCATGTTCACCAGCTCCAGGGCGGCGGCCAAAGCGCTGTCCACCATGGAGTAGGTGTTGTAATCGCCGGTGGTCTGGTCCTGCTCAATGCTGAACAGATCCGACACGCTCAGCACCCGGTACCGCTTTTCGGTCTGCACCATCACCTTGCCGGTGGTGAGGCTCTCCTCGGAATACTGGCTGATGAAGGTGGGGTTGGTATCCGGGTCCACAAACTGCACGGAGATGTTCCCGTTGGCCTCGGCCAGGCGCTTGGAGAGGCTTGCCACCTGGCTGTACTCCAGGCCGTAGGTGGAGTAGATCTGGTTGTTTTCATAGGCATCTTCGCTGCCGATGAGGTAGATGGTGGTCTTCTGCTCCACGCTCTTGGCAATCTCCAAAGCCTGGTCGGACAGGGTGTTCACCTTCTGGGCAGTCATGTCGATGTCCATGGAGGGGAAGCGCTCCGTCAGGGCAGTGGCCAGGACGTTCACCACCACCACAATGGCGATGAACACCACGGTCATTAGGGTGGCCATGCTGCCCCGCTTGAATTTATTGGAAGCAAAGGGGTTTTTGCCCTTTTTCTTGGGAGCCTTTGGGGCCCCAGCCTGCTTGATTTCCGTCTGTTTCGTATCCATTTTCGACTCCTCCTTTAGCTCCAGCGGCGGCTTTCCACCTTACGGGCGGTGAGAAAGACAAACACGGCGGCCACGCTCACAAAGAAGATCACGCTGGAAATGCTGAACATTCCTTGTGTAAAGGTGCTGTAGCGGTCGTAGAACGACAGCCACTGGATGGCGCTGCTGATCACCTGGTTGGAAACCACCGAAGCCAGGGAATCCATGTACATCAGCAGCACAGAGATGATGAAGGTGCCGATGGCGGCGATGATCTGGCTCACCGTGAGGCTGGAGATGAACACGCCAATGGAGATCATGGCGCAGCCGTAGAGCAGGGCGCCGATGTAGTTGCCAATGACCTCCCCCCAGGCGGGGCTGGAGAAGGCGCTCATGGCCAGGGCAGGGAGGATGCCTCCCAGGGTGGTGGCCACAAAGTACACAAAGCAGCAGGCAAAGAACTTGCCCAGCACAATGGCGGTGACGCCCACAGGGGCGGTCAAAAGGGCCTGGTCGGTCTTGTTTTTCTGGTCATCGGTCATGGAGCGCATGGTGATGATGGGGATGATCATCATGCTGAACGTGAACAGGGTGCCAAACACCTGGGCAATGTAGCTGGAAGAGCCCATCAGCATGGCCTGGTAGTAGTAAAAGCCGTACAGGGCCATCAAAGCGGCCACGCACACATAGCCCACAGGGGAGTTGAAGTAAGAGCGCACCTCGCGCTTGAAGATCGCTTTCACTCTGCATCCCCTCCTTTCTCAGTTTCCTTTTCCTTGGCGTCCTCCTGGCCGGCATCGGGTTCCAGGTCCAGATCCTGATCCGGGTCCAAGTGGTTTCCGCCCTCGTCTTCGTCCTCGTCCTCTTGCTGCTGGAGCAGGGAGGCGTCACTGCTTGTCAACTGCAGGAACAGGTCCTCCAGGGTGAGGTCGGTGTTCTTCAGGGCCAAAATGGGCCAGCCCTTCCGGGCCATCAGGGCAAACACATCCCGGCGGATGTCGTTGTCCGGGGTGGATTCCACACTCAGGTCGTACACGCCCTTTTCCTTTTCGCCCAGGGAGTAGGTGTCCACCACGCCGGGCACGTTCTGCAGGGCGTGGACCATCTCCTTCTCGGGGCCTTCTGCCCGGAGGATGAGCCGGTGATCCGGGGACAGGTCGTGGGCCAGGGTGTCGGTGGCGCCGTCGGCCACCACCCGGCCGTTGTTGATGACGATGATCCGCTCACACACGGCCTGCACTTCCGGCAGGATGTGGGAGCTCAAAATCACCGTGTGGTTGCGGCCCAGGTTTTTGATCAGGGTGCGGATCTCAATGATCTGCTTGGGGTCCAAGCCAACGGTGGGCTCGTCCAGGATCAGCACCGGGGGGTTGCCGATGAGCGCCTGGGCAATGCCCACACGCTGCTTATAGCCCTTGGACAGGTTGCCGATGAGCCGGTTATACACATTCTCGATCTTCACCAGCTGGCAGATCTCTTTGATGTGCTGCTCCCGGGGCAGCTTGGCCTTCTTCAGGTCATACATGAAGTTTAAGTACTCCTTTACCGTCATGTCCATGTAAAGGGGCGGCTGCTCAGGCAGGTAGCCGATCTGCTTTTTCACCTCGTTGGGCTCTTCCAGGGTGTTCTTCCCGGAAACCGTCACCTCGCCGGAGGTGGCGGAAAGGTAGCCCGTGATGATGTTCATTGTGGTGGATTTACCGGCGCCATTGGGCCCCAGAAAGCCCACAATGGTGCCTTCCTCGATTTTAAAACTCACGCGGTCCAGCGCCAGGTTGGTGCCGTAGCGCTTGGTGAGGTTCTTGACCTCGATCATGTCCGTGATTCCTCCTGTTTCCGTCGTTTGGCCGATGGGCCTCCTCGGAAGGTCCCGGCGTCATTAACTGTACCATAGTACCGCAATTTGGCTCTTTTTGCAAGGGTTTTCCCCTTTGGCACCACAGTTTTCCTTATTTTAACTGGGTTTTGTGAACTTTGGGTGAAGGGAAAGCGAAAAATCACCCCTTCCCTTCCCTGGGCAGCGGGTGATCTCCCGTGGTTTTCCCCAGTTTTCCCGGTGGCTGCCCTGTTTTTTGGTTGACGGGGCCCAGCCCTATGGCTTACAATAAGATGAAAAGACACATGGAAAGGATGGGATCCCTATGGCAGACATCCGGCCCTTCCGGGCACTCCGATACGACCTTCCCAAAGCGGGGGACATCCAGGAATTGACCTGCCCCCCTTATGACATCATCAGCCCCGACCAGCGCCGGGAATACCTTTCCCGCAACAGCCACAACCTCATCCGCCTGGAGCTCCCCCAGGGGGACGACCCCTATGGGGACGCCGCCCGCACCCTGGCCCAGTGGCGCCAGGAGGGCATCCTCCAGCTGGACATGGAACCCGGGATGTACCTGTATGAAGAGGAGTTCCTCTCCCAGGTGGACCGGGGGGAAACCCGGAAAGTCCGGGGCCTGGTGTGCCGTGTGCGGCTCTCCGACTTTGCGGAAGGGGTGGTGCTCCCCCACGAGGAAACCCTCTCCAAGGCCAAGGAGGACCGCTTCCTGCTGCTCTGTGCCACCCGGTGCAATTTCAGCTCCATCTACTGCCTGTACCAGGACCCGGGCCACACCACCGCCCAGCGGCTGGAAAACCTCTCCCAGACCTGCCCGCCCCGGTACGAGTTTTCCGACGGCCTGGTGACCCACCGGCTGTGGGTGGTGAACGACCCGGTGGCCATTTCGGCCCTGCAGGAGGATTTTGCCGGCCGGAAGCTGTACATTGCCGACGGCCACCACCGGTACGAAACGGGCCTGCGCTACCGGGACACCCTGTGGCAACAGGGGGCCTACCTGCCGGCGGCCGATACCATCCTAATGACCCTCACCGACATGGAGGACCCGGGGCTGACGGTGTTCCCCACCCACCGGCTGGTGCGGGGGCTCCCCGCTTTTGACAGTGCAAAGCTCCTGGCCGCCTGCGAGAAGGATTTCACCCTGGCGGGGAAGGCCTCCCGGGAGGAGAGCCAGGCCGCCCTGGAGGAGGCTTACCAGCAGGGGAAGCACGCCTTTGCCCTGTACGACGGCGCTGCCTGGACCCTGCTCACCCTGAAGGACCCGGCTGTGATGGACGGCCTGCTGCCGGGCATGAGCCAAGCCTACCGGGAGCTGGATGTTTCCATCCTGCACAACCTGGTGCTGGAGCGGCTGCTGGGCATTGACAAGGAGAACATGGCCAACCAGAAGAACCTGACCTACACCCGCTCGGCCCAGGAGGCTGAGGAGTCGGTGCGGGCAGGGGAGAGCCAGTGCTGCTTCCTTCTCAACCCCACCCGGGTGGAGGAGATCGGCCAGGTGGCAGCCTTTGGGGAGAAGATGCCCCAAAAATCCACCTATTTCTATCCCAAGCTCATCACCGGCCTGGTGATGAACGATCTGGAAGACCCTGCCGGGCTGTGAACAGCCCAGCTGCGAACAGCCTGGCTGCAAGCCGCCCAAAGGAAAGGAGCCCACTTGTTATGAACGAGAAAACCTTGAAAGATACCACTGTGTTCGACGGCCATCTCATCCGGGTCCACGTGGACGACGTGGAGCTGGACAACGGCACCCTGGCCAAGCGGGAGATCGTCAGCCACCCCGGCGGGGTGAGCGTGGCCATCCTCACGGAGAAAAACGAGCTGATCTTCGTCAAGCAGTTCCGCTGCCCCTACAAGGAGGTGCTTTTGGAGCTGCCCGCCGGCAAGCTGGAACCCGGCGAGGACCCCTTTGAGGCCATGAAGCGGGAACAGCTGGAGGAAACCGGCACCACCGGCAAAAATTACATCTCCCTGGGGAACCTGTACCCCACCCCCGGCTACTGCGGGGAGATCATCCGGCTGTGGGCCTGCCGGGTGGACAAGGAAACCGGCGAGCTTTCCCTGGACCCCGACGAGTTCCTGCAGAACCTGCGCATTCCCCTTGACAAAGCGGTGGAAATGGTGTTAAATAACGAAATCCCCGACAGCAAGACCCAAGTGGGGATTTTGAAAACAGCTGCCCTGGTGGAAAAGGGCCTGCTGTAACGGGCAGCCCTAAAGGGCGGCCTTCCTAACGGAGAAAGGAGATCCTTTATGAAACGCAGAATCACCGCACTTGCCCTGTGTGCCGCGCTGCTGCTGTGCGCCGGGGCCTGTTCCTCTCTGGGAGAGGGGAGCTCTTCCCAAGATTCCACACCTTCTTCCAGTGTTGTGGAAAGCTCTCCCACCCCCACGCCTTCCCCGACTCCCACTCCCAGTCCTACCCCCAGCCCCACGCCGGAGGCGGAGGAACCCTCGGCAGTGGAGGAGGACCCGGAGTTTGAAGAGGCCTTTGACCTGAACCCCATCGATGCGCAGATGAACCAGGATATGGCCACTGCCGCTTCGGCCTCTGCCATCCAAAAGGTCTACAGCAGTGCCGTTACGCGCTGGCAGGGCTTCATCGACACCCTGTGCACCCAGGGGGAGGAAACCCTCACCGGGGAGGCGCTGACCCAGTTCCAGGACGCCCAGAAGGCCTGGGAAGAGGGGTTGGAAGATGCCCTCCAGGCCGCCCAGGAGGAGAACCCGGACGACATCATCTCCGCTGCACGTGCCACCACTGAGGTGTACCGCACCCAGGCCAAGGCCCTGTGCCAGCTGCTCTATGAAGCCACCGGCTCCATGCCGGCGTTCCCCACCATCGACGACCAGGCCGCGGGCTGAGGCAGCCCTTTCCGAGGCCTCTTGGGGCCATGGCCTTGCCACACTGAATCCAGGAGCTGAAAGACATGGACATTTTCTCTGCCGTGGAGCTTTTTGACGGCTTTATGGGTGACCTGATCCACGTGCTGGTTTCGGTGGCCATCCACCTGTTCGAATTGGTGGGGGTCATCGTGCTCATTGCAGCAGGTGTGCGGGGCGTGGTAAACTATGTCCGCCACGACCCCATGGTCCGGCTGAACCTGGCCAAGGGCATGGCCCTGTGCCTGGAGTTCAAGCTGGGCAGTGAGATCCTCCGCACTGTGGTGGTGCGGGATCTCAGCGAAATCGCCATTGTGGGGGCCATCATCGCCTTGCGGGCGGCACTGACCTTCCTGCTCCACTGGGAGATCAAAAACGAAGAGGCGGAAGCCGAAGCCAACCTGAACAAGGAGTTCCGGGAGAAAAAGACCCAGCATCTCTCCGGAAAAAAAGAGGAAGGCAACCCCTGAAAAACGCAAACAGCAAAAACCTGCCCCGTACTACGTGGGCAGGTTTTTTTCGCCTGTAAAAAGCGGGAGCGCCTTCCCTCTGGAAAGCGCTTCCCTTTTTCTGCCCTTTTTGGGCTTATTCTTCCTCGTCCGTGTCTTCCACGGTTTCTTCCACCTCATCGGGGGTGTCGGCGCCCTCGTCGGCGGTGCCGTCGTCCTCGATCTCCAGGGTGTCCACCTCATCCTCTTCGTGAGGCACCCGGGCCAGGGTGACCACTTTGCCGCCTTCGGCCAATTTCATCACCCGCACGCCCTTGCTGGGACGGGCGCACACCCGCACGCTGCTGGCGGCGATCCGGATAATGACCCCGTCCTCAGAGATGAGGATAATGTCGTCCTCCATGTCCACCACCTTGATGGCAGCAACAAGGCCAAACTTCTCCGTGTGGTAGTTCAAGAGGCCCTTGCCGCCCCGCTTCTGCACCCGGTAGTTGTCCTGGTCGGACAGCCGGCCAAAACCGGTTTCCGTCACCGTGAGCACCAGGCCGCCCTCTCGCAGAATGGACATCCCCACGATCCGGTCCTCTTCCGAGAGCTTCATCACCCGCACGCCCCGGGCGGTACGGGAGAGCTCCCGCACGTCGGTTTCGTGGAACCGGATGGCCATGCCCTTCTTGGTGGCCACGATCAAGTCGTCCTGGCCGCTGGTGATCCGCACCCAGCTCAGGGCGTCGCCTTCGTCCAGGTCAATGGCGATGAGGCCCGCCTTCCGGGCAGAGTTGTAGGCAGAGAGCTTGGTGCGCTTGATCACACCGTTCTCTGTCACCATCACCAGGTAGCGGTCTTCGTCGAACTGCGTCACCCGGATCATGGAGCTGATCTTCTCATCTGGCTGCAAGGGCAGCAGGTTCTTGATGTTCATGCCGCGGCTGGTGCGGGAACCCTCGGGAATCTCGTAGCACTTCAGCCGGTACACACGGCCCAGGGTGGAGAAGAACATCACATAGTCGTGGCTGCCGGTGACAAAGATCTCCGTGGCCACGTCCTCGTCCCGGCGGTTCATGCCGTTGACCCCCCGGCCGCCCCGCTTCTGCTGGTGGTAGTCGTCGGTCTTCTGGCGCTTCACATAGCCGAAGTTGGTCATGGTCAGCACGCACTCTTCCTGGGGGATCAGGTCTTCGATGTCCACTTCCCCGCTGATGGCGGCGATCTCCGTGCGGCGCTCGTCCGAGAACTTCCGCTTCACTTCCAGGGCCTCGTCCTTGACGATGGCCAGCCGCCGGCCCTCGCTGGCCAGAATATCCAGGTAGTCGGCGATGCGGGAGTGGAGCTCGTCCAGCTCGTTTTCGATCTTCAAGATCTCCAGCCCGGCAAGCTGCCCCAGCTGGAACTTGCAGATGGCGTCGGCCTGGAGGTCATCAAAGCCAAAGTGCTCCATCAAGGCCAGCTTGGCTTCGGGCCTTCCGCCCTTGCAGGAGCGGATGGTGGCGATGATCTCGTCTACAATATCGATGGCCTTTTTCAAGCCCTCCAAAATGTGGGCACGGTCCTGGGCCTTCTTCAAGTCGTACTGGGTGCGGCGGGTGATCACATCCAGCTGGAAGTGGATGTACTCCTCCAAAATCTGCCGCAGGTTGAGGAGCCTGGGCTCGCCGCCCACAATGGCCAGCATGATCACGCCAAAGGTGGTCTGCAGCTGGGTGTAGGTGAACAGGTGGTTTAAAACGATCTGGGGGGAGGCGTCCCGCTTCACGTCGATGACGATGTACATCCCGTTCCGGTCGGAGTGGTCATCGATGTTGGAAATGCCCTCGATGCGCTTTTCCTTCACCAGGTCGGCGATGTTCTCAATGAGGCGGGCTTTGTTCACCTGGTAAGGCAGCTCCGTGACGATGATCTTGGAGCGGCCGGTTTTTTCATTTTCCTGGATCTCCGCCCGGGCACGGACGGTGATCCGCCCCTTGCCGGTGGCGTAGGCCGCCCGGATGCCGGACCGGCCCATAATGATGCCCCCGGTGGGGAAGTCCGGCCCTTTGATGTGCTCCATCAAGTCCTCCAAGGTGGCCTCGGGGTTGTCGATGAGGCAGCACATCCCGTCGATGACCTCGCCCATGTTGTGGGGCGGGATATTGGTGGCCATACCCACGGCAATGCCCGTGGAGCCATTGACCAGGATATTGGGGAAGTGGCTGGGAAGCACGGTGGGCTCTTTCAGACGGTCGTCATAGTTGGGGGTCATGTCCACGGTATCCTTGTCGATATCCTGGAGCATCTCCACCGCCAGCTTTGTCATACGGGCCTCGGTGTAACGGTAGGCGGCAGGGGGGTCGCCGTCGATGGAGCCGAAGTTGCCGTGGCCGTCTACCAGCACGTAGCGCTGGGAGAAGTCCTGGGCCAAGCGCACCAGGGCGTCGTACACAGAGGCGTCACCGTGGGGGTGGTACCGGCCCAGCACAGCGCCAACGGTGTCGGCGCACTTGCGGTAGGCCTTCTCCGGCCACAGGGTGTTCTCGTACATGGTGTAGAGGATACGCCGGTGCACCGGCTTCAGGCCGTCCCGCACGTCGGGCAGGGCCCGCTGTACAATGACCGACATGGAGTAGTCCAAGAAGGACTGCTCCATCTCCTTTTTCAGGTCAATGGGAATTACCTGGCCGACAGGTTCTTCCGAAATGGGGGGGGTATTCTGATCCATGAAATTCCAACTGCCTTTCCCCAGGCGCTGCCTGGAAGACTGGGTTTTCAACCATCGCTGGGGAACCGGTGGAAACACGCCCAGCGAGGGC
>CAJFMJ010000034.1 GCA_904391645.1 uncultured Neglectibacter sp.
GTACCGGGAATCGCTGAAATCTTGAGAGGTGTAATAGGTCTGCTTGTAAAAGAAGCACTCCTCCCCGGAATCCGCCCCCACAGCCGACAGCTTCAAGGAGCGCCTCCCCGTGTGGGCCTGCTCCTCTGTGTTGCGGATGTGGCACAGGGCCTGGCCCCGGCTGCGGATGGCGTGGGTGCTGCCAGGATACTCAAAATGGCACGTTTCGATTTCTTCCCCTAACAGCCTATCCCAGGGAGCGGGAGGCGTTTCCCCTGCCAGGAGATAGGCCATCTTGGCAAAATAGCTGGCGCCGTAGGGCACGTCCATGGCGTTTAGCGAGGGCACCACGCTGGAGCAGGCCAGGAAATCGTTGATGGGTTTGCGCCACTTGTCGTAATGGATGCCCTCCAGGCCGCAATGCACCCCCAGGATGCATCCCACATTGCCCACGTTGCAGTCAGTGTCCCAGCCACACATATTGCAGATGCAAAGGGTTCGTTCAAACTCCCCGCCGCCGTACAGCATAGCCAGGATCATCACTGCCGCGTTGGGGATAATGTGGCAATTGCCGGGATACTTATCGTAACCGAAGTTCTGGAAAATGTAGTGGTAGCAGTCCCGCCAGTTTTCCGGATGTTCCCGATGGTATGCAGTCACCGCCCGGACAACCCGTGCATACTCGCAGTCAGCAGGGATGTACTCCAGGGCCTTCTCCAGCACCTTTTCCAGATCCGGCTCCACAAAGGCCAAGCTGATGGCGCAGGCCACATACACACCGCCCCACACGCCGTTGCCACCATGGGTGACGCTGGCGGCCTTCTCCGCCAGCTGGGCCGCTTGCTTTGGGTTGCCTGGGGACACCAAGCCCCAGGGGTCAATGAAAATCTGGCCGCCAATCTGCTCTGCCATGGTGGAGCCATTCTGCTGGATACTGCCACTGCGGGGTGCGGGGATCCCGTTGCGCAGGTTCAGGTAGGCCGTATGCTCGGTGGAAACGCCATAGCCGCCCCACCAGAAAAAACCGTGCTCAAAGGGCGCGTAATTCAGCAACGCCTCTGCCACATCCTGGGAGGAGAAGGCTTCCACATCCCCGCAGTCTTCCAAGGCACGCACAAAAAACAAGGGGCCATTGCTGTCATCATCGGCTGAAAAGTTTTTGTACTCCGCGGGGTAATCCCACAGCTCGCCAAACACCTGCCGGATCTTCTCATAGGTCCAGCCTTCCACAGCCGCACCCAGCCGGATACCGATGACTTTCCCCAACCATCCAGCGTATACCCGCTCTAAATAATCTTCTGGTATCTTCACGGTGGATCTCTCCCTTCCTAACAGGGCCCCATCCCAGGCTGCCGCCAACAGGGAACCGCTGTGCCTGTCTTTCCACAGGCAATTTCTCAAGGGAGTGATACCATGTTTTCCCGGGAAAGTCAAGGGCTTGTTTTGCGGTTTTTTCTCCTCCTTGGGAGCCTTCTATTTTTGAATAGAAAGGCTCAAAAAAACTTTGGCACAAAAACGCCGGGATTTTTTTGTTTTGATTTGTAGGAAAACGCCTTTGTAATCCTTAGCCAAACCCTTTATAATGGGGAAAGACGTGTAGCATTCCCTGCGTAAATCCAGTTGAATGCTGCACGTTTTTTATTTTTTCGCTTTTACTTTGCGAAAGCACAGTACTTCAGGAGGGAAGAATATGCCAAAAAACAAACTGCAAGGATTTATTTTTGGGCTGATCATGTCCTACGCCATGGCCTACGGGATGGAAGTCTACAATGTAGCCATCCGGGAAGGCGTTCCCTTGGCAGCTGGGGGATTCAGCAACATGACAAACCTCATTTTCTGGGAGGCCCTGAAGGAAACCTCTTTTATGGGCCTGCTGGTTCTGTTGATATCCAACCTATGGGGAAACCGTCTGGGTGAAGCTTTCGCAGCCCGGCACTGCGACCCCCACAAAGACAACCCATACCTTTGCCGTATCCTGCGCCAAGGTGGTACGGTAGCCATCATGTGCCCTTCTATGAACCTGGTGGCCACGATCCTGTTTAACATTCTTTTAGGCGGTGCGCCGGTGACCCAGCTGCCAGCCATCTGGGTGGGGACGCTGCTGAAGAATTTCCCCATGGCTTTCTTCTGGAACTTTTTTGCCGCCGCCCCTTTTACACACTGGGCTTTCAAGAAAATTTTTCCTAACCAATAGACAGAGTTTCCATCTGGACATGCAAGGGGGCCTCTTCCCTTTCATACAGTAAGGCAAAGGAGGGTGCCATCTATGCAGCGCAAACCGATTCTTTTGGAGGGTCCGGGGGACATACCCATCAGCGCCCGGGATACCCCTGCATTTTACCATCTGCTCAAAGAAGCCCTTCTACGGGAGCTGGGGCGACAAGGGCTCCTGAAAGAGGAAGAGCTTTCCCAGTGCATGGAACTGCTAAAAGAATCTCCACGCCCCTGAAAAGGCAGCCTATTATGGCTGTCTTTTTTCTTGAGTGATAGCAATGTTCCCAAGGCTCTATGAAAGCCCCTGCCTCCTGGCTGGCGAAAACGCAGGCTTTTTCCCGGGAAAGTCCCCTCCCCTCCTTGACGCCCTCCCAGAGGGAGATTATACTGTTGGATACAGGCAAGCTGCAGTACGGCTCTACCGCAAGGAGGAATGTTTATGAAACAAATTCGCATTGGTTCCGGCGCCGGATACGCTGGGGACCGAATTGAGCCAGCCATCGACCTGATCCGCCGGGGAGAACTGGACTATATCATCTTTGAATGCCTGGCGGAACGGACCATCTCCATCGCCCAAAAGAAAAAGCGGGAAAACCCTAACCTGGGCTACAACGACTTGTTGGAAGACCGGTTTGACGCCATTCTGGACGCCTGGAAAGAACACCCTGTGAAAGTGATCACCAACATGGGGGCGGCAAACCCCAAGGCTGCTGCGGAGAAATGCCGTCAGATGGCACGGGAAAAGGGCATCCAGAAGTTGTCCATCGCCTGGGTTTCCGGGGACGATTTGGGCGACCGTCTGGGGGAATACTTGGGCAACGCGGTGATGGAAACAGGACGGCCCCTTGGGGAGATCCACGGTGAGGTGCTTTCCGCCAACGGTTACATCGGCGCCCAGGGTATTGTGGAGGCTTTAACTCAGGGGGCAGACATTGTGATCACCGGACGGGTGGCGGACCCCTCCCTGGTGGTGGGGCCTTTGGCCTACGAATTTGGCTGGTCCTGGGAGGATTACCACCACTTGGGGAAAGCCACCTTGGTGGGCCATCTGCTGGAGTGCGCCGGACAAGTCACCGGCGGATACTTTGCCGACCCCGGCTACAAGGATGTGCCCCAACTTTGGGACTTGGGCTTCCCCATTGCCATTGTGGAGGAATCCGGGGACGCTACCATCACCAAACTGGAGGGCACCGGCGGCATGGTCACCGAGGACACGGTGAAAGAGCAGATGCTCTATGAGATCCAGGACCCGGCCAGCTACTTCACACCGGACGTCATCGCAGATTTCAGCGCCATTCAGGCCCAGCAAGTGGGCAAGGACCAAGTGCGGGTCAGCGGCGCCACCGGACGGGAGCCCAACGGCTTCTTTAAGACCAGCGTGGGGTATCACGATTGCTACATTGGCGAGGGCCAGATCAGCTACGGCGGCTCCAACGCCCTGGCCAAAGCGGAACTGGCCAAAGAGGTTCTGGAACACCGGTTTGCCCGCATTGGGTTGGAATACAGCGAGATCCGTTACGACTTCATCGGGGTCAACTCCCTGTATCGGGACGCCATTTCAGAACACCTCCAGCCCCAGGGCGCCCTGCCGGCGGAAGTGCGCCTGCGGGTAGCCGCCCGGTGCGCCGACTGGAAGCAGGCCCAAAAAGTGGGCAACGAGGTGGAAGCCTTGTACACCAACGGTCCCAGCGGAGGCGGCGGTGCCGTAAAGGCAGTCAAGGACATCATATCCATCGCGTCTATTCTCATCCCCCGGGAGGGCTTCTCAATTGGGGTGCACTTTGTGGAGGCATGACCGGGGCGGCCCGGCAGGATTGGAGGAACTTATGAAACTGAAAGAAGTGGCACACTCCCGCACGGGAGATAAAGGCAACATCTCGGTGATCTCCGTGATCGCCTACGACCCCAAGGACTACCCCCTGCTCAAAGAGCGGGTGACTGTCCCCCGGCTGAAGGAATACTTCCGGGAAATCGTCCACGGGGACATTGCCCGGTACGAGATCGACTCTCTGTGCGCCCTGAATTTCGTCATGCAGGACGCTTTGGGCGGAGGCGTCACCAGGTCTTTGGCTGTGGATATGCACGGGAAATCCCTGGGAAGTGCCCTATTGGAAATGGAGATTTAAGGGGAGGCATCTAGTTTGGACAGAGAACAAGCTTTCTTGCAGCAGAAGGTGGAGGAATATGAGGCCAGCGGCTTTGCCCCGGTGTATGGTTCCTTTGCGGTGGAGGACCTTTTCGTCCCCATGTCCGATGGGATAAAACTCCACACCACCGTGTACCGGCCCGCGGGGGCTTGGCTGGGAACCGGGGATGCTCCCAGCGGTGAACGGTTTCCCGTGATCCTCCAGCGGACCTGCTACCCCAACCAGGCAAAACTGGTGAAGATCCACGGGGAACAGTTGGCAAAACGGGGCTATATCTTCGTGTCCCAATACTGCCGGGGCATTGAACAGTCCCAGGGGGAATGGGTGCCCAATGTCAACGAACGCCAGGACGGCATCGACACGGTGGACTGGCTCTTTGCCCAGCCCTGGGCCGGGCCCATCGGCTACTGGGGATGCTCGTACCTGGCGGCCACCGGCTGGGCCATGGCGGACGCCGTTACCGGAAAGGTACGCTCCATGGTTCTAAGCCACTACGGCACGGACCGGTTTAAGTCCGCCTATGAGAAGGGGATGTTCCGCCAGGATGTACTCACCTCCTGGAGCATGGAGAACTGCGGCTGGAAGGTAAACGCCGATTACGACGCCGTCTGCCGCTATATGCCCCAGGCGGAGGTGGACACCGCCTTGTGGGGCGGGGAGGTCCCCTGGTACCGGGAATACGTCACCAACACCCGAAAAAGCGACCCCTACTGGCAGCAGGGATGGTGGAGCCAGCTGGACCACATTCCCGAGCACATCCAGATCCCGGTGTTTGTCATAGAGGGCTGGTACGACCACCACCTGGGAAGCGCCATGAACTCCTGGGCCAAGCTGGGCTCCAAAGCCCACAGCTGGCTGACCATCGGCGCCTGGAACCACGGGTTCTCTCCCTGCGTGGAGGGGCTGCCCCTGGAAAACACTGAAAACAGCGAAGTGAAGATGTTCCTGGAGTGGTTCCAGCTGACCTTGCAGGAGGAACAGCTGCCGGACCCCCGGGTGCGCACCTATCAAACCGGGGAAGACCGCTGGGTGGAACTTCCCTCTTGGGAAGACAAACCGGTGCGGCTCCACACGGTGCACTTAGATTTTGCAAAGGGGGCCATCACCGACTCCCCTGCCAAAGAGGAAGGCTGTTCCCGATTTGTCTATGACCCAGCAGACCCGGTAAAATCCCACGGGTCGGAATCTTGCCTGGCCACCTGGGACGCCAACGGCAGCCTGCTCCAGCCGGAGCCCGGCAGCCGGGAGGACGTGGTCACCCTTCTCTCCCAGCCCCTGGAAAAGGACCTGCGGATCATGGGGAAAATCCAGGTGCAGCTGTGGGTTTCCACCGATGGAGAGGACACCGCTTTCACCGCCAAGCTGATGCGGGTAACGCCGGATGGCAATTCCTATAACATCCGGGGATCTATCACAACCATCAGCCAGGGCAGCGAGGCAGGAGAGCACTATGTGCCCGGCACGCCCGTTCCCGTAACTGTGGACTTGTGGGATGTATGCTACACAGTCCGGGCTGGGGAACGGCTGCGGCTTGACATCTCCTCTTCGGATTATCCCAATTTCCACGTTCACTGCAACTACCCAGGTATTTGGGGGCTGCAGCGCAGCCAGCGGAAAGCCCTGCAGCAACTTTACAGCGGCAACGGAAAGGATTCCTGGGTGCAAATGGAAGTACAAACCGAATAAAACCAGATAACGCCGAATCTGTTAGAGGGGCTGTTGCCGTGTGCAGCAGCCTCTTTTTATTGCTTGCCTCCCCGCAGCATTTTAAGGCCAGGTTGGCATCCTGGGAGGCGTCCTCTCCCGGTTTCCGCTCTGTGCTTTTCCGGGATACTGCTGCGTAAGCTGTGGTATATTCCATGTTAGGAAGGGGCGGTACAACTGAACGTGGCAGCATATTGCAGGGTATCTACCGATAAAGAGGATCAAGCAAATTCCTTCGAAAGCCAAAAGCGCTACTTTGAGGAACTGATCCACCAACAGCCCGGATGGCAACTGGCCCAGATTTACGCCGATGAGGGCATTTCCGGTACCAGCACCAAAAAGAGGGCGGCCTTCCAGCAGATGCTCCAAGATGCCAGGGCCCACCGGTTTGACAGGCTCCTCACCAAAGAGGTGAGCCGCTTTTCCCGGAACATCCTGGACACCATCGCTTACACACGGGAACTGCGCCATTTAGGCATTGGAGTGGTCTTTCTCACCGATGGCATCGACACGCTGGAACCGGATGCTGAACTGCGGCTGTCTATTCTGGGCAGCATCGCCCAAGAGGAAAGCCGCAAAACCTCTACCCGCGTAAAGTGGGGCCAGACGCGGCGCATGGAACAGGGTGTTGTTTTCGGCAGGTCACTGCTGGGGTACGATGTCCGGGGCGGACAGCTGTTTCTCAACCCGGAAGGCGCCAAAACTGTACAGCTGATTTTTCACAAATATGTCCTGGAACACAAAGGCGCTTGGACCATTGCCCGGGAATTGCAGGATGCTGGTCTGCGCACCCTCACTGGCAGCACACAATGGCGCAATAGCGGGGTGTTGAAAATTTTGAAAAACGAAAAATACTGCGGGGATCTGAAACAAAAGAAGACCTTCACCCCCGACTACCTTTCCCACCAGAAAAAATACAACCACGGCGAGGAACCTTTCGTGTACCTTCGGGACCACCACCAGCCCATCGTGAGTCGGGAAATCTGGGAGGCCGCCCAACGTGAGATGGCACGCAGGGATCTTACAGGCAGCTTGGGCCAGGGCCACGGCAACCGGTATCCCCTTTCTGGAAAGGTGTGGTGCGGGTTGTGCGGGAAAAGTTTTGTTTCCCGAAACAGGAAGCGCCGGGACGGCAGCAGCTACAGGCTGTGGCGGTGCCGCACGGCTGCGGAGCAGGGCAAACCCCGCAGGGACCCGGCGGGCAATCCACTGGGGTGCTCCATGGATTACCACTTGTCTGACCAAGCAGCTTTCGAGGCAGTAAAAAACTCCATTGGGATGCTTTCTATCGACCGGGATCGGCTGGCAAAGGAAATCACCGCACTGGTACAACAAGCTGTTGGGAACGTCAGGCAAGAGGGACAGTGGGCCTTGGCCCAATTAGAGGGGCAGCAGGCGCAACTCCAACAGAAAAAGGCAGCTGTATTGGACGCGTTTTTCTCTCAGAACATTTCCCAAGAAGACATGGAGCTGATGAACCGGGAATATGACCGGCAATTGCAGTCCATTGCCCAGAAACGGGAGGCCCTTCCGCAGCAGAAAGGCTTTTCCGCTGTAGAAGGCCAGAGGGAAAGCCTCCTTATGGAGGCACTGGACGCCATCCTTGGAGGGACTGGGGACGCTCCGGAATTTTACGGGCACCTGTTGGACCACATCACTGCACTGCCGGGCAAAACATGGGAAGTCCATCTCAAACTGCTGCCTGGGAAGTGGGTCTACACACTGGCCCAAGGGCAAGAACACCCTTGAAATCATCTCCATGGGTACCATAACACAGAGGCCTCCCCATTCTCAGGCAATTCCGGGAATATGTGGGACATTTCGGCCCTTCTGTCCCTATATCGGTGAGGATCGCTTTCAGCTCTGGAGTGGGCATGGCGTACCGCTGGCTCAGATACCGCAGCGACGCCCCAATCTCCCCATGGGGACCACCATACTGGCTGATGATCATCTTTGCCAAGCGTGGATTGGTGTTCTTGATGCGGATGGGGTACTGCAACCGCTTTTCATAGATAAACATTCAATTGCCCTCCTTTTCCCAAGGCCAGGGGTCACTGACCCATTCCCAACGGCTGGTGTTCTGGGACGTTTCACCCAGAGGGCCAAATTTTTCCTCAAACTCTTTTTTCAGCTTGGCTGCCCGGGCGGAGTACTCCTCCAGCCTGCGGGCAGCTTCTTTGTTGTTGGGGTGGGTGTCCAGGAACAGGTGGAGTTCCCAACAGGCAAACCGGGCCGCGTCATAGCGTTTGCGCATCATTTGCTCTTCGTTCATCGAGGCTCCCCCCTCCTGCCGTAAAACGGCTTATCCAAAACCGGGAACAGTGTGCCGGCATCCAACGCGCGGTCAATATCGTGCAGATTCGCGTTCCACTGCTGATAGGGCACATAGGCCATACCGGGAACCGGGTCTTTGGGCAGCGGGCTCAGGCCATTGTACAGGCCGCAGGACATCCCCGTCATTTCTTCTGCCAAGTCGATTACCCCTTTCCATTTCTTTTTCAGGGACGGTCTTGTCCCCTTGGTACAGGATATGCGTCCCCAGGACAAAGGGTGCGCCCCCTTTTGAGGCAAAAGAAAAAGGCTGGCCCGGTTGGGCCAGCCTTTCTACTGGAAATGTCACATTGCGTTGATGTCCTCGGGGCACAAAATATCGAACCCGTTGGCATGGAGGGCTTCGGCGGCCTTCTGGCCGTTATCCACCCGGATGATGACAAACGCCTTGCCGTCGTCACGGCTGATAAACGCATACATATACTCCACATCAAAGCCCTCGTCGGAAAGCAAGCGCACGGCTTTGGAGAAAGCGCCGGGCTTGTCGTGGATCCCCACGGCGATCACCTTGGTGAGAGTGACCGTCATACCATGGGCCTTCAAGGCTTCCACGGCCTCCTTGGGTTTGTCCACAATCACACGGAGGATGCCAAAATCCCGGGTATCCGCCACGGAAATGGCGCGGATATCGATCTGGGCATCGGCCAGCACCTCGGTGACCTCCGCCATACGGCCGGGTTTGTTTTCAATAAATACGGAAAGCTGCTGGATCTGCATACAGTCACGTCCTCTCCTGAAGATAGGCCCCAGAGGGGCGGTAGTTTCTGGTCTTATTATAACAGAGAGAAGTTTTTTTGGCAAGAAGGGCAACTTGGCACAAAGGGGTTTTCCAAAACTTTTTGCACCCTTCCCCGGCGCCCGTCACATCATCCGCTTGTCGATGACACGCTTTGCCTTGCCCTCGCTGCGCTCAATGGACTTGGGCTCCAAGAGGGTGATCTTGGCAGCGATATTCAAGGTGGAGTGCAGGGCGTTTGCAATGGTGTGTTCCACCTGCTCCAAGCTGCGCACGGTATCGGCAAACATACTCTCGTTCATCTCCACCTGGACTTCCAAGGTGTCCAGATTGTTCTTCCGGTCCACGATCATCCGGTAGTTGGGATCCATACCCAGATCCAGCAGCACGCTCTCGATCTGGGAGGGGAACACGTTGATGCCACGGATGATGAGCATATCGTCGGTGCGGCCCTTGGGCTTGTTCATCCGCACGGTGGTGCGGCCGCAAGCGCAGGGTTCATGGGTCAGGGAGCAGATGTCCCGGGTGCGGTAACGGATGAGGGGCAGCGCCTCTTTGCCGATGCAGGTGAACACCAGTTCTCCCTCTTCCCCATCGGGCAGCTGCTCGCCGGTGACGGGGTCGATGATCTCGGGATAGAAGAAGTCCTCTTGGACGTGCATCCCCTTTTGCTCCTGGCACTCGCAGGCAACGCCAGGACCGGCGATCTCCGACAGGCCGTAGATATCATAGGCTTTGATGGCCAAGGCTTTTTCGATCTCCCGGCGCATTTCCTCGGTCCAAGGCTCGGCGCCGAAAATGCCGATGCGCACCCGCAGGCTGTTGGGGTCGATGCCCTTGTCCCGGACCGTTTCCCCGATGTACATGGCGTAAGAGGGGGTGCAGCACAGGATATCCGAGCCGTAATCCTGGAGGATCTGCACCTGGCGGTTGGTGTTGCCTGAAGACACCGGAATGACCGTGGCACCCATCTTCTCCGCGCCGTCGTGGAGGCCCAGGCCGCCGGTGAACAGGCCATAGCCATAGCTCACATGGACAAAGTCCTCATGGGTGCCGCCGGTGCCCACAATGGCACGGGCAGCGCTGCGGGCCCAGATGTCCAGGTCGTGCTCGGTATAGGCCACCACCGTCTGCTTGCCAGTGGTACCGGAGGAAGCATGGACCCGGGCCAGGTCGTCCCGGGGGACGGCAATCAGGCCAAAGGGGTAGGTATCCCGCAGGTCCTGCTTGGTGGTGAAGGGCAGCTTGGTCAAATCGTCGATGGACTGGATGTCCTCAGGCTTGAGGCCGATCTCGTCGAACCGCTTTTTGTACAGGGGCACATTTTCATAGCAGCGCTTGACCATGTCCCGCAGCCGCTGGGACTGGATCTCCCGCAGGGTTTCCCGGGAGGCGCATTCGATTTCCGGCTCGTAATAGTTTGGCATGGGTCGTCGATCCTTTCTCTGTGGTGGGTTAACCGGGTTTCCCCGGGAAAATACTTCTAAGAACTCAGGCGTTCCAGCCCAGCTCGAAGGCTTTCTGGTTCATCTCCAGGAACTTCTGGGGCACACAGCGCTCCACGGCGGAGAGCCAGCTTTCCTTTTCCCCGCCCAGGCGGCGGGCCATGGCGCCGATGAGCACCACGTTGACAGCCTTCTGGGAGCCGGCCTCTTCCGCCAGCTTCAAAGCGTCCACTGCCAGGACGTCCACACCCTTTTCTCCCATTTCAGAGAGCAGGCCCTGGGGGTATTCCTTTTCCCCTGTGACCACAGGCATAGGATCGATCTGCTGAGTGCTGGTGACCACAGTGCCGCCCTCTTTCAAATAGGGTAAGAACCGGGCCGCTTCCAGCTGCTCAAAGGACAGGAGGATATCCGCCTCTCCCGTTTCGATAATGGGGGAATACACCTTGTCCCCATAGCGGACGTAGGTCACCACGGACCCGCCCCGCTGGCTCATGCCATGGACCTCGCTGACCTTCACGTCGTAGCCCTGGCTCATCATGGCGTCGCCCAAAATACGGCTGGCAAGCAGGGTGCCCTGTCCGCCCACGCCGACGATCATTACACTTTTATTCATAAAGACCACCTTTTGCTTCGTCTAAATTCGCTGTTTTCACGCCCAAAGAGGCTGGCCTCAGCCAATGGCGCCCTTGGGGCACAGGGTCTTGCACACGCCGCAGCCAACACACTGGGTGCCGTCGATGACCGCTTTCCCATTCCGGTAGCTGATGGCCGGGCAGCCGATACCCAGGCAGGCCTTGCAGCCAATGCACTTGTCCTGGTCCACAGAGAGAGGCGAGTTGTGCTTGACATACTTCAGCAGGGCGCAGGGCCGGCGGCTGATGATGACGGAAGGCTCTTCCGCAGCCAGCTCTTCCTTCAGGACCCGGGTGACTTCCTTCAGGTCGTAGGGGTCTACCACGGACACCCGGTTGATGCCGATGGCGTGGCACAGGGCTTCCAGATCCACAGCAGTGGCAGGCTCGCCCTTGATGTTGTAACCGGTGGTGGGGTTCTGCTGGTGACCGGTCATACCGGTGATGGAGTTATCCAGCACGATGACCACGGAGTTGGAGCGGTTGTAGGCAATGTCGATGAGGCTGGTAATGCCGGAATGGGCAAAGGTGGAGTCGCCAATGACAGCCACGGACTTTTTCTCCGCCTCTTCCCCACGGGCCTTATTGTAGCCGTGGAGGGCCGACACGGAAGCGCCCATGCAGATACAGGCGTCCATGGCGCCCAGAGGTGCGGAAGCACCCAACGTATAGCAGCCGATATCGCCGCTGACGTAGACCTTTTCCCGCTTCAGGGCGTAGAACACGCCACGGTGGGGGCAGCCGCAGCACATGACGGGAGGCCGCACAGGGATCTCCGCCTCCAGGGACAGGCTGTTGGCCTCTTCCCCAGCAAGCAGCTTTTTCACGATCTTCTGGGAGAACTCCCCGCACCGGGGGAACAAGTCCTTGCCGATGACTTCCACACCGATGGACTTGCAGTGGTCCTCAATGAACGTATCCAGCTCTTCCACCACGTAGACCTTCTCGCACTTGGCAGCAAAGTCCTGGATCAGTTTCACAGGCAGGGGCCACACCAGGCCCAGCTTTAAGTAGTTGACGCTGTCCCCCATGGCCTCTTTTACGTACTGATAGGGGGTGCCAGAGGTGATGACGCCCACTTTTGCACCGTTGTCCTCCACCTTGTTCAAAGAGGTGGTTTCCGCATAGGCGATCAGGGTCTGGGTGCGGGCTTCCACCTTCTCGTGCTTGGGCTTTGCAAAGGCGGGGAGCATCACGTTTTTAGAGGGATCCTTTTTATACTCCTTCAAGGGCAGCTCTTTGCGCTCACCAAGCTCCACGATGCTGCGGGAATGGGCGATGCGAGTGGTCAACCGCAGGATCACCGGGGTGTCGAACTGCTCGGAAAGCTCATAGGCCAGCTTGGTGAACTCTTTACATTCCTTGGAATCCGCGGGCTCCAGCATGGGCACCTTGGCCGCCCGGGCGTAGTTGCGGGAATCCTGCTCGTTCTGGGAGGAGTGCATCCCAGGGTCGTCCGCCACGGCCAGCACCATACCGCCGTTTACGCCGATATAGCTCATGGTGAACAGGGGGTCGGCTGCCACATTCAGGCCCACGTGCTTCATGGCACAGAAGGACCGTGCACCGCCGATGGAGGCGCCGCAGGCCGTTTCCGTGGCCACCTTTTCGTTGGGGGCCCACTCACAGTAGATCTCCGGGTATTTCACAGCGGACTCGGTGATCTCGGTGCTGGGGGTGCCGGGATAGGCGGAAACCACCCGAACGCCGGCCTCATACAGGCCACGGGCCACGGCCTCGTTGCCCAGGTACAATTCTTTCATGTCGATCTTCCTTCCTCTTATTCTTCCGCGGGCTGGTTCCGCAGATCCAGCACCCGCTTTGCCTTGCCCTGGAAGCGCTCCAGGCTCTTGGGGGAAACCAAGGTGACTTTGGTTTCCAGGCCCAGCACGCTCTTCAGGCGGTCATGTATCTTCTTTTGCAGGGATTGCAGTTCGCCGAAGCTTTCCAAAAGGGAGGCGTCCACAAGCTCCACTTTCACTTCCAGGGTGTCCAGGAAGTTCTTCTTGCGCACCACCAGCTGGTAGTGGGGGCCCACGTTCTCCATCCCCACCAGCACGCTCTCGATCTGGGAGGGGAACACATTGACGCCCTTGATGATGAGCATATCATCCGTGCGGCCCATCACCTTATCCATGCGCACATGGGTGCGGCCGCAGGCGCAGGGCTCGTAATTCAGACGGGTGATGTCCTTGGTGCGGTAGCGCAGCACAGGCATCCCCTTCCGGGTGAGGGTGGTGACCACCAGCTCGCCCACTTCCCCGGCTGCCTTCTGCTCCAGGGTGTCTTGGTCGATGATCTCCGGCAGGAAAGCGTCCTCCGCAAAATGCAGGCCGCAGCGCAGGTGGCACTCGCCGGACACGCCCGGGCCGGTGAGCTCAGTCATGCCATAGTTGTCGGTGACAGTGACCCCTAAGGTTTCCTCAATGCGCTCCCGCATTTCCTCGGTGCAGCCCTCGCTGCCCAGGATGCCGTACTTCAGGCTGGCGTAGGCCTCTTTGGGGTAGGGGCTCTCCCGGACCAGCTCACCCAGATACAGGGCATAGCTGGGGGTGGCCACCAGGCCGGTGACGCCGAAGTCCCGCATCATCATCAGCTGCTT
>CAJFMJ010000035.1 GCA_904391645.1 uncultured Neglectibacter sp.
AAAAGAATGTCTGACAGGAACGGTCGCAAGGTACTTGCACGCCGCAGGGCAAAAGGCAGAGCGCGTCTTACCTATTGATGACGCTTCAAAGGTCACCTTATGCGGTGGCCTTTCTTTGTTGTGTGCCCCTTTGTACAAGGAGCCGGCAGGAAAGGACAGGTTTTTTCCATGGGTAAAATCGTGGCGATGTGCCGGAACAACGACTTCCGGCGGGCCTATGTCCGGGGGAAAAGCTATGTGTCCCCTGTGGTGGTGGTGTATGTGATGAAAAACCGCCTGAAAACAGTGCGGGTGGGCATCACCACCAGCAAAAAAGTGGGCAACGCGGTGCAGCGCAACCGGTCCCGCCGGGTGATCCGGGAGGCCTACCGTGCGCTGGCCGACCAGGTGCGCCCTGGGGTGGACCTGGTATTCGTGGCCCGGGGCAGGACGCCCTATGTGAAGAGCACCGAGGTGCTCCGCCACATGGAGCGCCAATTGAAAGCAGCTGGAGTGCTGCAGGAGCCGTCGCTGTGAAGCAGGTGCTCCTGTGGCTGATCCGGTTTTATCGCAGCGCCATCTCTCCCCGGAAACCGGGAATGTGCAAGTATATCCCCACCTGCTCCCAGTACGGTCTGGAGGCCATCGAGCGGTTTGGGGCCATCAAAGGGGGAGCGCTGACCCTATGGCGCATCCTGCGCTGCAACCCCTGGAGCCGGGGCGGTTACGACCCGGTCCCTGAAAAAAAGAACAAGAAAAAGCAAGGCTAAAAGAGGAGCGTAACTTTCGTTATGATGGCGATTTTTAATTTCTTCGGAAGTATCTTGGGCTATTTGCTGTGGTTGCTGTACAACATCTTCCACAACTACGGCGTGGCCATCATTTTCTTTACCATTATCGTCAAAGCCGTGCTGTTCCCCTTCTCCATCAAGTCCCAGCGGAGCATGGCCAGCCAGACAAAGCTCTCTGCCAAGCAGAAAGAGCTCCAGGCAAAGTATGGCGACAACAAGCAGAAGTACAACGAAGAGCTGATGAAGCTCTACGAGAAGGAGGGCGTCAACCCCAGCTCCGGGTGTTTGACCACCCTGCTGCCCTTGCCCATCATGCTGGGCATTTACTACTCGGTGATCATGCCCCTGTCCAACACCCTGCACATCGCTTCGGACCGGATTTCAGAGGCCACCGACTTTATCAGCCGGATCCCCGGCATGGTGGCCACCACCACCACCAGCGGCATCTACTCCGAGCTGCAGATCATCCGGAATTTCGATGCCCTGAAAGACCATTTGACCATGTTCACTCCGGAGGACCTGGAGAAGATCGAGTCCTTTACCAAGGGCTTCCACTTCTTGGGATGGGACTTGCTGGCCACCCCCAACACGGCTGGGTTTGCCAGTATGCTGTGGCTGATCCCCGCCCTGTCCTTTGTGTCCTACTTCGGGTCCCAGCTGTATATGTCCCACATCCAGAAGAAGATCAGCGGACAGAGCCAGCCCGGCTGCATGAAGGGCATGATGTACCTGTTCCCCTTGATCAGCGTTTACTGGGCTTGGATCATGCCTGCCGCTGTGGGCGTGTACTGGATCGTGTCCTCTGTCACCAGCACACTACAGTATGTGATCGTCAATAAGTTCTTTAGCGTCAACCACATGATCGCCTTGGGCGAGGCGCGCCGGGCTGTGACCTTGGAGCTTGGTGAGGCTAAGGTGAAGGTGTTGCCGGAATCCGCCCAGCAGGAGATCGCCCAGCGCCTGGCTGCCGCCCCCCAGCAGGAGAAGCAGCAAAAGCAGCAAAAACAGAAGCAGGGCTCGAAAAAGAAGAAGTCTGGAAGCTCTGGCAGCTCCAGCGACTATATGGGCACGAAGAAGTAAACCGAAAGGAAGGGTGCATCATGATCAGAGAAGCCATTGCCAAGGGCGAAACTGTAGAGATCGCTTTTGCCAACGCCTGCCGGGAGTTGGGCGTGGAAACTACGGAAGCGGAATTTGAAATTTTGGAACTGCCCCAAAAGAAGACCTTCGGTTTGTTTGGCGGCGCCCCCGCCCGGGTGCGGGCCTACATCGAAGAGCCCGATCCCGTCCCTGAGAAAGAGGAGCGGGACCCTGCCCAGGAAGCCGCAGCTTACTTGAAGAGCGTGCTCAGCGAGATGGGCCTGCCGGAAGCCACGGTGGAAGTCCACCCGGTGGAGGCCGGCGCGGAATTGGTTTTGGGCGGCGATGACATTGGGTTCATCATCGGGCACCGGGGGGAAACCCTGGACGCCCTGCAGTATTTGGCCTCTTTGGTGGCCAACCATGTGGACGGCTCCTATTTCCGCATCACCCTGGACGTGGGCAACTACCGGGAGAAGCGGAAGGAAACTTTGGAATCCCTGGGCAAGAAGATGGCAGCCCGGGCGGTGAAGACCGGCCGGAACTCCTCTTTGGAGCCCATGAACCCCTACGAGCGGCGGATCATCCACACCGCGGTGCAGACCGTGGCCGGGGCCAAGTCCTGGAGCGAAGGCGTGGACCAGGGCCGGCACGTGGTCATCGGGCCGGAAGGCGGGGAGCGTCCCCAGCCCCGGCGGAACGACCGGCGCGGCGGCGGTAGGAATGGCGGTGGCCGTGGCGGCCGCGGCGGCTATAACGACAGGAACCGCCGTCCCCGCAACGACCGTCCCCGGGTAAACCCGGCGCCCCGGGCGGAAGGGCCCAAGACCGACGATCCCAACACCCCCATTTACGGGCGGATCGAAAAGAAATAAACCAGATGGGGCAGCCTTGGGGCCGCCCCATTTTTCACGTTATCGGAAAAAACTGTGGAAAGAGGGAGTTCAACATGGAAAAGACCATCGCCGCCATCTCCACCGCCCCGGCGCCGGGAGGCATCGGCATGGTGCGCATCTCCGGCAAGGACGCCTTTGCTGTGGCGGACCGTGTGTTCCGGGGGGTCAGTGGCCGGGCCGTTTCCCAGATGAAGGGCTACACCGCCCAGCTGGGAGGGGCCTTCACCCCGGCCGGGGAGCGTCTGGACGACGTGGTGGCCCTGGTGTACCGCAGCCCGAAAAGCTACACCGGGGAAGACGTGGTGGAGCTCTCCTGCCACGGGGGCCTGTATGTGACCAAGCGTCTTTTGCAGCTGGTGCTGGACGCCGGGGCCTCCCCTGCCGGGCCGGGGGAGTTCACCCGCCGGGCCTTTTTAAACGGCAAGGTGGACCTGGCCCAGGCGGAGGCCGTGATGGGGGTCATCGGGGCCAGCGGTGAGCAGGCTTTGAAAGCTGCCCAGGCGGGAAGCTCCGGGGTGCTCTCCAAGAAGATCCAGGCCATCAAAGCCCAGCTGCTGGTGCAGGCCAGCCATCTGGCGGCCTGGGCAGATTTCCCGGAGGAGGATGTGCCCGCGGTGGAGGAGCAAGAGCTGCTTTCCGCCATCCGTGCGGGAGAGGAATCCCTGACCCAGCTCCTTGCCGGGTTCGAGCGGGGGCGGATGTACCGGGAGGGCCTTTCCACTGTGATCGCAGGCCGGCCCAATGCGGGAAAGTCCACCCTGATGAATTTGCTCTCCGGGTGCGAGCGGTCCATCGTCACCCAGTATGCGGGCACCACCCGGGACGTGGTGGAGGAAACCGTGCTGCTGGCTGGGGTGCCCCTGCGGCTGGCGGACACTGCGGGCATCCGGGACACCGACGACCCGGTGGAGAGCATTGGGGTCCAGGCGGCCAAACGGCGGCTGGAAAGTGCCCAGTTGGTGCTGGCTGTGTTTGACTCCTCCCAGTCTTTGGAAAAGGAGGACTGGGAGCTGATGGACTCCCTGCAAGGGGTGCCGGCGGTGGCCATCGTCAACAAGACCGACTTGCCCACCCAAATGGACGTGGGGGAGATCCAGCGCCGGTTTGAAAAGACCGTGTTTCTCTCCGCTGCCACAGGGGAAGGGCTGGAGGAGCTGGAACAAGCACTGTCCGAAATTTTGGACACGAAAGAGTTTCACCCCGAGGAGGGAGTGCTGTTCACCCAGCGGCAGCGAGCGGACGCCCAAAGGGCGTTGGACAGCCTCCGGGAGGGAGAGCAGGCCATGGCTTTGGGCATGACGTTGGACGCGGTGACCGTCTGCGTGGAAGACGCCTTAAACGCCCTGTCCGCCCTGACCGGGGAGCAGGTCAGCGAGGAGATCGTGGACCGGGTGTTTGAGGAGTTTTGCGTGGGCAAGTGAGTCCGTGACCGGACAGGACAAGCCGCCCTCTTGCCTGTGGCAAGGGCGGAGAAGGTTCTCCAAAAGCTGGACTGGGTTTCCAAATTTACCGGCGGCGACGGGAGGGTGCAAAAAGTGACCCAGAAACACCCTGAACCGCGGACTGCGAGGGTGCCAACCCCAGTTTGGGGAGGGAGCGCAGCGCACGAAGTCGCGAAGTAAAAGTTCTTTGGTCCTTTCTTTCAAGAAAGGACAAGGGAGGTCTTCCTATGAGTTATGATGCAGGTTCCTATGATGTGGCGGTGATCGGTGCGGGTCACGCGGGAATTGAGGCCGGTTTGGCCTCCGCCCGCCTGGGCTGCTCCACCATTGTCTTTACCATCAACTTGGATGCCGTGGGCAACTGCCCCTGCAATCCCAGCATTGGCGGCACAGCCAAAGGCCACTTGGTCCGGGAAATCGATGCCTTGGGCGGGGAGATGGGCCGCACCGCCGACGCCTGCACCATCCAAAGCAGGATGCTGAACCTGGGCAAGGGGCCGGCAGTTCACTCCCTGCGGGCCCAGATTGACCGTACCCAGTACGCCCACCTGATGAAGCACAAGCTGGAAACCTGCCCCAACCTTCACCTGCGGCAGGGGGAGATCGTGGCCATCGCCCAGGAGGAGGGGGGCTGGGTGCTCACCTCCCGGCTGGAGGGGGAATACCACGTGAAGGCTGTGGTCATCGCCACCGGCACGTTCTTGGGCGGCAAAGTCTTTGTGGGGGACGTGTCCTATGAGAGCGGCCCCGATGGGATGTTCCCTGCAGCGTTCCTCCCCGACTCCCTGAAGCAGCTGGGCATTTCCCTGCGGCGGTTTAAGACAGGCACCCCTGCCCGGGTGTTGAAGTCCTCCATCGACTTTTCCAACCTGGAAGTCCAGCATGGGGACGAGCCGGTGGTGCCCTTCTCCTACGACAGGTCGGAGCCCTTGGAAAACAAGGCGGTCTGCTATGTGAGCTGGACCAACGACGCCACCAAGCAGGTGATCCTGGACAACATCCACCGCTCTCCCCTGTACGGCGGCCAGATCGAGGGCATCGGCCCCCGGTATTGCCCCAGCATTGAGGACAAGGTGGTGCGCTTTCCGGACAAGCCCCGGCACCAGCTGTTCATCGAGCCCTGCGGCCTGGGCACCGAGGAAATGTACCTCCAGGGCATGAGCTCCTCCCTGCCGGAGGACGTGCAGGTGGCCTTTTACCACACCATCCCTGGCCTGGAACACGTGCAGATCATGCGCACTGCCTACGCCATTGAATACGACTGCTGCGACCCCCTGCAGCTCTCCGCCACCTTGGAGTTCCGGGACTGGCCGGGGCTTTATGGGGCGGGGCAGTTCAACGGAAGCTCCGGCTATGAGGAGGCCGCTGCCCAGGGCTTTGTGGCGGGGGTCAACGCCGCGCTGAAAGTCCAGGGGAAGGAACCCTTTGTCCTGGACCGTGCCAGTTCTTACATGGGCACCCTCATCGACGACCTGATTACCAAGGGCGCTTCCGACCCCTACCGGATGATGACCTCCCGTTCCGAGTACCGGCTGGTGCTGCGCCAGGACAACGCCGACGAGCGCCTGACCCCCATGGGCCGGCAGCTGGGGCTGATCTCCGACAGGCGGTGGGAGAAGTTCCAGGAGAAGCAGGCCCAAAAGCAGGCGGAGTTAAAACGGGTGCACAGCACCACCTTGCCTCCCTCGGAGAAGCTTAACGCCATTCTTGTTTCACGTGGAACATCCCCTCTCACCACCGGGGCGAAACTGGCAGACCTTTTAAAGCGCCCCCAGATTACCTACCGGGACTTGACCCCCGTGGACAAAGGCCGTCCGGACATCCCGGAGGCGGTGCTGGAAAACGTGGAGATCGAGTTGAAGTACGAGGGGTACATCAAGCGCCAGCGGGCGGATATTGAAGAGGCCCGGCGGCTGGAGCGGAAGCGTCTGCCCCAGGACTTGGACTACACCACACTGAAAGGCCTGCGGCTGGAGGCCGTGGAGAAACTGAACAAGGTGCGGCCGGAGAACATCGGCCAGGCGGGGCGCATTTCCGGCGTCAGCCCGGCGGACATCTCTGTGCTGCTGATCTGGCTCTCCGCCAAGGAGCGGGAGCAGCGGGAAGGAGGCAACCCATGACAGACATTCGGCAAACCCTCATAGATAAGGCAAAGGCCATGGGCTGGAAGGTGACCCAGGAGCAGGCGGGCCAATTTCAGACCTACATGGAGCTGCTGCTGGAGTGGAACGAAAAGATGAACCTCACCTCCATCACAGAACCGGAAGAGGTGGTGGAGAAGCACTTTTTGGACAGCATGGCCCTGCTGTCCTGGAACAAGCTGAAACAGGGGGCCAAGGTCATTGACGTGGGCACAGGAGCAGGCTTCCCGGGCATCCCCTTGAAGATCCTCCGGCCTGACGTGGAGCTGACCCTGCTGGACGGCACCATGAAGCGCCTGAACTTCCTGGGGGAGGTGTGCAAGGCGCTGAGGCTGAATGCCAACCGGGTCCACAAGCGGGCGGAAGAAGCCGGCCTGGACAAGACCATGCGGGAGCGCTTTGACTTGGCCACAGCCCGGGCGGTGGCTGGGCTGCCGGTGCTGGCGGAGTACTGTATGCCCCTGGTGAAGATGAAGGGCTTTTTCATTGCCATGAAAGGCCCCGGGGCCCAGCAGGAATTGGAAGAGGCCCAAAACGCCCTGGACACCCTGGGCAGCGGGGAGCCGGAAGTGCTGTCCCTGACACTGCCCGGCGGGGAGGAGCGGAACCTGGTCATCTGCCAGAAGCTGCGGTTTACCCCTAAAAGCTATCCCCGCCACGGGGGCACCATTTTGAAACATCCCTTATAAGGAGGAACCAACCATGGAGCTGAAACTGCGGAAAGCACAGGAAAAGGATCTGGACGGCCTGGACCAGGTCATGCTGGTGATCAGCGACGCCGCCGGAGAACGGGAAACAGTGAAGCGCCTGCTGAAAAAGATCGACGCCGACCCCCAGAAATACCTGCTGGTGGCGGAAGACCTGGAAACAGGCACCCTATGCGGCAGCCTGTTTGGCGTGGTGTTTGAGGACATATGCGACAGCTGCCGTCCCATCCTGCTGGTGGAAAACGTGGCCGTGCTGGAAAGCTTCCAGGGCAAGGGCGTGGGCCGGGCCATGTTCCAGGAGATCGAGCGCTGGGCAAAAGAGGAGTGGGACTGCCATTACGAGATCCTGGCCTCAGGGCTGAACCGCACCGGCGCCCACAAGTTCTATGCCGCCTTGGGGTTTGACGAGGTAAAGGGCTTTAAAAAATACCTGTAAAAAAAAGAATAGGGCGACACATTCCAACAAATGCCGCGGCTTTCCTGTGATAGAATCGTTCTCGAAAGGAAGGCGCGGCGTTATGTTTTTTAAGGACAAGCTAAAATTGACCCGGTTACCGGTGAGCCGCGTTTTGCCCAACCCCTCCCAGCCCCGGAAGGTCTTCGACCAGGATGAGCTGGAAAGCCTGGCGCAAAGCATCAAGGAAAACGGGCTGTTGCAGCCGGTGACCGTGCGCCGGGAAAACGGGGCTTACTTCCTCATTGCCGGGGAGCGCAGGCTGCGGGCCTGCAAGCTGGCAGGGCTCAAGGAGATCCCGGCCCTGGTGGCGGATTGCCCTCCCGAGGACAGCGCGGTGCTGGCGCTGCTGGAGAACATCCAGCGGCAGGACCTGCAAATGTTTGAGCAGGCCGCGGCGCTGCAAAGCCTTTTAGGGGAGTGGCACATCACCCAAGAGGAGGCAGCCAAACGACTGGGCATCAGCCAGTCGTACCTGGCCAACAAGCTGCGGCTGCTGCGGCTTTCCCAGGAGGAGCAGCGGGAGATCCTTTCTTTCAAACTGACAGAGCGCCACGCCCGGGCCTTGCTCCGGGTGGAGGACCCAGCTGCCCGGGAGAAGATCCTGCGGCAGGCAGGGGAACGTCACTTGAACGTGGCCCAGACCGAAGAGCTGGTGGCCGCGGTAGTCCAACCCAAAGAGCCGGTGGAAAAGCCCAAACGGCGGTTTATCGCCAAGGACATCCGGCTGTTCATCAACACCATCGACCACGCCGTGGATGCCATGAAAACAGCGGGCATCCAAGCCAAGGCCGAGAAGACCGAAACCGAGGACTACATCGAGTGCACGGTGCGCATCCCAAAATCCCATCGAGTACAAGTTTAACCCATTCCCTTATTCATTTCCCACAGCAAGACGGATGTTTCACATGAAACATCCGTCTTGCTTTTTCCGGAAACCTCCCAGGCCGGCTGGCAAAGGACAGGCCTTTCTTCCCGGACAGGCCCAGGGGAGGTGGCCACCTTTTGGGCAAGCTTAGGGTTCGTTGGCCTGCCCAGACAAAGTTCCCCTTGGGGCAAAGAGTCCCCATTTGTACAAAAAGGGGGCTTTTCAAATCTGCCGGGAAAAAAGTGGCGAAATCCTCCTTGCAGGGGCCCATGACCCTTCCCTTTCGGGAGCTTTTGTGGTAGAATACTTCTCAGGGCGCCGAAATCGGCGGGAAACCTCCCGGAAAGCCTGCTTTCCGCCCGGAAACCATGGGAAGGGTGAAGGTATGGGTAAGATCATAGCCGTAGCAAACCAAAAAGGCGGTGTGGGAAAAACCACCACCGCTGTCAACTTGGCCGCCGCTTTGGGCGACAAGGGCAAGCGTGTGCTCCTCTGCGATACCGATCCCCAGGGCAACTCCACCTCCGGCGTGGGGGTGGACAGGCGTTCCTGCAAGACCAGCGCCTATGAGGTGATGATCGGCGGGGCTAAGGCCAAAGAGGCCCTGGTGAAAACTGAGTTTCAAAACCTGTGGCTGCTTCCCTCCCATATGGACCTGGCTGCGGCGGAGATCGAGCTGGCCGCTTTGGAAAACCGGGAAGCCATGCTGAAAAATGCATTGGGGGCTGTCCGGGGGGACTTTGACTACATTTTGGTGGACTGCCCCCCTTCCTTGGGGCTGATCACCACCAACGCCCTCACCGCAGCGGACACCATCCTGATCCCCATCCAGTGCGAGTATTACGCTCTGGAAGGGCTTTCCCAGCTGATGAACACCGTCCGCCGGGTGAAGCGCCAGTACAATCCCCTGTTGGACATTGAAGGCGTGCTGCTGACCATGTACGACGGCCGCCTGAACCTGACCCAGCAGGTGGTGGAGGAAGTGAAGAAATACTTCCCCCGGAAAGTCTTTAAAACTGTCATTCCCCGCACGGTGCGGCTTTCAGAAGCCCCTGGCTTTGGCCAGCCCGTGCTGTACTATGACCGCAGCTCCCGGGGGGCCCAATCCTACGGGGAGCTGGCGGAGGAAATCGTCAAAAACAACCGGTGAAAGCCGGGTAAGGGGGAACAATCCCATTGAAAAAACGTGGACTTGGCAAAGGCTTGGACGCCATCTTTGCCGAAAATGCCGCCGACAGCACCGAGGGTTCTGTCAGCGTGAAGATCAGCGAGATCGAACCCAACCGGGATCAGCCCCGGAAAGAGTTTGACAGCGAAGCCCTCTCCGAGCTGGCGGATTCCATCTCCCAGCACGGGGTGCTGCAGCCGCTGCTGCTGCGGCCGCTGCTGACGGGGGGATACCGGATCGTGGCAGGCGAACGCCGCTGGCGGGCTGCCCGCATGGCGGGGCTGACCGAGGTACCTGCGGTGGTCCGGGAGATGAGCGACACCGAGGAGATGCTGTTTGCCCTGATCGAGAACCTGCAGCGGGAGGACCTGACCCCCCTGGAAGAGGCCCGGGGCTACCGCACCTTGATTGATGCCCAGGACTTCACCCAGGAAGAGGTGAGCCAGGCGGTGGGCAAAAGCCGGCCTGCCATCACCAATGCCCTGCGGCTGCTGAACTTGCCGGAGGACATCCAGCAGATGCTGGAAAATGGGGAGATCACCGCGGGGCACGCCCGGACGCTTTTGAGCTTTAAACGGGAAGAGGATATGCGCCTGGGTGCCAAACGCGCCAAAGAAGGGGCTTCCGTCCGGGAGCTGGAAGCTTTGGCCAAACGGCTGAACCAGCAGAAGGACGCCCCGGAGCAGAAGCCCAGGAAGAACCAGTATTTTGAAGAGGCCCAGTTGGCGGTGGGGGAATACCTGAACCGGAAGGTGAAGGTGGCCGGCACCAAGAAGAAGGGCACCTTGCAGATCGAGTTTTACGGGGAAGAGGACTTGCAAAACCTGCTCCACGACCTGCACATGAACTAAAAGAAGGAACCGCAAAACAAGAGAAACCTGCCCCCCTGGGGCTGAGGAGGAACAGAATATGTTAGACATCAAGCTGGTCCGCTCCAATCCGGAGCTGGTCAAGGAAAACATCAAAAAGAAATTCCAGGATGAAAAGCTGCCTCTTGTGGACGAGGTCCTGGAACTGGACGCCCAGTTCCGGGCCTCCAAGGGCCGGGGCGACGAGCTGCGGCAGCAGCGCAACACCATCAGCAAGGAGATCGGCAAGCTGATGAGCCAGGGCAAGAAGGACGAGGCCCAGGAGGTTAAGAAGCAGGTCCAGGCCATCGCCGGGGAGCTGGAGGAGATGGAGCGCAAAGAGGCCGAGCTCACTGCCGAGATCCGCAAGCGCATGATGGTCATTCCCAACATCATCGACCCCTCTGTGCCCATCGGCAAGGACGACAGCGAAAACGTGGAAGTAGAGCGTTTTGGCGAGCCTGTGGTGCCGGATTTCGAGGTGCCCTACCACACCGAGATCATGGAGCGCTTCAATGGCATCGACCTGGACAGCGCCCGGCAGACCAGCGGCAACGGCTTCTACTATCTCATGGGCGATATTGCCCGGCTCCACTCCGCCGTGCTGGCTTATGCCCGGGATTTCATGATCGACAAGGGCTTCACCTACTGCATCCCGCCCTTTATGATCCACGGCAACGTGGTGGAGGGCGTCATGTCCCAGACCGATATGGACGCCATGATGTACAAGATCGAAGGGGAAGACCTGTACCTGATCGGCACCAGCGAGCACTCCATGATCGGCAAGTTCATCGACTCCATCCTGCCGGAGAGCTCCCTGCCCCAGACGTTGACCAGCTACTCCCCCTGCTTCCGCAAGGAGAAGGGCGCCCACGGCATTGAGGAGCGGGGCGTGTACCGCATCCACCAGTTTGAAAAGCAGGAAATGATTGTGGTGTGCAAGCCCGAGGACTCCATGAAGTGGTACGAGCAGATGTGGCGCTACTCTGTGGAGCTGTTCCGCTCTTTGGACATCCCCGTCCGCCAGTTGGAGTGCTGCTCCGGCGACCTGGCCGACCTGAAGGTGAAGTCCTGCGACATCGAAGCCTGGTCCCCCCGGCAGAAGAAGTACTTCGAGGTGTGCTCCTGCTCCAACCTGGGCGACGCCCAGGCCCGCCGGCTGAAGATCCGGGTCAAGGGGGAGAACGGGGAGAACTACCTGCCCCACACCTTGAACAACACCGTTGTGGCCCCGCCCCGGATGCTGATCGCCTTCCTGGAGAACAACCTCCAGGCCGACGGCTCCATCAAGATCCCCGAGGCACTGCGGCCCTATATGGGCGGCAAGGACGCCATCCGGTAAGGGTGCTGACACCATTTCGGCAACAAAGCATAAAGAGAAGAGGGTGCACAAAGCGCCCTCTTTTTTTGTGGCAGAAGGGCAAGCGGCGTTGAAACAACCGGCATCTTTTCCCCGAGAAACAAAAAGGTTGTGGAAAACTTCCCTTGCAGGGTTGGTTCTCTCATAGAATTATAAAAAAACCGAGGCAACCTTTGTAAAATTTCGAAAAAACTTCCAATGCCGCGCGAACCCTGGGGAAACTCCTTGCAAAACGGCGGGGAGAATGGTATAATTAACACTTAATAAATGCGGTAAAAAGATTGCGGAGAAAGAGAGTGTGGTACTATGGAATACAATGAGAAATTTGTAAAAGAAGGCCTCACCTATGACGACGTGCTGTTGATCCCGGCTGAGTCCAACGTGCTGCCCAACGAGGTGGATTTCTCCACCAACCTGACCAAAAAGGTTCGGCTGAACACCCCCATTATGACGGCTGCTATGGACACCGTCACCGAGTCTGACATGGCCATTGCCATTGCCCGGGAAGGCGGCATCGGCATCATCCACAAGAACATGAGCATCGAGCGCCAGGCCGACCAGGTGGACCGTGTGAAGCGCTCGGAAAACGGCGTTATCGTCAACCCCTTCTTCCTGGGGCCGGACAACCTGGTGAAGGAAGCCGATGAGATCATGGGCCGGTTCAAAATTTCCGGCGTGCCCATCTGCCAGGACGGCGTGCTGGTGGGCATCATCACCAACCGGGATATGCGGTTCATGGAGGGCAGCGATTTCGACCAGCCCATCAAAAACGTGATGACCAAGGACAACCTGGTCACCGCCCCGGTGGGCACCACACTCAAAGAGGCCCAGGAGATCCTGCGGCATCACCGCATTGAAAAGCTCCCCCTGGTGGATAAGGATATGCACCTGAAGGGGCTGATCACCATTAAGGATATTGAAAAGGCTGTGCAGTACCCCAACTCCGCCAGGGACGCCGGCGGCCGCTTGCTGTGCGGCGCTGCCATTGGCGCCACCAAGGACGTGCTGGACCGTGTGGCCGCCCTGGTAGAGGCCCAGGTGGACGTGGTGGTGCTGGATTCCGCCCACGGCCACAACAACGGCGTGCTGGGCGCTGTGAGCCTGGTGAAGAAGCACTATCCCGACCTGCAGGTGATTGCAGGCAACGTGGCCACCGCCGAGGGCACCAAGGCCCTGATCGAAGCCGGCGCGGACTGCGTGAAAGTGGGCATCGGCCCCGGCTCTATCTGCACCACCCGCGTGGTGGCCGGTATCGGCGTGCCCCAGATCACCGCCGTGTTTGACGCTGCCCAGGAGGCTGCCAAGTACGGGATCCCCGTCATTGCTGACGGCGGCATCAAGTACAGCGGCGACATTGTGAAGGCTCTGGCTGCCGGCGCCAACGTGGTGATGCTGGGCAGCATGGTGGCCGGATGCAAAGAAGCCCCCGGTGAGTACGAGCTGTACCAGGGACGCCAGTTCAAGGTGTACCGCGGCATGGGCAGCTTGGGCGCCATGGGCAAGGGCAGCAGCGACCGCTACTTCCAGGGCAACAACAAGAAGTACGTCCCCGAAGGCGTGGAAGGCCGGGTGCCTTACAAGGGGCCCCTGGCGGACACCATCTACCAGATGGTGGGCGGCCTGCGGGCTGGCATGGGCTACACTGGCTGTGCAACCATTGAAGAGCTCCACGAGAAGGCACAGTTCGTGAAGATCACCGGCGCTGGCCTGAAGGAAAGCCATCCCCACGACATCCAGATCACCAAGGAAGCCCCCAACTATTCCATCCATTCCTAATGGATGACAGGATCTGGGAATAATTTCCGGTTTTCCCGGAAAAATCCTGGAAAAACCCCTTGACAAAAGGGAATACTTCGATTATAATTAGTAGCGCTCCATCCGTGAAGGGTGGGGCGCAGATATGGCGGTATAGCTCAGTTGGCTAGAGCATTCGGTTCATACCCGAAGTGTCACTGGTTCAAGTCCAGTTACCGCTACCATATGGCCCGGTGGTCAAGC
>CAJFMJ010000036.1 GCA_904391645.1 uncultured Neglectibacter sp.
CGCCTCCCGGGAGGAGGTGCTTGCCGCCGCCCATGCCGCCCAGTGCGATGACATCCTGGAAAAGCTGCCCCAGGGGCTGGACACGGTGGTGGGCGCCAAGGGCGTCTACCTCTCCGGCGGGGAACAGCAGCGCATCGCCCTGGCCCGGGCCATTTTGAAGGACGCCCCCATCGTGGTGCTGGACGAGGCCACCGCCTTCGCCGACCCGGAGAACGAGCACCAGATCCAAAAGGCCTTCGAGACCCTGACCCGGAACAAGACGGTGCTGATAATCGCCCACCGGCTGTCCACGGTGCAGAACGCGGACAACATCATCGTCTTAAACGAAGGAAAGATCGCGGAGCAGGGCAGCCACAGCGCCCTGCTGGAAAGAAACGGCGTCTACGCCGCCATGTGGGCGGACTATCAGCGCAGCGCAAAGTGGAAAGTTGGAAAGGAGGCAGCGGTATGACAAAGAAAATCCAGCACATTTTCGCCCTCAGCGAGAAAGGAGCCAGGGATCTGGTAAAGGCCGTGATTTGGTGCTTTGTGTGCAATCTGGCTCTCCTGTTCCCCGTGGGGGCGGTCCTGTTCACGGTGCAGCATCTTCTGGGCTGCCTGGAGGGTGGCGGTAGCCCCATGGACGGGTTCTGGCTCTATGTGGGTTTTGCTTTGGCGGTGCTGATCCTGCTGTTTGTCCTCCACTGGTTCCAGTACGCTTCCCTTTACATTGCCACCTACCGGGAGAGCGCCAACCGCCGGGTGAGCCTGGCGGAAACCCTGCGCAGGCTCCCTCTGTCCTTTTTTGGCAACCGGGATCTCAGCGACCTGACCTCCACCATGATCGCCGACTGCTCCAGCCTGGACCAGATGTTCTCCCACTATGTGCCCCAGCTATTCGCCTCCATCGGCTCCACGCTGGTGATCGGGGGGTGCATGTTCGCCTGCGACTGGCGCATGGCCCTGGCGGTGCTGTGGGTGGTGCCCGTGGCTGTGGCGCTGACAGCGGGAAGCAAGAAGATTCAGGACGCCTTTGGAACGAAAAACATCCGGAACAAGCGGGCGGTAGCCGACTGCATCCAGGAGGGGCTGGAGACCATCCGGGACATCAAGGCCTGCCACCGGCAGGAGCGGTACCTTGACGGCCTGGAGGCAAAGCTGGCCGCCATGGAGGGCAGCTCCATCCGCTCGGAACTTGCCACCGGCGTGTTCGTCTGCTCCGCTCAGGCCTTCCTGCGGCTGGGGCTTGCCACGACAGTGCTTACTGGCGGGGCGCTGCTGCTGGCCGGGGAGCTCTCCTTCCTCTATCTCCTGGGCTTCCTCTTTGCCGCCGCCCGGCTGTACGATCCCCTGGGAGTGGTGCTCCAAAACATCGCCGCCACCTTCAACACCAAGCTGCAAATTGAACGGATGCGCTCCATCCTGGAGCAGCCGGTACAGACGGGGACAGAGGACTTCCGTCCGTCCCGATACGACATCACCTTTGACCACGTTTCCTTTGCCTACCGGGAGGGCGCGGGGGTGCTGGAGGATGTGAGCTTCACCGCCCGCCAGGGGGAGGTCACCGCCCTCATCGGTCCCTCCGGCGGCGGGAAGTCCACCGCCTGCAAGCTGGCCGCCCGGTTCTGGGATGTCACCGGCGGGAAGGTGTCCCTGGGCGGGACGGACGTGTCCACGGTGGACCCGGAAATCCTCCTGCGCTCCTACTCCATGGTGTTCCAGGACGTGGTGCTGTTCCGGGACACGGTGATGGAGAACATCCGCCTGGGCCGCCGGGGCGCAACCGACGAGGAGGTGCTGGAAGCCGCCAAGGCCGCCCAGTGCGACGAGTTCATCCGCAAGCTGCCCCAGGGCTACCAGACAGTGATCGGGGAGAACGGTTCCACCCTCTCCGGGGGCGAGCGGCAGCGGATCTCCATCGCCAGGGCCCTGCTGAAGGACGCGCCGGTGGTGCTGCTGGACGAGGCCACCGCCAGCCTGGACGTGGAGAACGAAAGCGCCGTCCAGGCCGCCCTTTCCCGTCTGCTTCAGGGCAAGACGGTGCTGGTCATCGCCCACCGGATGCGCACTGTGGCCGGGGCCGACCACATCGTGGTGTTGGAAGACGGCCATGTAGCTCAGCAGGGCGCCCCGGCGGAGCTGATGGAGCAAGGCGGCCTCTACCGCCGCATGGTGGAACTCCAGAGCGAGAGCGCCCAGTGGCAGCTGAACGGTGCGGGGGCATAACGCTTTTTTAAATCAGCCAGAAAAGGGCACGGCTCAATGGAGCCGTGCCCTTCTGCGATATTCCAGCGGCGGGCAGCCGAACTGCCTGGCAAAGACCGCCGCGAATTTGCTTTGATTTTCGTAATCCGGAAAGAATCCAACCATAAAGCGGTGAATGCGTATCCTGCCATCCATCGTAGGCGAATGAATTTATCCAAGGGGGAGAGGCGGCGGAAAAGTCTCTCTTCTAACAGTTTCCAGCGAAAAGGGTTGCCTCCCGGTGGGGGCAGCCCTTTTTGTGTTTTCTTATGCGTTTGGGCCTATCATTTGGAGTTGGAAACCGATTTGCCATGGGAATATTACCCTGGAATTATACATTTTCACTTTTCTAATCTGTAAGCTGTCAATTTGTGACAAAAGGAAGGCTCCCCCTGTAACGGGGCTTTCCTTTTCTCCGTTTTCATTTCAACGGGACAAGCTTTTCCCTAGGTTCGGTAGGCCTTTTTCATTTGGTGGAGGAGGGAGAGCCGCTGCACGGCCTGGTCCCCCAGCTCCTCCGACACCGCCACCACCAGGGCGTCCAGCAGGGCGGCGGGGGCCGCCATGGAGTGGTACTCTTTGGCCTCGCCCCGGTAAGCAAATAGGTTGATATTCGCCCGCTGGTCCTCCAGCAGGTAGCTGCGGCTGGTAAAGGCCAGGGTGCGGTACCCCGCCTGCTTTTGATAGTCCAGGATGGTCCGGCCCTCCCAGGAAACTTTCGAGAAGCTGAACAGCACCACCAGATCCCCCTCTCCCGCCTGGGCAAGGCCTTCCAGCAGTTCCGAGCCGCCGGAGGGCAGCAGGCTCACCAGGAGCCCCAGCCGCCGCAGCCGGAACAGCAGCAGCTGCCCCAGGGAGGCCGAGGCGCTTTTGCCGTGGATGAACACCCGCTGCGCCTCCAGCAGGGACTGGACTGCCTGCTGAAAGGCGGCGGGGTCCAGGGCTTCCAAGGTCTTCTGCAGGCAGAGCTGCTGCCGGGCAAGCCAGCGTTCCGCCGTAAAGCCCTGCTGGGCCGCCAGCAGCTTGGCGGCGGGGCCGGCGGCCTCCTCCTGGCGGGCCACCAGGCGCTTGAGGCCTTTGTAGTCCCCGCAGCCCACTCGCCGGGCAAACCGGGACAGTGTGGTGCCGGAGACCCCCAGCTTTTTCCCCACATCCCCAATGGAGCCCTGCAAAAACTCTCTGGGGTTGGCGGAGATGTAGTCTAAAATCTCCCCTTCGCTTTTCGTCAGTTGGTCGGGCATGGCGGGGTATTGAATGGTCACGGCGCAGCCTCTCTTTCTTGGAAAATACAGCCTTTGTGATGGGGCGCAGTTTTATTCGGCGCCCTTTTTGCGAAACAGCAGGATGCCCTTGGCCCCCGGCGTCACAGCGGAGGACGCCAGCTCCCAGCCCTTTTGGGCCATCTCATCGGCGGCGGCCTCCAGCTCTTTCGCCATATTGCCGGCCTGGGGGGCGTAGTCCACCACCACCGCCTTGTAGCGGACGGCGATCCGCTCCCCGTAGGAGGGCCCGTGCTCCCGGTCCTTTTCCGGGCCGGTAAGCACCGCCACATAGTCCCCTCCCAGGGCGTGGATCTCCTTGAGGGCCCGCTTCAGCAGGGTGGCGGTTTTCACCTTTTCCGCCTCATTGTCCGCCACGGTGACGGCATACCGCCCGGCCACCATCTCCTCCTTTAGCTCCCGCACGGTGGAGAAGTCTTTCGCAAACTCCGTCCACACGCAGCCGTACTGCACCGCCTGGTGGGTGTCGCTGCCGGAGACCACCGGCTTCCCCAGGCGCTCCCCCAGGGCCTTGGTCAGGCGTTCCGCCCGTTGGCGGTCGGTGGCCAGGTCCTTGCCGTTTAAGTCCAGAAAATCCAGGCGGGCTAGCTGCTCCCCCGGCAGCTGGGGGATGTGCCCGCCCTCCCGGTATGGGTGGGCGCCGCCCGCCAGCACGGGGTACTGGTCAAACAGGTCCCGCAGCTTTGAGAATGGGAGAAAATTCCCCGGCTGTTTGTAAGGGGCCAGCCGCTGGTTCAGCTCTAAAATGGCCTCCAAGGGGCCGATGGACAGGATGTGCCCGCCCTCTTGGATGTCCGTCTCCATGCCGGGAAAGACCCGCAGGCCGTTTGGCAGCACCAGGGTGTCTCCTTCCCGGCGGCTTTTCCCAGCCAGATAGGCGTACAGCTCGTCGAACTGCAGGGTGTTGAAGTGCTCCGTCAGGCACAGGGTGGAAAGGCCTGCGGCCTTGGCCTCGCCAAAGAGCCAGTCGGTGTAGGTGGTGGAGAAGGGCAATCGCTTTGCCAGCTTCCCATGGGTGTGAAAATCCAGTTTCAAAGGTGCTTCCTCTTTTCTTTCCGAGATCAGGCCAGGGTGGACGCCAGCACCGCCAGGGCGATCCACAGCAGGGAAACGGCCAGAAACAGCAGGTCGTTGTAAGAGACCTTCAGGGCGGCCAGCTTCATCTTCTTCACCGTTTTGTCCACGGCGGCGTTGCGGTAGCCCCGGATCTCCAAGGCCTCCACCGTGGTGCGGGAGCGCTTGGCGGTGTTGAGCATCAGGGGATAGAAAGCGTGCATCACGGTCTTGATTTGGTACCACAGGTATTTCACGTTGCCCACAAAGCCCTCCCGGATCGGGGGATTGCCCCGCAGCCGGAAGGAGAGGAGGATGTTTTGAAATTCCTCCATGAGCATGGGCAACACCCGGTAGGCGTAGGAGATAGAGAAGGACAGCCGCTCCGGGCAGCCGAACCACATCAGCCCGCAGGAGAGCTTGTCCGGGTCCAGGCCAGAGAACACGGTCACGGAGGCCAGGGAACAGGTGGCCACTTTCAGGGTGAGCACCAGCAGGGGGGCCACCGTGTCCCCGTTGCCCCCAAACAGCAGGGAGACCAGCAGCAGATACCCTGTCTGGGAGAACACTCCCAGGGCGAACACCAGCAGCACCAGCCCGGCCACCTTGGCCAGCAGGGTGGTGGCCACCACCAGGAGGAAACTGGCCATCAAAAACCACAGGTCATTTACGAACCAGGGGGCCAGGCCGAAGAACAGGTACCACGCAATCAGAACGCGGGGGTCCAGCTTGGCGATGACGGTGTCATCGTTGCCGTAGGCGTTTTTCAGCACCTGGTTGCGGAGAAAATCCATGGAGAACTTGTCCAGCACGCTCTCCGAAAGCTTCTTTTTTGTTTTCGTTCCCACTTCCATCTTAAGCTCCCTCCCCAAAGCTGTCAAGGAATTCCTCTACCGTGTAGCACAGGGCCCGCTTGTCCAGGGCCTGGCCCATGGAAAAGATCTCCGGCGGACGGATGCCCACCTCTTCCAGCAGGGGCCGGTCCCCAAAAATCTGGTCCCGGGTGCCGTCGGCTATCACCCGGCCGTTCTTCAGCACCACAATGCGCTGGGCCCACTGGCACACCAGCTGCATATCGTGGGTGGCGATCATCACCGTGCCGGTAATCTCCTTCATGTCCTCCAGGGTCTTCATAATCTCCCGGCGGGTGGCGATGTCCAGGTTGGCGGTGGGCTCGTCCAGCAGCAGAATGCCTGGGTCCAGCGCCACGCCAATGGCCAGGCTGGCCCGGCGCATCTGGCCTCCGGAGAGGAGCCGCCCGTCCCGCTCCGCCAGGCCCTCCAAGCGGAACCGCTCCAGCAGCTGCCGGGTTCGGCGCTGGTAGTCTTTCACACCCCGGGCTTTCATGGCGAAAGACACGTCCGCCCGGATGGAGTCCTGGATGAACATCTGCTCCGGGTTTTGGTAGACCAGGCTGATCTGCCGGGACAGGTCCTCCGTCCGTTTCCGGTAGATGCTGTCCCCGTTTAGGAAGATCTCCCCCTCGCTGGGCTTTAGGAGGCCCACCATCAGCTTCATCAGGGTGGATTTCCCCGCCCCGTTGGAACCGATGAGGGCCACCTTGTCCCCCCGGCGGATGGTCAGGTCCAGCCCCTCGAAGATTTTCCGGGGCTCCCCTTTGACCGAGCGGTAGGAGACCGACACCCCCTGAAACTCCACGGCAGGTTCCTCCTGCCGGCGGGGGGCGGCTTCCGGCGGTGCCGGATTCTCCATGTAGGAGAGGGGGGAGAAGGCCGCCTTTCCCTCCTCCACCGTGGTGGGAAGCGCCTGCTCCCAGGGGAGGGCGCCCTTGCGCCGCAGCCCGTCGGCGGCAAGGGTCACCTGGGGCGGGAAGATGTTGGATTCCCGCAGCTCCCCCACCCGGCGCAGGGCCTCGTTTGCCGGGAGCTTCCAAGCGATCTTCCCGTTCCGCATGAGCACCACGTGTTTGCAGTAGTCGGCGATGTACTCCGTGTGGTGCTCAATGACCAGGATAGTCTTGCCGTGCTTCTCGTTGAGCTCTTTCAATACCCCATAGATCCGGTCGGCATGGCCTGGGTCCAGCTGGGCGATGGGCTCGTCCAAAATCAGCACCTCCGGCCCCAGGGACACCGCCCCCGCCAGGGCCAGCAGGTGGGTCTGCCCTCCGGAGAGGGACCACACATAGTCCTGTTCCCGGCCCTCCAGGCCGCACAGGCCCAGGGCCTCTTTGCCGCGCTTTTCATAGTCCTCCATGGCGTAGTTCAGGCAGGCGTAGGAGGCGTCGTCCAGTACGGTGGGCCGCACGATCTGGTTTTCAAAGTCCTGGTACACATACCCGGCTTTCTTCGCCAGGGCGCCCACGTCCGCCTCCAGGGTGTTCACCCCGTCCACCAGCACCCGGCCGGAAAACTCCCCGGTGATAAAGTGGGGGATCAGGCCGTTTAAGGTCTTGCAAAGGGTGGATTTCCCACAGCCGTTGTTGCCAACGATGGCCAGAAAATCCCCTTTTTCCACCTGCAGGTTTACGTGGTCCAGGATGGGCGTTTCCGCGCCGGGGTAGGTGTAGGTAAGGTCCTCAATCTCGATGATGTTCATTCCGCCTTGGCCTGCTCCTTCCCGCTCCGGGCTTTCAGCACCAGGATGGCCCCGATGGCCACCACGGCGGCGATCACCAGGCCGATGGCGATGGCGGTGCCGCTCCCGGCCCAATCGGCCTCCCAGTCGACGAGGGACAGCCCGCTGGTGGCCAGCAGCTCGGCGGCCGCGGCGCACACAAAGGCGATAACACAGCCCAGCACCATCTTGGGGCTGATGCCGCCCAGGGAATTCTTCTCCGTGCGGGGGGCCATGCCCAGCAGGGGCTCGATTTTCCCGTAGAGCCGGGGCACCAGGAACAGGGTGGGCAGCAGGCAGAACAGGATGCCGGAGAACAGCAGGTCGTTTAAGAAGGCGAAGCCCTCGGTGGCAAAGACGCTTTCCGGCAGGCCGGGGACGGCCTCAAAATCCTCCACGGCGAACTGCACCTTGCAGATGTCCACCACCATACCCAGAAACAGCTGCAAAGCGGTGCCGAAGATGGCGGCAAAGCCTACCATCTTATAGTTGCGGGGGTCTTTCACCAGCCGGCCGGCCACATACACGCCAATGGTGACGGTGATGAACTTCTCCAGCTCCCCCAGGCCGCCGAACTGCCCCAGCATGATTTCGCTGAACACCAGCTCGCCGGTGGCGGCGCCCAGGGCGGCGGACATGGGGTCGAACAGCATGGCCAGGGTCAGGGGGATGAACAGAAAGTATTCCACGGAAAACTCCACCAGCCCCGCCTGAAAGCTGGGAATCAGCTCGGTGAACAGGGTGGCCAGGCCGTACAGGGCCATGGTCAATACAAATACCATCAATTTTTGCGACTGGGTCGCCGTCTGTTTTTTGGAAAGTTCCATTTTGCTCTTCCTCTCTTTTTTCGATTCTCTCTCGCTTACACCGCCATTGTAGGCCTTCACCGGAAAATCTGCCAGCAAAGGTAGGTTAAATGAAAATAAAATTTCCTATTTTTGAAGAAAGAAAAGAAAGTTTCAAGATTTAGCGCCTTTACCATCTTTTCCCAAAGATTTTACCCCCAGCTGATTCCAATCTCCTCTCGTTCCTGTAAACTGAGAAATAGCAGATCTTACGCCGGCAAAGCACCGGTGGGGAAGAGGGCAGGAAACGCCATTCCTCGCCAGGCTGCAACACAGAAAACAGGAGGACAACCACCATGAAGCACAAAGCAAAGCGCGCCGCCTTCCTGGCCCTGGGCCTCGCCCTGGCCCTGCAGGTGGGTGCCGTCGCGTCCGCCCAGGGCCTTCCCACGGGAGGGTACGAGAACGGCGCCGCCGCCCTGAACCTGACCCAGATCGCCCGGTACAGCGCCGGCCAGTACAACGTGGACGGCGGGGTGATGGAGATCGTCACCTACAACAGCGACACCGGCTACGCCTACGCCATCAACGGCCAGAGCGGCAAGCTGGCGGCCATCCCCCTCTCCGGCCTCACTGCTGGGGTCCATGTGGAGGAGCTGCCCGGCACCGACATCGACGTGAAGGCCCTGGTGGAGGCCGAGGACGACGCTTTCCAGTACGGGGACATGACCTCGGTGGCCATCTCTCCCGACAACACCACCCTGGCCGCCGCCCTCCAGGCGGAGGGCCACAACGACCCCGGCCGGGTGGCCCTGTTCACCTGCGGGGAGGACGGGAGCCTCACCTTACAGGGCCTGGTGGAGGCCGGGGCCCAGCCCGACATGGTGACCTTTGCGGACAACGCCACCGCCCTCACCGCCGACGAGGGGGAACCCCGGGAGGGCTACGGCGAAAACACCGTGGACCCCAAGGGCACTGTCACTGTGGTGGACGTGGAAAAGGGGGAGAGCACCGTGGTGGACTTCTCTGCCTTTGACGCCCAGCGGGACGCCCTGGCGGAAGATGGCGTGGTGCTGAAGAAGGACACTGCCCCCTCGGTGGACCTGGAGCCGGAGTACATCGCCATGGCGGAGGGAAAGGCCTATGTGACCCTGCAGGAGAACAACGCCATCGCTGTGCTGGACATCGCCTCCAAGACCTTTGAGGGCGTGTACCCCATCGGCTTCGAGGATTACGGCAAGACCCCCATCGACCTGGACAAGAAGGATGATGCCTACGCCCCCAAGACCTATGAGGGCCTGCTGGGCATCCGGATGCCCGACGCCATCGCCGCCTACACCGTGGGCGGGGAGACCTACCTGGTCACCGCCAACGAGGGGGACGCCCGAGAGTGGGGCGATGAGGACGCCGGTACTTTCTACCTAAATGAGGAAGAGGTGGACTTCGGCGACGAGGGGGCTGCCTCTCCCGCCGGCACCATCACCGGGGAGTCCGGCCTGACGGGCAAAGTGGTGTTCTTTAAGAGCGAGGACTTCGACGGCCTGGACGGGACCAAAGACTACCTCTTCGGCGGCCGCACCTTTACCATCTTCCAGGTAACGGAGAATGGCCTTGCAGAAGTGTTCACCAGCGGCAGCGATTTTGAATCCCTCACCGCAAAGTACGTGCCCGACTACTACAACACCTCCAACGACAACGCCGTGCTGGACGACCGCTCCGGCAAAAAGGGGCCGGAACCGGAGAGCGTCACCCTGGGTGCGGTAAACGGCAAGACCTACGCCTTTGTGGCCCTGGAGCGCACCGGCGGCATCATGGTCTATGACGTATCGAACCCCGAGAGAGCCGCCTTTGTCAACTACATCAACACCCGGGACTTTGATGCGATTGTAGAGGGCTCGGAGCAGTACGAGGACGGGGAGCTGGACAAGTGGGTCACCGGCGGCGACGTGGCCCCGGAAGGGCTGCTGTTCCTGGATAGTGAGAAGAGCCCTAACGGGGAGCCCCTGCTGCTGGCCGCCTGCGAGGTCTCCGGCACCGTGGCCGTGTACCAGCTGGGGGACAAGGCCCTGACCGTCCTGCCCTTTGCCGATGTGGAAGAGGGGGATTGGTTCCTGGAGGCCGTGGGGTACGCCTATGAAAACAGCCTGATGGAGGGCACCAGCGGCACCACCTTTGCGCCGGAGACCAACCTGAGCCGGGCCATGGCTGCGCAGATCCTCTATAACCTGGAGGACCAGCCGGACGTTTCCGATGAAAACCTGGAGAACCCCTACACGGATGTGGACGGGGAGGCCTGGTACGCGGAGGCTGTGTACTGGGCCAGGCTCCACAAGGTGGCGGAAGGCGACGGGGACGGGACGTTCCGCCCCGGCGACGAGATCAGCCGGGAAGAGTTCGCCCAGATGCTGTACAACTACGCCAAGTACAAGGACTGCGACTTGAGCGCTGAGGGCGACCTGAGCCGTTTCCCCGACGGCGATTCCGTGCAGGAGTGGGCCCTCCCCGCCATGGCCTGGGCCAACGGCAACGAACTCATCAACGGCCACGACGACGGCACCCTGGACCCCGCCGGGAATACCACCCGTGCCCAGGCCGCTGCCATCCTCATGGGGTTCGACCAGAACCTGGTACAGAAATAAACCAGAGCGAAACTTACGGAAAAGGCCGGGAGAGATCCCGGTCTTTTTTCTATCTTTCCGACGGGCGCCCTCCGCTCCCTGTTTTCACAGTACTGAGGAAAGGGCCTGTCAAGGAGAGCCCTACCCCATCACAAAAGGTCTCTCCTGAGAGGATTTTACCTAAGTTTCACCCAGATTTATCCTGTTCTTTCTTTTCTTGTCCGGGGAGTTCCGCTATTCTTAACATGGAGAGGCATGACAAAACAGCGGGACCTTTTGTGACCCCGGTTTTGGAACAGTGCCTGCGTATTCTACCACCGGAAGGGTTTGGTAAAATGCATGAGGAAATGGGAATTTTGGAACAAGTAAACCTGGCAAAAGAAAGCGTGGAGGCAGCGGACCGGCTCATTGGGGACTACCTGCCCTTCATCCGCTCGGAAACGGCGAAGTTCTTAAAGCGCCCGCCCCGGGAGGAGGATGATGAGCTGAGCATCGCCATGATCGCTTTCCACGAGGCCATTGGAGGTTACCAGCCCCGGCGGGGCTCTTTCTTAAAGTATGCCGCCCTGCTCATCCGCAGCAGGCTCATCGACTATGAGCGGAAAGAGCGGCGGCACCGGGGCCACCTGTCGTTGGACGCGCCCCAAGGGGAGGAGGAAGGCCCCAGTCTGGGGGACGTCCTTCCCCAGGAGGGGGACGACCAGGAGAAGGCCACCCGCCGCCTTGCCACCCGCCAGGAGATTGAGGAGCTCTCCCGGCAGATGGAGGAGTTTGGGGTAGGCCTCAGCGATGTGGCAGACAACTGCCCCAAGCAGGAGCGCACCATTTCCGCCTGCCGGAGGGCGGTAGAGTACGCCAAGGAAAACCCCTGGCTGCTGGACGAGCTGCTGGAGACTAAGCGGCTGCCCCTGGGGAAGCTCAGCGACGGCAGCGGGGTGGAGCGCAAGACCCTGGAGCGCCACCGAAAGTACCTGGTGGCACTGCTGCTCATCTACACCAATGGGTACGAGATCATCCGGGGCCACCTGGCCCAGGTTCTGAAAGGAGGGAAGGCGCGATGAGCTATCTTGTCATGGAGACGAAGCGAAGTTACGCCGTCCTTCTGGACCAGGAGGGCCGGTTCCTGAAAGCAGCCAACCTCCACTATCAGGTGGGGCAGACAGTGACAGACCCGGTGCTGCAGCGGGAAAAAGCCGAGAAAGGCAGGCTCATCCCCCTGTTCGCCGGGAGCGGGGCGGCTCTGGCGGCCCTGGCCGCCTGCCTGGTATTCGCTGTCATCCTCCCCCTGTACCAGCAGGCCACCAGTGTGTACTCCTCCATCTATATGACCATCAACCCCCAGGTGCGCATGGAGCTGAACAAGGGCGGGGACGTAATCGGCCTGGCCCCCACCAACGAGGATGGGGAAACCCTGCTCCAGGGCTACGAGCTTTCTGAGGACGACCCCACAGACGTGGCCGACGACCTGGTGGACCGGGCCATTGAGCTGGGCTTTTTAGAGGAGGGCGGCAGGGTGAACTTCTCCATCGACACCCCGGAGGAGGCCCTGTTCCAGGAATACGGCATGGAGCTGCGCCAGGAGGTGGAGGACCACCTGGAGGGGAAGCTCTCCGTGGTGGTGGAAGTGGTGCCCTACGTGGCGGAGGACGTGGAAGCCATGGCCCATCCCACCTCCAGCCCCACGGCGACGCCGGTTCCCACGCCGGTACCTACACCGGCGCCCACCCCGGCTCCCGCTCCCGTGTACACCGACACGGATTACGGCCCCGGCAGCGACGGCGTCACCGACTACTACGTGCCCCCGGCCCAGCCGGTGCAGCCTTCCGGGGACTCCGGCTATGAGGGTGACTCCGGCTACGATGGGGGAGACAGCGGGTACGGCGATTCCGGCTATGATGACTGATTTTTGAAAAATTTATCCTCCCCACCCCGTTTTTGGAAAACGATCCCCGTAATCTATGGGTGTAAGGCAAAAAGCCAATCCAATAATCTTGCGAGAGGAGCAAACACCATGAAAAGAAGAAAGATTTTTGCAGCGGCATCTTCCCTGGCTGTCCTGGCGGCAGCCCTTCTCACCGGCTGCGGCGGCAGCCCCCAGGCCGGCAGCATCACGGCAGGGACCCTCACCCTCCGGGTGAACCCGGAGATCCAGATCGCCTATGACGAAGAGGGTAAGGTCCTTGCCCTCACTGGGGAGAACAGTGACGGCAAGGAGATCGTGGCGGCCTACCCCGACTACATCGGCAAGGACTGCGAAGTGGTGGTTCAGGAGCTAGTGGAGGAGATGCACGAGGCTGGTTACTTTGTGGAGGAGATGGAAGGCGAGGGCAGGCGCATTGTCCTGGAACTGGAACCTGGCTCTAAAGAGCCCCGGGACGACTTTTTGGAGGACATGGGCCGCAGTGCGGAGGAAACGGTGAAGGAGCTGAATCTCTCCTCCGGGGTGACCCTTACCGACGAGGCCGCCTCCGAGGACGATTCCAAGAAGGAAAGCGCCTCCAGCCTCACCAGGGACAAGAAGGCTGAAGCCACGCCCAAGCCTGAAAGCAAAACGGAAAACAAAGCCCAGGCCGGGAACTCCGCCTCCAAGGCCACTGATTACGATGACACGGATTACGGCCCCAATAACGACGGCGTCACCGACTATGACGACACGGACTACGGCCCCAATAACGACGGCGTCACCGACTATGACGACACGGACTACGGCCCCAACAACGATGGCGTCACCGACTATGACGACACGGATTACGGCCCCAACAACGATGGCGTCACCGACTACGACGACACGGACTACGGCCCCAATGGCGATGGAGTGACGGATTACACCCCCACCCCAGCGCCCGCTCCGGCGGCCACCCCGGTCCCCGCCCCGGTGATCGTGGACACGGATTACGGCCCCGGCAGCGACGGGGACACCGACTACTACGTGCCTCCCGTGCAGCCCGTGGTCCCCTCCGGGGACTCCGGATACCATGGGGATTCCGGCTATGACGGCGACTCCGGCTACGATGGAGGAGACAGGCGATTCCGGTTACGACGACTGAGCCCAGGCTGCGCCATGAGGAGAAGCACCAGGTCAACCTGCGGGAGGACCTGGTGCTTTCCCAAAGGCTGGGGAAGCTGTTCCCCCGGGACCCCCACGCCGGGCCCGAGGGCGTCTACCGGGTGGTGAGCCTCTACTTCGACGACCCCTATGACACCGCCCTGCGCCAGAAGCTGGACGGGGTAAACCGCCGGGAGAAGTTCCGCCTGCGGTACTACGGGGAGGCGCCGGGCTTCCTCAAGCTGGAGAAGAAGTGGAAGGTAAACGGCTTGTGCGGCAAACGCGGCGCCAGGCTTACGGTGGAGGAGGGAAGGCGCCTCCTCTCTGGGGAGCGCACATTCCTTCTGGAGCGGGGAGAACCCCTGCTCCTGGAATTTGCCAGCAAGCTCTCCAAACTTTCCCCAAAAACGGTGGTGGCCTACCGGCGGGAGGCCTTCATCTTCGCCCCGGGGAACGTGCGCGTCACTCTGGACCGGGACATCCGCTCCGGCGGCCCGGAGAGTTTTTTCCGGCCGGAAGATCTGCTGCCCGCCCTGCCGGGGGTCACTGTGCTGGAAGTGAAATACGATGAATTCCTGCCGGAGATCGTCTCTCTGGCGGTGCAGACCCCCGACCGGCGGGCAGGGGCCTGCTCCAAATACGCCCTGTGCCGCCGCTTCGACTGACGAGTAAGGAGGACCATGCCCGTGACGTTCCAAGACATTTTTAAGACCAGCTTTCTGGAAAAAGCCGCCGCCGTCCCTCTGCTGGACATGGCCGTCGCCCTGGTGCTTTCCTTTCTGCTGGGGCTTTTCGTGTTCTTCATCTACAAGCAGTGCTACGCCGGGGTGATGTACTCCCCCAGCTTCGGGGTGACGCTGGTGGCCCTGTGCCTCATCACCACCCTGCTCATTTTAACGGTGGTGAGCAACATCGTCCTGTCGTTGGGCATGGTGGGGGCCTTGTCCATCGTCCGGTTCCGCACCGCCATCAAAGAGCCCATGGACATCGCTTTCCTGTTCTGGGCCATCGCCGCAGGGATTGTCCTGGCGGCGGGGCTGGTATTTCTGGCGGTGGGGGGCAGCCTGTTCATCGGGGCGGTGCTTTACGCTTTCTCCAGGCGCAGGTCGCCGGAGACCCCTTACATCCTCATGGTCCACTGCGGCAGCGGCGAGGCGGAGAACCGGGCCAAAGAGCTCATCGCCTCCCAGGTGAAGCGGATGCAATTAAAGAGCAAGTCGGTGGAACAGGGCCTGGTGGAGCTCCACTGGGAGGTGCGCCTGAAAGAGGGGGACGCCGCCTTCTTAGACGAGCTGGAGCGCATGGAGGGCGTGGGCCGGGCGGTGCTGGTTTCCTACAACGGGGACTACATGGGGTGAGCCATGGTCACATCAAAGCATGGGGATAAGCTGTGCCTGGCGGGAGCGGCCCTGGCTGTGATTCTCTGCCTGCTGCTGTGGGCAGGGGGGAATGCCGGGCTGCTCCTGCCGGCGGAGGAAAATCCTGGGTACGTCTCCCGGCTGTTTGACAAGGGAAGGGTTCACATCATCGACCTGCAGGTGGAGGATTGGGAAGCCTTCCTGCAAAGCGCCCCGGAGGAGGCGTACATCCCCGCTACGGTGGAGATCGATGGGGAGGCCTTTCACCAGGTGGGGCTGCGGGCCAAGGGGAACAACTCCCTGCGGCTGACCGAAGAACACGGCCTTTCCCGCTACAGCCTGAAGCTGGAGTTCGACCACTACAGGGAGGGGGGCAGCTATCACGGCCTGGACAAGTTCTCCCTGGACGCCTCCTTCCAGGACAACAGCTACTTGAAAACCTACCTGGCCTATGACATCATGGACTTTCTGGGCGTGCCTGCGCCCCTGCGCAGTTTCGCATGGGTGACGGTGAACGGGGAGCCCTGGGGCCTGTTCTTGGCGGTGGAAGAGCCGGAGGAGTCCTTTGCCCGGCGGAATTTCGGCGTAAACCACGGCCAGCTCTATAAGCCCGATTACCGGCTCCTTTCCGACGAAAACCATGACGTGCACCTGCGCTACATCGACGATGACCCGGAGAGCTACCCGGGCATTTTCGGCAACGCCAAATTTTCTCCCGATGCGGCGGACAAGCGGCGGCTTATCCAGTCCCTGGAAGATCTGAACATCGGAGAAAACCTGGAATCGGCCGTAAACGTGGACGGTGCCCTGCGGTATTTTGTGGGCCAGGTGTTTTTGATGAACTGGGACAGCTACCTGGGCCACACCGGCCACAACTATTTCCTTTACGAGGAGGAGGGGCAGCTCTCCATCCTCCCCTGGGACTACAACCTGGCTTTTGGCACCTACGCCCTGGGCATGAGCGAGCCCATCCGGGACCCCAACGTCCTGATCAATTATCCCATCCTCACCCCCGCCCCCGGGGAGCATATGAAAAACCGCCCACTCTACCACAACCTGATGCAGGTGGAGGAATATTTCCAGCAGTACCAGGCGTACTTCGACTGGTTCCTGGGGGAATACGTGGAGAGCGGCCGGCTTTCCGCCGAACTTTGGGAAGCGGCGGTTCGGATCGCCCCCTATGTGCAGAAAGACCCCACCGCCTTCTGCTCCTATGAGGACCACCGGCTGGCGGTGGAAACCTTAGAGCAGGCCTGCCTGCTCCGGGCAGAGGCCGCACGAGGCCAGTTGGAGGGCCGCTACCCCGCCACCCTGGCCCAGCAGCTCCATCGGCCGGGGGAGGGCGTGGACGCCTCCCACCTGAACCTGGGCTCATTGGGAGATTTTGAGGACCTTGAGCGGGGAACGCAGTAGAGAGAATCGGGTGCATTCCCGAACCTTCCTTTTCCCATTTTTAACGCTCCCCACACGGGAACCTCCCAAAGCTCCTGTATACTAAAAGTGAGCCGGAGAGGGGGAATGGATGCATGGCCCTTCCGCAAGTTACAAAAGGCCGGCAAGAAAAAGCGGTGCGCACTGTTGGGACAGAGACGCTTCTGTCCCCTAGGTGCGCGGCCGCTTTTTGTTTTCCCTCCGGCTCTACGTCATCGGAAAGGAAGTTGCCAACCATGAAAAAGACCTATGTGCTGGACACCAACGTGCTCATCCAGGCGCCCTACGCTTTGGAGTGCTTTGAGGAAAACCGGATTGTGCTGCCCCTGGCGGTGCTGGAGGAGTTGGACAGTCTCAAATCCACCGAGGGGGAGGCGGGCCGCAACGCCCGCCAGGCCATCCGCTATCTGGAAAGCCTACGCCTGCGGGGAAACCTGCTGGAAGGGGTCACCCTCCCAAACGGCGGCAGCCTGCGGCTGGAAGTAAACTGTGTAGAGGTCCAGCTGCCCAAGGGATTTCCCGACCACAAAAACGACAATCGCATCTTAAAGGTCTGCCAAGGGCTGGGGGAGAGGGAGCGCCCTGTCATCCTAGTGACCAAGGATATCGTGGTGCGGCTGAAGGCCCAGATGCTGGGCATCGAGGCGGAGGACTTCACCACAGAGCAGGCCCCCGTCACCGAGGAGCAATACACCGGCCGGTGTGAGGCATACGTCAGCGAGAAGAAATTCGAGAACTTCAAAAAGAAGCCAATCTCTTCCGACGACCTGTACCAGGTTGACGAAAGCGGGGAGCGGATTTCCGTGGCGCTGGTGCCCAATCAGTTTGTGATCTTACGGGCTGACCAATCCGTCAAAAAGACCCAGCTGGGAAGGTTTGACGGCAAGCACGTGGTGCCCCTAAAATACCAGCGAAAAAAGCCCTACGGCGTCTCCCCCCGGAACGTGGGCCAGAAGTTTTTGCAGGAGGCGCTGCTCACCGGGCCGGAGGAGGCCCCTTTGGTCATCGTCAAAGGCATGGCGGGCACGGCTAAAACTTTCTACACCCTGGCCGTGGGCCTGGATGCCATGCTGGAGCGGGAGGAGCCGGAGTACCGGCGCATCCTCATCAGCCGTCCCAACGCCCAGTTTGACGACGACATCGGGTTCCTGCCGGGGGACGAGAGGGAAAAGATTGCGCCCCTGCTGCGGCCCGTCATCGACAACCTGGAGCTGTTGGTGGATCAGGATGAGAAGGAGCGTTATGCCGACGAGCGCAGCCTCTCCGGGAAGATTGAGGAACTGTTCGACCGGGGGTACATCGCCGCCCAGGCCTTAAACTTCATCCGGGGTCGTTCCGTCACCAAAACGTACCTTATCATCGACGAGGCCCAGAACCTCACCCCCAAGCAGGCCAAGGGCATCATCACCCGGGCAGGGCTGGGCACCAAGATCATCCTGCTGGGAGACCCCCAACAGATTGACAACCCCCTGCTGGATGAGCGCACCAACGGCCTCTCTTATGCCGCGGAGAAGATGAAGGGCAGCCCCCTCTGCTACCAGATCACCATGGCCCCGGAGGAATGCGAG
>CAJFMJ010000037.1 GCA_904391645.1 uncultured Neglectibacter sp.
TTTCCTCGGTAAGAGGCTCTTCCCGGTGCATCTCCGGCTCCTCAGAAGCTTCCAGGGCTTCCTGCTCCAGGAGTTCCTGCCGCTGGGCCTCTTCCCGCTCTTGCTCCTGGCGGGCCAGGGCCTCCCGGTCCTCTGCAAAGGCGGGGGTTTCATCGGGCTGGTTGTCAAACAGGGCGTCGGCAAAGGCATCCGGGTCAAAGGGCTGCAAGTCGTCCACTTGCTCCCCCACGCCGATAAACTTCACCGGCAAGCCCAGATCCTGCATGATGGGCAGCACCACGCCGCCCTTGGGGGTGCCGTCCAGCTTGGTGAGCACAATGCCGGTGATCCCCGCGGCGCTTTGGAATTCCCGTGCCTGGTTCACTGCGTTCTGGCCGGTGGCGGCGTCCAGCACCAGCAGGGTTTCCCGGTCGGCGCCGGGCAGTTCCCGGTCGATGACCCGGGAGATCTTCCCCAGCTCGTCCATCAGGTTTTTCTTGTTGTGCAGCCGGCCGGCGGTGTCGCAGATGATCACGTCGCAGTTCCGGGCTTTGGCCGCTGCAATGGTGTCGAACACCACGGCGGCAGGGTCGGCCCCCTCTTTATGCTTGATCAGGGGCACCCCGGCCCGCTCCGCCCAGACCTCCAGCTGCTCGATGGCAGCGGCGCGGAAGGTATCGGCAGCCCCCAGGATCACCGACTTGCCCTCCCCTTTCAAGCGGGAGGCCAGCTTGCCGATGGTGGTGGTCTTGCCCACGCCATTGACGCCGATCACCAGGATGATGGAAGGCTTTGTGCCAATGTGCAGCTGGTTGTCCCCTTGGAGCATCTCCGAAACAATGGCTTTCAATTCCCCCATGATCAGGCTGGGGTCGGTGATGCCCTTTTCCTTGATCTTTTTCCGCAGCTGGTCGCAGATGTACCCGGCGGTGTTCACCCCCACGTCCCCCATGACCAACAGCTCTTCCAGCTCCTCGAAAAGCTCCTCGTCGATCTTGGTGAAGGAGTTCACCATTTGGGTGATCTGCCCGCTGATGTTGTCCCGGGTCTTTTTCAAGCCCTCCCGGATCTTATCAAAAAAGCCCATAGTCTTCTTCCTCTCTGTTGAAATATCACGCGCTGAACTGGGCTGCCTCTTCGGTGCGCAGGGCTAAAAGCTTGGAGATGCCCTGGTCCTGCATGGTGACGCCATACAGCATATCCGAGCCCTCCATGGTGCCCCGGCGGTGGGTGATGGTGATAAACTGGGTATTCCCGCTCATCCGCCGCAGGTACTGGGCAAAACGGGCCACGTTCACGTCGTCCAGGGCGGCTTCGATCTCATCCAGCACGCAGAAGGGCGGCGGGTTGACCCGCATGATGGCAAAGTAGATGGAGATGGCCACCAGGGCCTTCTCCCCGCCGGACAGGGACTCGATATGGGTGACGATCTTCCCCGGCGGGTGGACCTTGATCTCAATGCCCGAGGTGAGCACGTCGCTGTCGTCGGTAAAGGACAGCTCTGCCGCGCCGCCGCCGAACAGCTCCCGGAAGATCTGCCCGAAGTTCTGGTTGATCTGGGCAAACCGCTCGGTAAACTGCTGGCGCATATGGCGGGTCAAGTCTTGGATCAAGTCCAAAAGCTCGGCTTTGGACTTTTCCACATCCTCCACCTGTCCCTTTAAAAACTGGTAGCGCTGGGAAACTTCCTGATACTCCACCACAGCGCCCACATTGACGGCGCCCAGGGCCTTGATCTTGTTTTTCAGCTCGGCCAGACGCCTCTGTGAAGCGGGCAGGTCCTCAATCTTTTCCCCCACTTCCTCGGCCTCCCGCCGGGTGAGCTCATACTCTTCCCACAGCCGGGAGATAATCTGGTCGTACTCCTTTTGTAGGTTGTCCGACCGCTCTTGCAGCCGGGACAGCTCCCGGCCCACGTTCTCCCGCTGGGAGATGGCTTCCCGTTCCCGCTCCCGCAGCTTTTGGGACTCCTGCTCCAGGGACTGCCGCTTCTGGGCAATGGCCTCCAAGCTTTCCCGCTTGGCCTGGGCCTGGTCCTTCAAACGCTGGGCGTTTTCCAGGGTTTCCTGGCGTTGCTGCTCCAGCTGGGCGTTTTTCTCCTGCAGGGCGGCAATCTCCCCTTGCAGCCGTTCCACAGCCCCGGCGGAATCCCGCTTCCGCTCCTCCAGGCCGGCCACGGCAGCTGCCAAGGCGTCCCGGTCTTTCTGGGCGGAAAATTCCCCCATGCGGATCTCCTGGATGGTCTGGGAGATGTCGTCGCACCGGGCCATCTGCTCCTGCCGGGAACCGGAAAGGGCCTGGTTTTCCTCCTGGGCGGCGTTGACCTGCTCTTCCAGCTGGGCAATGGCTGCCCGCACCTCTTTCTCCCGTTGGGAAAGCTCTTCCAAACGGCCGGTGGAATCCGTCTGCTCCCGCTCCAAATTGGCGGCGGTTTCCGCCAGCTGCTCCAGCTCCTTGGAAACCCGGGAGCACTCCGCAGCAATGCGGATCCGCTCTTCTTGGGCAGCGGACAGCTCCCCACGGGCGGCGTCCAATTCCGCCTCGCAGGAGGACAGCTCCCCCTGGCGCTGACGGAATTCCTGCTGGGCGGCGTCGGCCTGCTTTTGTAGGGCCGCGGCCTTTTCCCGGACCCGCTGGATCTCGGATGCCCGGCTGAGCAGCCCGGAGTTTCGCCCCTTGGAACCGCCGGTCAAGGAGCCGCCTGCATTGACCACCTGGCCGTCCAGGCTCACCACCCGCAGGCGGTAGCCCGTCCGCTTGGCGATGGCGGTGGCGCTGTCCAGGTCCTCAGCTACGGCCACCCGGCCCAAAAGGGAATCCCGGATCTGGTTGTACTTGGACTCACAGGAGCACAGGGTGTTGGCCATCCCCACAAACCCAGGCATTTCCTGGATGTCCCGGGGATCATAGGTGCTTCCCCGGATGGTGGTCAGGGGAAGAAACGTGGCCCGGCCCCAGTCCCGCTGCTTTAGCACCCGGATGGCGTTTTTTGCATCCTGTTCCGTTTCCACCACCACGTTCTGCATGGCGGCGCCCAGGGCGGTTTCCAAGGCCACGGCATACTCTCGGGGCGTTTTCAGCAGCTGGGTCACAGGCCCGCAAATGCCGGCAAGCATCCCCCGGCCCGCCTCTTTCATCACCTGTTTCACGCTTTGGGCAAAGCCTTCCAAGTTGCGCTCCAAATCCTCCAACAGTTTGGCACGGCGCTGCTGTTCCCCCACGTCCAGGGTCAGCTGGTTCCAGGCTTCCCGGGCGGCGTTGGCACGCTTGCGGCGGCCTTCCAAACGCATCTCGTAGCCCCGCACTGCGTTCTCCCGGCCGGAAACCGCCTGCTCTGCCTCTGCCAGCATTTCCTTCAACTGGGCAGCCTCTTCCTGGGCGGCAGCCAGGCGCTCCCGGGCCTGTTTGACGCTGTCTTCCACCGCTCCGGCCCGCAGACGGATCTCCGCCATGGAGGACTGGGTGGAGGACAGCTGGATGCGCTGCTCCGCCAGGGAGGCGTTGTACTGGGCCAGCTGCAGGGCGGCCTGTTCCATCTTCTGGGTGGCCTCGTCCGCACCACGGCGCAGCTCTTCCAACCGCTGGGTGAATTGCAGCAGGCGGTCCCGGCTGTCGGCGATCTGGCGCTCCTTTTGGGCAATTTCCTCCCGTTTTTCCTGGATCTCCCGGTCCGTGTCCTCCCCGGAACGGGAGGTTTCGGCGATCTGCCCTTCAAAGCGCTGGATGCTCTCCCGGTTGTGGGCGGCGTCGTTTTCCAAAAGGCTTGCCTCGCCCTGGGCCCGGACGGCTTCCCCGTCCAGGGCAGCAGCCTGGTTCCGGGCCTCCTCCATCTCCACGGTGCACTGGTTGGTCTGCCGGTAGTTCTCCTCGGTGCGCTGGGCAATGGACTGAATCTCCTCTTCCAGCTCGTTGTGCTGGGCCTGGGCCAAGGCCATCTTCTCCCCGTGTTCCCGCAGCACAGCGCCGGAACGGTCCAGGGTGGTGAGCCAAATGCCGATCTCCAAGCCCTTCTTTTCCTGGTCAAAGGCGATGAACTGCTGGGCCTTTTCCGCCTGGATCCGCAGGGGTTCCACCCGGTCTTCCAGCTCGGTGAGGATGTCCCGCAGCCGCACCAGGTTGTCCTCGGCCTTGGCGAGCCGCCGCTCCGACTCCTCTTTGCGGTAACGGTAGCGGGAGATGCCTGCGGCCTCCTCAAAGATCTCCCGGCGGTCCTCGGAACGGGCGGCCACAATGCTGTCGATCTTGCCCTGACCGATGATGGAATAGCCGTCTCTTCCCAGGCCCGTGTCCATAAACAGCTCGTTGATGTCCTTCAGGCGCACGGTGGTTTTGTTGATGAGGTACTCGCTCTCCCCGGAACGGTAATACCGCCGGGTGACCGCCACGGTGTCGTTGTCAAAGGGCAGACCCCGGTCAGCGTTGTCAATGGTCAGGGTGACCTCGGCGTAACCCAGGGCTTTCCGCTGGGGCGTGCCGTTAAAGATCACGTCCTCCATCTTCGAGCAGCGCAGGGTGCGCACAGACTGCTCCCCCAGCACCCAGCGCATAGCGTCGCTGATGTTGCTTTTCCCGCTGCCGTTGGGCCCCACCACCGAGGTGATCCCCCGCTGGAAATCCAGGGTGGTCTTATCGGGGAAGGTCTTAAACCCCTGCAACTCCAAAGATTTTAAAATCATGGCTTTCCCTCTTTCACTCGATTTCCGCCTGTTCCACCAGAAACTCCCCCCGCGGGACGCTCTCCTCTGGGACCATGCGCACGGTAAACCCACGGCAGGCCAGGGCTTCCAGGTTTTTTCGCTTCTGCCCCACAGCTACGGACAGGCTTTTGGGATGCACCTTCACCCGGTAACATCCGGGCCCCCGGTGCCCCAGATCTTCCTCCAGGCGGCGGAGGAATACCCGGCTCTCCACCAGCTCCCGAAAGGCCGGGTGGTAGGGGCCGGCCACTTCCCGGGCCTCCACGTCCTCCTGGGCGTGAAGCCCCATGCGGATCACCCGCACCCCGGCTGCTTCAAACAGGGGCAGTGCCTCCCCGCACAGCTCCACCGCCTCTTCCAAAGTCTGGGGCCGGTACAAGCCCTCCCGGTAAAGCCGGGCCAGCTCCGTATGTTCCAACACAATGGTGGGGTAGATCCGGGCGGTGTCCGGCCCCAAGGCGATCAGCTGCCGGGCGGTGTCCAGATCTTTTTCCGGGGTGGAACCGTACAGCCCCGTCATCATTTGAAGCCCCAGTTCCAAGCCCGCCCCTTTGACCAGAGCGGCGGCCCTGCGGGTGTCCTGGGCGGTGTGGCCCCGGCGGTTCAGGCGGAGCACCTCCTCATCCATGGACTGGGCCCCCAGCTCCACCGCCGTGGTGTGGTACTCTTTCAGCAAGGCCAAGGTTTCCTCATCCACAGCGTCCGGACGGGTGGAGCACCGGATGCCGTGATACCCCCAGCGCTCCACCGCCTGTTTGGCCGGCTCCAGCAGGGACAGTATCTGCTGCCGGGGGATGGCGGTAAAGCTGCCGCCAAAAAAGGCGATCTCCAGCCCACTCACCTGGCTCCCCCAACGCTGGGCCCCGGCCTGGGCAGCTTCCCACACCTGGGCTGGAGTGGGGGGCTGTGCCCCGCCGGTGATGGCCCACTGGTCACAGAAGCTGCAACGGCAGGGGCACCCCACATGGGGCACGAACAGGGCGATGTTCCCCCGGTTCAATAGCCCATCAACTCCAAGGCTTCCCGGGCGGCTTGCTGTTCGGCTTCCTTCTTGCTGCGGCCGCCCCCCTTGCCAATGACGTTGGAGTTCAGGTGCACCTCCACGGTGAAGTGCTTGTCGTGGTCCGGGCCGCTTTCCCCGGTGACCACATACTCCAGCCGCTCCTCCGGGTTCTGCTGGATGATCTCCTGCAAGGTGGTTTTATAGTCCTTAAAGGGTTTGACGCTTTGGGCCTTGGCCGCGGGGATGATAAACCGCAGGATGAACTTCTTGGCTTCCTCCAGGCTGCCGCTGTCCAGGTAGATGGCAGCGGTGGTGGACTCGAACACATCCGCCAGGATGCTGGGCCGCTCCCGGCCGCCGGAGTGGCGTTCCCCGTGGCTCAGGCGCAGGAAATCCCCCACGTGCAGGTTTTTGGAGAACCCGCACAGGCTGCGCTCGCACACCAGGGAAGCCCTGGTCTTGGTCAGCTGGCCCTCAGGCAGCTGGGGGAAGTTTTCAAACAGGTACTCCGCCGTGACAAAGCCCAGGACGGAATCCCCCAAAAACTCCAGCCGCTCGTAGCTTTTGCACTTGTGCTCGTTGGCAAAGGAGGAGTGGGTCAGGGCCGTTTCCAAAAGGTCTTTGTTTTTAAAGCGGTAGCCGATGCGCTTTTCATACTCTTCCAGGGACAGCATGGCTCCACCTCCTCAGGATTTTTTTGACACAGCTTCCCCAATCTGGGAAATGATGCCGGACTGGGCGTAATCCCGGGTCAGGCGCAGGGCGCTCTTCACCGTGGAGGCCTTGGCGCTGCCGTGGATCTTAAACACAGGTTTGGCACATCCCATAATGGGCGCCCCGCCGTACTCGTTGTAGTCCAGCTCTTTTTTCATCTTCTTCAGGTCGTTGTAGACCATGGCCGCGGCCAGCTTGCCCTTCATGCTGCCCATAAACACGCCTTTGATCTTGTCCATCAAGGCCATGGCCACGCCCTCGTAGAGCTTTAAGATCATGTTGCCGGTAAAACCGTCGGCCACAATCACATCCGCCCCGTCAAAGGGGATGTCCCGGGCCTCCACATTGCCCACGAACTGGATGCCGGGGCACTGCCGCAGCAGCGCCAAAGATTCCTGCCGCAGCTGGTCGCCCTTGTGGTCTTCGGTACCCACGTTGGCCAGGCCCACCCGGGGGTTCTCAATGCCCATGACGTTCTTCATATAGGCGGCGCCCATCATGCCAAACTGGGCCAACATCTCCGGGCGGCAGTCCACGTTGGCGCCCCCGTCGATGAGCATGAAAAAGCCCTGGCTCTTGGGCATGATGGGGGCAAAGGCCACCCGTTTCACGCCCCGCACCCGCTTGACGATGGTGGTGGCACCCACCACCAAAGCCCCGCTGTTGCCGGCGCTGGCAAAGGCGTCGCCCTGACCCTCGGCCAAGGCCCGCAGGCCCACCGCCATGGAGCTGTCGGACTTCTCCCGGATGACGCTGGTAGGCTCGTCCTCCATGGTCAAGGTTTCGCCGCAGGGGAGGATCTCCATGGCGGCCAGCTCCCGGGTGATGTTCAGCTCTTTGGCGCAGGCCTCCAGGCGTGCTTTGTCACCGGTGAGGAGGATGTCCACACCCAGCTCTTGCCGCGCCTGGGCGCAGCCCAACAGGATCTCCTGGGGGGCGTTGTCCCCGCCAAAGGCGTCCACGATGATCTTCATACGCTCTCCCTCTCTTCCGCGCCCAAAGCGCTCTCTTCTAAAGGCTCGTCCAGTTCTTTACAAGTGCGTTCCAGATCGGCCAGGCCACGCTGGGCCAAGGCCATATACCGCTGCCGCTTGTCCCGGATCTTCTCCGGGAGGGGGGGCAGCACACCGAAATTGGCCCCCATGGGTTGGAAATCCTTCCCCTCATACCCGGAGATATACCGGGCAAGGGCACCCATCATAGTGGTTTCCGGCAACAGCAGGGGAGCCTTCCCCAAAAGCTTCCTGGCCAGGTTGATCCCAGCCAGGATCCCGGAAGAGGCGGACTCCATGTACCCCTCCACCCCGGTGATCTGCCCGGCAAAGAACAGCTCCGGCCGGCCTCGGAAGGAGTAGTCCCCGGAAAGCAGGCCGGGGGAGTTTAAAAAGGTGTTCCGGTGCATCACCCCATAGCGGACAAACTCCGCCTGGGCAAGGCCGGGGATCATGCCGAAGACCCGCTTCTGCTCCCCAAACTTTAAGTTGGTCTGGAACCCCACCAAATTATACAGGGTGCGCTCCTTGTTTTCCGTGCGCAGCTGCAAAACCGCCCAGGGCCGGTGCCCCGTCCGGGGATCCCGCAGGCCCACCGGCTTCATGGGGCCAAACCGGATGGCGTCATGCCCCCGGGAAGCCAGCACCTCAATGGGCATACAGCCCTCGTACACCTTGGGGTCCCGGGCGTCAAAGCTGTGTACCGGAGCACGCTGGGCGTTCACCAGCTCTTCCACAAACCGGTCGTACTCCTCTTTGTTCATGGGGCAGTTGAGGTAGTCGCCCTCCTCCCCCTCTTCGTCCCCTCGGCCGTAGCGGGAGGCTGCAAAGCAGTGCTCCATGTCCAGGCTCTCCCGGGTGACGATGGGGGCGGCGGCGTCAAAAAAGCTGAGGCTGCCCCCGCAAAGGGTTTGGATCTCCTCTGAAAGCCCCTGGGAGGTCAAGGGGCCAGTGGCCACGATCACCGGGCCCTCCGGGATGTGGGTCACTTCCTCCCGGCGGATCTCAATGAGGGGCTCGTTCTCAATGGCCTGGGTGGCAAGCCGGGAAAACTCCCCCCGGTCCACCGCCAAAGCCCCCCCAGCGGGGACACGGCTCTCCTGGGCGCAGCGGATCAGCAAAGACCCAAACCGGCGCATCTCCTCCTTTAACAGCCCGGCGGCACTGTCCACCCGGGCAGCTTTCAGGGAGTTGGAGCAGATCAGCTCCGCGAACCCCTGGCTGTGGTGGGCAGGGGAAAACTTCTGGGGTTTCATTTCAAACAGGGTCACGGGAATACCCCGGCGGGCCAGCTGCCATGCAGCCTCACATCCCGCCAGGCCCGCTCCCAGCACGGTCACCTTCTGCTGTGCCATCAATCCTCGTCCTCCTCGGGGCGCTTCCCGGGGAACGTGCAGTCGGGGGTGACGCAATACAGGGTCTTATCCTTGCTCTTCTTCTGCATCAGCGTCTTGCCGCAGACAGGGCACTTCTCCTTGGAAGGTGGGTCCCAAGAAACGAAGTCGCACTTGGGATACTCGCTGCAGCCGTAAAACACACGGCCCTTTTTGGACTTGCGCTGGATGATCTTCCCGCCGCACTTGGGGCATTCGGCGCCGGTGTCGTTGACGATTTTCTTCACGTTTTTGCACTCGGGGTAGCCGGGGCAGGCCAGGAACTTCCCATACCGGCCCACTTTTACCACCATCTTGCGGCCGCACTTCTCACAGATGACGTCGGTTTCGTCCTCTTTCAGCTGGATCTTCACACCGTCCATTTCCTTCTTGGCCTTCTGGACGGTCTTGTCGAAGTCGTCGTAGAACTTTTGCAGGGTGTCCACCCAATCCTCGTCCCCCCGCTGGACAGCGTCCAGCTCGTCTTCCACCTGGGCGGTGAACTTCACGTTGACGATCTTGGGGAACCGCTCCTTCATCAGCTTGGTGATCACCTCGCCCAGCTCCGTGGGCTTGAAGGCTTTCCCCTCCCGGGTGACGTACTCCCGGGTGGTGATGGTGGAGATGGTGGCGGCGTAGGTGGAGGGGCGGCCGATGCCGTTCTCCTCCAGGGTTTTGATGAGGGAGGCCTCGGTGTAGCGCGGTGGGGGCTGGGTGAAGTGCTGGTTGCCCTTCAGGTCCTTGACCTTCAGCTTCATGCCCACTTCCAGGGGAGGCAGGTCCTTGCCGGCCTTTTCCTCCTCGTCTTTGCTCTCTTCATACAGGGTGGTAAAGCCCTCAAAGGCCACATTGAACCCGGAAGCCTTAAACAGGTACTTCCCAGCGCTGATGGTGGCCTGGGTAGTGTTCATGACGCAGTTTGCCATCTGGCAGGCGATGAACCGCTCCCAGATCAGCTTATACAACTTATATTGGTCCGAAGTCAGGGAGCTTTTCACCTGGTCCGGGGTCAGGCTGATGGTAGAGGGGCGGATGGCCTCATGGCCGTCCTGGGCGTTTGCACGGGACTTGAAATGCCTGGGCTTTGAGGGCAGGTACTTGCTGCCCCACCGCTCCTCGATATAGGCGGTGGCGTCCTTAATGGCGTCTTCCGAAATCCGCAAAGAGTCGGTACGCATATAGGTGATCAAACCGATGGAGCCCATGCCCTCGATCTCCACGCCTTCGTACAGCTCCTGGGCGGCCTTCATGGTGCGCCGTGCCTGGAAGCCCAGCTTCCGGCTGGCCTCCTGCTGCAAAGTGGAAGTGATAAACGGCGGGGCGGGAGAGCGGTTTTTCTTGCCCTTTTTCACAGCGGAAACCAGGAACTCTTCCTTTTCCAAGTCGGCAAACAGCTGGTCCGACTCCTCTTTGGAGTTGATTTTGATCTCCCCATTCTCGTCCCCGTAAAAGGCGGCGGCAAACACAGCCTTGCTGGGGGGCGCGGTGAGTTTGGCGTCGATGGTCCAGTACTCCTGAGGCACAAAAGCCTTGATCTCCTCTTCCCGGTCCACGATCATCCGCACAGCCACCGACTGCACCCGCCCTGCGGAAAGCCCCCGGCGGATGGTCTTGGCCAAAAACGGGCTGAGGGTGTAACCCACCAGCCGGTCCAGGATGCGCCGTGCCTGCTGGGCGTTCACCAAGTCCAGGTCAATGGCCCGGGGATGGGACATCCCCTCTTCCACGCCGGTGCGGGTGATTTCATTGAAGGTCACACGGTCCTGGGAATTTTCATCCAGCCCCAGGATGTAGGCCAGGTGCCAGGAGATGGCCTCCCCCTCCCGGTCAGGGTCAGTGGCCAGCAGCACGCCGTCGGAATTGGCGGCGGCTTCTTTCAGCTCTTTCACCAGCTTCTCTTTGCCTTTGATAATGCTGTATTTCGGCTTGAAGTGGTCCTTCACGTCCACGCTCAAACGGGCTTTGGGCAGGTCGCGGACATGGCCCATGGAGGCCATCACCTCATAACCGTTGCCCAAATATTTTTGAATGGTTTTCGCCTTGGAAGGCGACTCCACAATGACCAGTTTCGACATTCGCTTCTTTACTCCTTTTCCTCCGCCCGGCGTCTTCCAGGCTGGATTTTCCCGGACGTCCGCCTGCCGCAGCCATCCCGCGCAAGGCCCCGACGCCCCCTCTGGACGCATCCAGATCCATTTTACAATACTCCGGCGGGGAGTGTTTGTCAATTTAAAATTTGGCGAAGCCTCCCTCACAAACGGCGGTACCGCTTGCCTGGGCAGGACTCTACAAGCCCCATCAATTCCAACTCGGTCAAGATGCCCAGCAGCTTCCCGGCAGGGAGGCCGGCGGCCTCCTCCAGCTGCCCCACAGACTGGGGATCCCCCTTCAAACAGGAGAGCACAACCGCCTGTTCACCGGTCATGGTCAGGGGGGAAGAACTCCCCCGTTTCTCCTGCTGGGCGGGGCTGGGGCTGCACCGGCGGTACCGCTTGCCCGGGCAGGCTTCTGCCAGCCCCAGCAGTTCCAGTTCCGTCAAGGCGCCCAGCAGCTTGCCGGCAGGGGACCCCACTGCCTCCTCCAACTGGGCCACCGACTGGGGGACTTCCCCCAAGGCATCCAGGACTGCGGCTTGCTCCGGGGTAAGCTGGGGCTGGCCCGGGTCGGCCAGGGCAGCCAAGGGTTCCTCCTGGAAATAGTTGCTTTGAGGGAACAGGGGCACAATCTTTTGCAGCCCTTGGAACCGGTGGGCGTATTCCTCCAAGATGTCCTCCCCGTGGCTCACCGCCTTGGCGCCGTCGGCGATCAAGTCCCAACCGCCGGCAAAGGCTGCCGAATCCCTCTCCCCGGGCCACACGAACACATCCCGGTCTTGGTCCTTGGCAAACCGGGCGTACATCACCGTACCGCTCTTCCGGGCCGCCTGGATCAGCAGCACGCCACAGGAAAGGCCGGTAATCAACCGGTTGCGCATCTGGAAGGTGCCGTACCCCGGGGACTGCTGGGAAAAGAACTCGGAAAGCAGAGCCCCGCCCTTCTCCAGGATGCTCTCTCGCAAAAAGGCGTTCTTACTCACATAGGAGCTGTTCAATGCCACGGGCAGCACGCTGACCACCGGGCCTTCCCCGCTCATTGCACCCAGGGTGACGGCGGCATCGATGCCCACTGCCCCTCCGGTGACCACCACAGCGCCGCCAATGGCCAACTGATAGCCGAACTCTTTCCCTTTTTCCTCCGAACGGGCCGTGGCCTTTCGGGCGCCCACCACGGCGATCACCGGTTGGCTGTCCCAATCGGGAAGGCGGCCTTTTCCATACAATACCGCAGGCGGGTCGAAAATATTCCTCAGTGCCAGGGGATATTTTCCACACTCCGGGGTAATCACTTGCCAGCCCACCCGCTGGGCATATTCCAGCTGGGCCTCGGCCTCTTCCAGGGAAAAGCTGTAGAGGGCAGCAGCGTCCTTTTCACGGATGTTCTCCAAAGAATTCCACAGCCGTGGCCCGCCGCGATAAAAGCCCTCCACCCCGCCGGGCACGCTCTGATGGATCCTCCAGGGCATGGGGCTGCCCTCTCCAAAAGCGTGCTGCAGCCAGATCCAATAGGCGCGGTCATCCATGGCAATCCCCCTTCCCGGTGGCCCGTCCCATTTCCCACAGCAAAATGGTGGCTGCCGCCGCGGCATTCAAAGACTCTGCCCGGCCTGCCATGGGGATGGTCACCCGCCGGCACCGGGCAATGGTTTCCTCACGCAGGCCATTGCCCTCGTTGCCGATGAACACCGCGTACTTCCCCTGGGAGAAGTCCACCTGGGTCACCGGCAGGGCGGCGCTGTCCGGCACAGAGGCAAGCAACAAGAACCCCTGGGTTTCCAGCTGGGAACACAGCTTCTCCCGGGAGGGCTCCACCCACAGCCCCAGCCGGAACGCCGCCCCCATGGACGCCCGCAGCGCTTTGGGGGAAAGGGGGTCGCAGCACTCTCCCAGCAGGTACACCTGGGCGACTCCCAAAGCCTCCGCCGTGCGCAGGATGGTGCCCAAGTTGCCCGGGTCCTGCAGGTCTTCCAACACCGCACAAGAGGCTTCCCCCACGGGACCGCCCACCAGCAGCCCCTGGGGCCAGCGGCACTGGCAGAACACCCCCTGGGGATGCTTGGTGGAAGAAAGCAACGGGGCCACGTGGTCAGCCACTAGGTAGGACTCCCCGGCGGCGGCCAACACCGGCTCCAGGTAGCGGGCATACTTCTGCTGTGCCTGGGCGGTGAAAAAGCAGCGGAGGATCTCCACGCCGGAACGGGCGGCATCCTCACACAGCCGGGCCCCCTCACAGAGGAACTGCCCCCGCTGCCTCCGCTCTTCAGCGGAAGAGAGCAGCGACGCCGCTTCCCGGACGATCTTGTTTTGCCTGCTGGTGATGGTGTCCATAGTCTTTCTCCTTTTGAAAGCGTTCCCCCAGGGCAGGGCTGGGGGGATAATAGGAACGCCCAAGGCAATCCCTTGCCTCGGGCGCACTCTCAGCTTTTTTATAAAGCAGCCTTGGCCTTCTCCACCAGAGCGGTGAAACCAGCTGCATCGGCA
>CAJFMJ010000038.1 GCA_904391645.1 uncultured Neglectibacter sp.
CTTGACCATCATTTTTACCTTTGCCTGTGAGGCGATCGGCGCCTGCTTGCTGGCGCTCCGCTTTGTGCCCATGTTTGGCGTGAACGGCATCTGGCCCTCTATCTTCTGCGCTATTTCCGCTTATTGCAACGCGGGTTTCGACGTGCTGGGGTTCGTGCCGGGCAACAGCAGCGTGTCCGCCTTTGCCGGGGACCCTTTGGTTTGCCTTACGATCTCTTTTTTAATCATCATTGGCGGCTTAGGTTTTATTGTGGTGCAGGATATCTACCTGTGCAAGATCCAGCCCCTGTTCCAGCGGAAAGATACCATCCGGTTGAACTTCCACTCCCAAATTTGCCTGCGGGTGACTGTCGCCCTGCTCCTTTTCGGGACCCTGGGCTTTTTTGTGTTGGAGTTCGACAATACCATGGAGGGTTTGAATATTTTGGAAAAACTCAACTGTGCGTTTTTCCAGTCCACCAATACCCGCACGGCGGGGTTTGCCTCGGTGGACATTGCCAGCCAGTATGAGTTTACCAAAGTCCTTTCCGTGTTGCTGATGTTCATCGGCGCCTGTCCCGGATCCACTGGCGGCGGTATTAAGACCACCACTTTTATGGTGTTGGCTGTGACGGTGATTTGCACCTTCCGGGGCAAAAACGAGTCTGTGGTGTTGCGGCACCGGTTCTCCACCCCCACGGTGTACAAGGCGTTTTCTTTGAGCATGGTGGCCTTCTTGCTGGTGTTTATCGACGCCGGCGTCATCAGCTCCCTAAACCCGGAGATCCTCTATATCGACTGCCTCTACGAAGCCACTTCGGCGTTTGGCACAGTGGGACTTTCCGCCAGTGTCACGCCCTATTTGGACCCCATTTCCAAGTTGATCTTGATCTTTACCATGTTTATCGGCCGGGTGGGGCCGCTGTCCTTTGGCCTGTCTATCCTGATGCGCCACAAGGCCAGGGGTGATTCCATTTATCCCGAGGGCCGGATGCTCATCGGGTGATGCCCCAACCAAACCTGTAAAAGCCTTCTCCTGCGGGGGAGGGCTTTTTTGTTTGGGCACCGGGGAAGCGGGCAGCAAAAAAGCCCGCCGGATTGTCCCGGCGGGCAGGTGCTCTGCTTTCAATGGATTTTTTGGGAAAAGTCTTCGCTTTCCACGTGGCGCTTGATAGCTTCAAACGCTTCTTTGCTCAGGACGTGCTCAATGCGGCAGGCGTCCTGGGCGGCAGTGGCGGCGTCCACCCCCAAAGAAACCAGCCATTGGGTAAAGAGGGTGTGGCGCTCATACACGCCTTCTGCAATTTTTTGACCTTTTTCGGTGAGGGTGATCAGCCCGTCAGCGCCCATGGTGATGCACTCCTGTTCCCGAAGGTTTTTCATGGCCACACTGACACTGGGTTTGCTAAACCCCATTTCCGCGGCAATATCCACGGAGCGCACAGTGCCGTTGCGCTCTTTTAAAATCAAAATCGTTTCCAAATAGTTTTCCGCGGATTCCTGAATTTTTGCCAATTCCATCCCTCCTTTTGGTTATTATTCCTATTATACCGTCTTTTCCCGGGGAATGCAAGGGGGGAACTTTATTGTGTCGTGCTGCCGTCAATGGTCTGCTGGATGATGTCCCTCATGATGTCCTTGGTCAACTGGCCGCTGACATAGCCGTACACGTTGCCATTGACGTCGATCATAAAGGTGGTGGGGAATGCGGAGATATAATAGCTGTACGCGGAGATCATCCCGCCTTCATCCATCACCGTGGGATAGGTGTAGCCGTTCTCCTCCAAAAAGGCGGCAATCTCCTCTTGAGAGCCCTCCTTGCCCACGTTGGGCAGAGCCACGCCCAAAATGACCACATCCCCTGTGTTTTCCCCATACTCTTCGTACAGCTCCTGGATCTCCGGCATTTCAGCCCGGCATGGGGGACACCAGGTGCCCCAGAAGTTTAAAAATACCGTCTTGCCCTGGTAGCCCGATAGGGTGTGGGTGTTCCCAAATTGGTCAGTCAGGGTAAAGTCCGGAGCGGGAACGGGGGTGTTTTCTTCTGGGGTGGAACTTTCCTGGGCAGAGCTTTCCTGAGAGGCGGCTTGGGAAGGACTTTCCGAAACATCGCTTTCCTGGGAGCTTTCCACGGCCGATGCAACTTGGCTCTCCTCCACCGTAGAGCTGACGGAGGTGGTGGAGCCTTCGGCGCCGCCAAAGCTGGAGAGGTAGTTGGTCAGGTTGTTCATCCAGCCGGTAAACATCATCACACCCATGAACACCATGAGGATGCCGCCGATCTTCACCGTGTATTTCACCACGTTTTTATATTTGCGGAACACTTCCAAAAGGGTGGAGGTAAACAGGCCCACCGCCAAAAAGGGCAGCACAAACCCCAGGGTGTACACCCCAATGAGCACAAACCCCTGGGCTGCCTTGGCAGAGGTGGCCATCAACAGGACGCTTGCCAAGGTGGGGCCTACGCAAGGGGTCCAGGCAAAGCTGAAGGTAAAGCCCAGCACCAGAGCCACCAGAGGGTTCATGGCCACTTTGTCCAGGCGGAAAGGCAGCCGTGCCTCCCGGTTCAGCAGCTTGGAGGAGCCGAACACCCCCAGCTGGTACAGGCCAAAGAGGATCACCAGCACGCCGCCCACACGGCCCAGCAGCATCCGGTTTTCCCGGAAAAACTGCCCGGCTGCAGTGAAGCCAAACCCCAGCAGGAAAAAGGCAAAGCTGATGCCCACCACAAAAAAGGCGGTGTTCAGCAATACGCGGCTCCGTTTGTAGTGGACATTGCCCTCCTGGTCCACCGTGCGTCCGCCGCCCGACAGGTAGCTGATGTACATAGGCAGCAGGGGCAGCACACAGGGGGAGAAAAAGCTCAAAAGCCCCTGGAGAAACACGGTCAAGATCGGTACGCTGGTTTCAATAGAAAATCCCATAAGATCCCTCGCAAGAAACAAGTATTGTATGGCTACTGTACAGGAAGAAGGGGGAAAAGTCAAGAACCATTTTTAATTTTCCCACCCTTGCCAATCTCAGCACAAACGTGCTACACTCTATGTGACTGAGAACATGATGGAAAGGGGCCTAACCCTATGATACCCACCGTACTTCTTTACAACCTGGATTCTGAAAAAGGAAGGCAAATCAAAACCCTGTGCCTCACCTTAAAGCTGCGGGCCCGTTCTGTGGCCCATGAGGATTTTCCCCAGCCCTTGGAGAGCGTATTGGGCCTGGCGTCCCGGAAGGACTCCCCGGAAGAAGGGGAGCCTTTCTCTGACGAGCTGCTGGTAATGGCGGGGCTTTCCTCCCGCCAGATGGACAGCATTCTCCAAGGGTTCCGCCGGAAGAAGATCCCTCCTGTGGACTTGAAAGCCGTGCTCACCGCCACCAATAGCCATTGGAACGCCTACCAGCTCCAGCGGGAATTGGCCCTGGAGCGTCAGGCCATGCTCCGGGGGGAAACCCTTCATGAAGGGGGCACCCAGTGAAACTGTTGATTTCCCCAGCCAAGAAGATGCGGGACGGGGGAGATTCCCTGCCGCCGGAAACCGTTCCCGGCTTGCTGGAGAAGTCCGCCCAGCTGCTGGATTACCTGCGTGGCTTGTCCTTGCCAGAGCTGAAACGGCTGCTGGCCTGCAACGATGGGTTGGCTTCCCAGGCCTATGAACAGTTTCACACCATGGACCTGCATCGAGGGGACACACCCGCGCTGCTGGCCTACGATGGGATCCAATATAAATACATGGCGCCTGGGGTGTTCACTGAGGAACAGTTCCACTATGTGAAAGCCCATTTGCGCATCCTCTCCGGGTTTTATGGGGTGCTCCGCCCCTTTGACGGGGTTTCTCCCTATCGTCTGGAAATGCAGGCGAAGGTGAAGACCTCCTTTTGTAAAAACCTCTACGACTTTTGGGGGGATTCCCTGGGGCAGTACCTTCTAGGAGAAGACGACACCTTCGTCAACTTAGCTTCTGAAGAATACGCCAAGGCAGTGTGTCCCGCTTTGCAGGGGAAGGCGCGGTTTGTCACCTGCGTGTTTGCGGAAGAGCCGGAGCCGGGGAAGCTGGTGGAAAAAGGGGTCTATGTGAAAATGGCCCGAGGGGAGATGGTCCGTTTCGCGGCGGAAAACCATGTTTCTGCACCAGAGGGCCTACAGGGGTTCCAGCGCTTGGGTTACACCTTTGCTCCCCAGCTTTCCAACCACCAACAGTATGTGTTCCGCCGGGAAGGACCGAAAAAGCGATAAGAACATTTAGGGAGTATACAGATAGTTGTCAGAAATTTGCAAGAAATGATTGGTAAGATAGTGCCATGGAAAAGGAACCCGGGGGACGCTCCCGGAATGGAGGAAGGAACAGCCATGAAAGTCTTGCGAATTGTCCGGAATGTGGTGTTGCTGGTGTTGGCGGTGTGTTTTTGTGCCGTGATGGCCCTGTGCGTTTTGGGGTGGCAAATGTACACCCAGGCGCTGGAAGCCATGCCCTTGGACCAAAAAGTCCGCCAAGTGCAGTCCCAAGAGAGCTACACAACCTTTGAGGAATTGCCGGACACTTACGTGGAGGCAGTCATCGCTGCGGAGGACCACCGGTTTTACCAACACCCTGGGGTGGATGTGATCGCCATTGGCCGGGCGTTGGTCAACGATATCAAAGCCATGTCCTATGTGGAGGGCGGCAGCACCATCACCCAGCAGCTGGCGAAAAACCTCTATTTTACCCAGGAGAAAGAGCTGGTGCGCAAGGTGGCAGAGGTGTTCATGGCCTTCCATATGGAGGCCAATTACTCCAAAGAGGAGATTTTTGAGCTGTATGTAAACTCTATCTATTTTGGCAGCGGCTGCTACGATGTGGCTTCGGCCAGCCAGTCCTATTTTGGCGTGGAGCCTGCCCAGATGACCCCGGACCAGTGTACCCTGCTGGCCGGTATCCCCAACGCTCCGTCTGTGTACGACCCCACTGTGAACCCGGATTTGGCTTCTCAACGCCAACGCCAGGTGCTGCAGTTGATGGTGAAATATGAGTATCTCACCGCCACAGAGGCCGTCGATATTTTGGCAGCGTAAAGCCGGGCGTCCGATCTTGCAGTTGAAAAAGGAGTTTACAAGGGAAGAAGGAATATCATGCGGGAAGACTTGATGCAGGAGCTTCGCCGGGTGACCGAGGAAGAGGAGCGCTTGCTTGCCGGCGGCCAGGTGGACAAAAGCCTGTACACTTCAGGCAGCGTGTTTTTGATCGACAGCGAAAAACTGCTGGCCAAAGGGAAATTGATCACGGTCCGGCCTCATACCCGGTTTGCGGCGTTTCCCATGCATACCCACAACTATGTGGAGATCATGTATATGTGCTCGGGACAGACGGTCCATCACATTGAGGGTGGCCCGCCGGTGACCCTTCGTGCTGGGGAGCTGTTGTTTTTGAACCAGCACGCCTCCCATCAGGTGGACCGTGCGGGGGAGGACGATGTGGGGGTCAACTTCATTGTGCTGCCTCAGTTTTTCGACTATGCCCTCACTTTGATCGGCACAGATAACGTGCTGGGGCGGTTCCTGTTGAGCGGGCTGCGGCAGAGCGATGGCGAGATGAGCTGTCTGCACTTCCATGTGGCGGAGGCGCCCACCGTCCAAAACCTGGTGGAGAATTTGATCTGGGGGCTGGTGCATCCCCAGGCCAATGCCCGGCGGATCAACCAAGCTACTATGGGTGTGCTGCTTTTGCAGCTTTTAAACTATACCGGGGATTTGGAAGAAGCCTCGGGGAATGGGGCAGTGCTGGCTGCCTTGCGGGAGATCGAGGAGAATTACCCCACTGCCGATTTGACCCGCCTGGCCAAAGAGCTCCATGTGTCGCTGCCCTATCTGAGTGCGGCAGTGCGCCGGGCCACAGGCCGCACCTTTAAAGACCTGCTGCTGGAAAAGCGGCTCTCCAAAGCAGCCCAGCTGCTGCGGGAAACCCGCCTCACCACCCAGGATATCATCCTGGCGGTGGGCTATGAGAATACCAGTTATTTCTATCGGGCCTTCCGTGCCCGTTATGGGGCCACCCCCAAAGATTACCGTAAAGAGTGTGCAGGAGATTTCTGGGCCCCGGCGGAGTGACTTTAAAATTCAAAAAGTTAGGACGTATTTTCCCGAAAATACGTCCTTCTTTTTTTGCCCTTTTGGCGGTATCCTGAAAAGCAAGAAAGGGGGAAGTTGCCTTGCGCATCTATTTGGCTGTGGACATTGGGGCCTCTTCGGGAAGGCACATTTTGGGCTGGATCGAGGGAGGAAACCTTCGCTTGGAGGAGGTTTACCGGTTTGAGAATAAGCTGGTGACAAAAAATGGCCGCCTGTGCTGGGACATGGAGCACCTGGTGGAAGAGGTGCTCCGCGGGTTGGAACGCTGCCGGGAACTTTCAAAAATTCCGGACAGTGTGGGCATCGACACATGGGCCGTAGACTACGTCCTTCTGGACAAAGAAGGCAGCGTTTTGGGGGACACAGTCGCCTACCGTGACAGCCGTACCCAGGGAATGGACCGGCTGGTGGAGGGCCTGATTTCCGCCCAGGAGCTGTATGCCCGCACAGGCATTCAAAAACAGGACTTCAACACCATCTACCAGCTGATGGCGGTGAAAACCCAGCATCCGGAATTGTTGGAACAGGCCCAGCGCCTGTTGATGGTTCCGGAATACTTGACCTACCGCCTGACTGGCAAGATGGAAAGCGAGTACACCAACGCCACCACCACAGGGCTGGTCAACGCCCAGACCAGGACGTGGGATTGGGAACTGTTGGACCGTCTGGACTACCCTCGCCGGTTGTTCGGGGAGCTTCGCTTGCCGGGGAGCGTCGTGGGGCACTTTGCCCCGGAGATCAAAGCCCGGGTGGGGTTTGATTGCCAAGTGTTGTTCCCGGCCACCCACGACACTGGGTCGGCGTTCCTGGCGGTTCCCGCCAAAGAGGGCGGGGTGTACCTGTCCAGCGGCACCTGGAGCCTTTTGGGCAGAGAGCTGCCTGTTCCCGTCACCACGGAGGAAAGCCGTCAGAGAAACTTCACCAACGAAGGCGGTTACCAGTACCGTTTCCGGTATTTAAAAAATATCATGGGGCTTTGGATGCTCCAGTCCATCCGCCGGGAGGCGGGGGAGGGCGTTTCCTTCAACCAGTTGGAGCAGGCCGCTCGGCAGGAGGCGTCCTTCCCTTCCCGGGTGGACGTGAATGCCAGCCGCTTTTTGGCCCCGGAGAATATGGGCGAGGCTGTCCGGGCGCTGTGCCGGGAAACGGGCCAGCCAGTGCCGGAAACCTTGGGACAGTTGGCAAGTTGTGTGTATCACAGCTTGGCCCAGAGCTATGCCCATAGCATCCAAGAGCTTTCTGCCCTCACTGGCCAGAGGTACACGGCAGTGAATATCGTGGGCGGCGGCAGCCGGGACGGCTATTTGAACCAGCTCACCGCCAATGCCACCGGGCTGCCGGTGTACGCCGGGCCCACCGAAGGCACAGCCTTGGGCAACCTGATGGTGCAGATGCTGGCGGCGGGGGACTTCCCAGACTTGGCAGCCGCCCGGAAAGCGGAGCGCCAAAGCTTCCCTATCCAGGAGTACCGGCCTCAATGAGGCATCTTAAATAAACAAACGAGAGAGGATGTTGTAATTTGAGTGAACGATATAAAACCGCGAAACAGCGTTACCAGGAGTACGGCGTGGACGTGGAGGCGGCCTTGGACATTTTAAAGGACATCCCCATCAGCGTCCATTGCTGGCAAGGGGATGATGTCATCGGCTTGGAAGGCACGGGCCGGGCACTGTCCGGCGGGATCCAGACCACCGGGAACTATCCCGGCCGGGCCCGAAATTTTGAAGAGCTGAAAGCCGACTTTTTAAAAGCTATGAGCCTTGTCCCAGGGAAAAAGCGGATCAACCTTCACGCCAGCTACGCCGTGTTTGGGGAGGGCCAGCAGGTGGACCGGGATGCCCTGCAGCCCTGCCACTTTGAGCCCTGGGTCCAGTTTGCCAAGGAGAACGGCCTGGGCATCGACTTCAACCCCACGTTCTTCAGCCATCCCCTAGTAAAGGACAACCTGACCCTGTCTTCCCCGGATGAGGAAGTTCGGCAGTTTTGGGTGCGTCACGGCATCCAGTGCCGGAGGATCTCCTCTTACATTGCACAGCAGCTGGGCAGCCCGGTGTTGTGCAATGTGTGGATCCCCGATGGCTATAAAGACATCCCCGCCGACCGCCTGGGGCCCCGGCTGCGGTTAAAGCAGAGCCTGGATGAGATCTTTGCGGAGAAGCTCCCTGGGGTCATTGACTGTGTGGAGAGCAAGGTGTTCGGCATCGGCATGGAGGCTTTTACCGTGGGTTCCTCCGAATTTTACATCAGCTATGCCGCCTCTCATCCCGGTGTGTACGACCTGCTGGACAACGGCCACTACCACCCCACAGAGGTGGTCAGCGACAAGATCCCCAGCTTGCTGGCCTTTTTCGACAAAGTCCCCCTCCACGTGACCCGGGGTGTCCGTTGGGACAGCGACCACGTGGTGCTCTACGAAGACGAGCTAAAAGAGATTGCCAAGGAGATCGTCCGCAACAAGGCCACAGACCGGGTGCTCATCGGGTTGGACTTCTTTGACGCTTCCATCAACCGCATTGCAGCCTGGGTGGTGGGTACCCGCAGCATGGAAAAAGCCTTGCTGTTTGCGCTGCTCCAGCCTTGGGACCAGCTGAAGCAGCTGCAGGACAGCTGCCAGTTCACTCAGCTGATGATGCTGAACGAGGAGCTGAAAACCCTGCCCTTTGGGGACATTTGGGAGCACTATTGCCAGACCCAGGGGGTACCTGGGGGCAAAGAGTGGTACGATACAGTGGCGCAGTACGAACAGGACGTGCTGCTCAAGCGTGTGTAAGGAGGAAATGGAAATGGCAATTACAGAGATACCCGTGATGCAAGACTACATCCGGATGTGCGGCGACGGCTGGGACCAGGGCTGGCACGAGCGCAACGGCGGCAATCTGACTTACCGGATGCGCCCGGAGGAAGTGGAGCAGTGCCGCCCCTACTTTCAAGCAGAGCCCGGCCCCTGGGTGAATATGGGGGTTCAGGCGGACAACTTGAAAGGGGAGTACTTCATTGCCACCGGCAGCGGGAAATACTTCCGCAACGTGCCTTTAGCGCCCCAGGACAATGTCTGCATTTTGGAGATCAACCAGGCAGGGGATTCCTGGCGGATCGTTTGGGGACTGGAGAAAGGTGGCCGCCCCACCAGCGAGTTCCCCAGCCACTTTTTGAACCACAGCGTCCGCAAAAAAGCCACAGCCGGGGAGAACCGGGTGATCTACCATGCCCATCCGGCCAACCTCATCGCCCTGACCTACATCCTGCCCCTGACGGCCCGGGACTTTACCCGTGCCCTGTGGAAGAGCGCCACCGAGTGCCCGGTGGTGTTTCCCGGTGGTGTGGGCGTGGTGCCCTGGATGGTTCCCGGCGGCGCGGAGATCGCCCTGGCAACCAGTAAGCTGATGGAAGAGTATGATGCGGCGGTGTGGGCCCATCATGGGCTGTTTGCCTCCGGTCCGGACTTTGACACCACCTTTGGCCTGATGCACACCATTGAAAAGGCGGCCCAAATCTACATTCTGGCCCTTTCTGCCGGCCAGGGGAAAATCCGCCAGACCATCCAGGACGAGGAACTTCGAGCCATTGCCCGGGATTTCGGTGTCACGCTGCGGGAAGAGTTTTTGGACGAAACTCCCTTGGCAAAATGAGTTTTTATGAAACCAGTACAAAATCCCTTGCGTATTGAGGGAAACTGTGGAATAATAGGAGCAGAATTCCTAACAAGGAGGTTTGTTCCATGGATGAGAAAGCATTGTATAAATTGACCTATGGCCTGTACGTAGTTTCTGCCCAAGCTGATGGCCAGCGGGGCGGCTGTGTGGTGAATACCTTGCAGCAGGTGACGGCCCAGCCCGTCCGGCTTTCCGTGGCAGTGAACAAAGATAACTTCACCTGTGGCCTGATCCAAAAAGCGGGACGGTTTGCAGCTGTGGCTTTGGACCAGCGTGCCGACCTGATGACTGTGGGCCGGTTTGGCTTTCGCACTGGCCGGGAAGAGGACAAGTTTGCAGAGATCCCCTTTGCCGAAGACAAGGCGGGGATGCCCTATCCCTTAGAGGCTGCCTGCGCCCGTTTCAGCTGCAAAGTGGAGCAAACGATGGACCTGGGGACCCACATCCTCTTTGTGGGCTTGGCAGAGGAGATGGAAACCCTCACGGAAGACGAGTCCCTTACCTATGCCTATTACCGCAATGTCATCAAAGGGAAGACCCCCAAGAACGCCCCCTCGTACCAGGAGGGCAACTGAATACCGGGTGTTGGGAAACGCCCTAAAGCCAAACAGAAAGGGCTGCCGCAGGATTGCGGCGGCCCTTTTGCCGTTTTCATAAATCCCTTTTTCACCGCATAAGCCTTAGTAAAAAGCGGGCCCAAGCCCTGGAATCACAAGGAGGATGCGGGATGGACTATTATAACGTCAGCCAGGAGGAGGCACTGCAGGCCCTGGCTTCGGACCCAAGCCGGGGCCTGTCCAAGGAGGAGTGCCAGCGCCGCCGGGGACAGTACGGCAAAAATGAACTGCAAACCGCCAAGGGGCCGGGGATATTGCAGCGGTTTTTCAGCCAGTTTCAGGATTTTATGGTCATCATCCTTTTGGCAGCGGCGGCAGTGTCCTTTGCGGTTTCCTGGGCCAAAGGCGACGGGGAGTATGTGGACTCCTTGATCATCTTGGCCATCGTGGTGGTAAACGCCGTCATCGGCACGGTCCAGGAGCTTCGGGCGGACCGTGCCATTGAAGCGCTGAAAAAGCTGTCTTCCCCCCATGCCCAGGTGCTCCGGGACGGGAAACGCCAGCGGGTGGAAAGCTGGGAGCTGGTCCCCGGGGACCTTGTGATCCTGCAGGCCGGGGACCTTGTCCCCGCGGACCTGCGCCTTCTGCGGTCAGTGGAGTTGAAAATTGAAGAATCTGCCCTCACAGGGGAATCCCTCCCTGCGGAAAAGGACGCCAGTGCCAAATGCCCTCCCAACGCCCCTTTAGGGGAACGGAAGAATATGGCCTTTGCCTCGACAGGTGTTTCCTCTGGAGCAGGGGTGGGGGTGGTCACTGCCACCGGGATGGATACCGCCATGGGCCAGATCGCCAAAATGCTGGAAAGCGAGAAAGCCCCTCAAACGCCCTTGCAGCAAAAGTTGAAGCAGACGGGGAAAGTCCTGGGGGCAGGAGTGGTGCTGATCTGCGGGATCATCTTCCTGCTGGGGGTACTCCAACGCCGGCCGCCTTTGGAGATGTTCATGATTGCCATCAGCCTGGGGGTAGCGGCCATCCCCGAGGGTCTCACTGCCGTGGTGACCATTGTGTTGGCCATGGGGATCAAGCGGATGGCCCAAAAGAAAGCCATCGTCCGGCACCTTCCCGCCGTGGAAACCTTGGGGAGTACCCAGGTGATCTGTTCCGACAAGACAGGCACCCTGACCCAAAACAAGATGACCGTGGTAGCCTATTCCGGGCCTGGCGGGGAAGAGCGGTTGGAGTCTTCAGCAGCCCGGTTTGCCCTGGAGCTTTCTTGCCTGTGCAATGATTCCCAGCGGGTGGGGGGAACCTTCACCGGCGACCCCACAGAGATTGCTTTCCTGCGGGCCTGTGGGCGGGAGAAAGGGGCGCTGGAAGAGGAGTTCCCCCGGGTGGGGGAGATCCCCTTCACCTCCGCCAGGAAGCGGATGGCCACTGCTCATAAGCGGCCCCAAGGCGGCTACCGCATCATTGTAAAAGGCGCCCCGGATGTGCTCCTTGCCCGGTGTACGGCATACCTGCAAGGGGGGAGGCCCCTAGCCCTGTCCGGTGCCATGAAAGCAAAGCTCCTCTCGGATAACGCTGCCTTGGGAGGGCGTGCGCTGCGGGTGCTGGCAGTGGCCTATAAGGATGTGGAAGCCCTTTCCTCCGATGACAATGAAACAGAAAGCAACCTGATCTTTTGCGGCCTGCTTGCCATGGAAGACCCGCCCCGGCCCGGGGTAAAGGAGGCGGTTGCCCAGTGCAAAAAGGCGGGCATCCTGCCGGTGATGATCACGGGGGACCACGCGGCCACAGCGCTGGCCATTGGCAAGCGGCTGGGTATGGCGGAAAGCCCCTCCCAGGTGATCACCGGCAAAGAGCTGGACTGCCTGGACGACGGGGACTTGAGCCAAAAGATCTTCGATTACCGCATCTTTGCCCGGGTGTCGCCGGAGCACAAGGTGAAGATCGTCAAAGCCTTCCAGCGCCGGGGGATGGTGGTTGCCATGACCGGCGACGGGGTCAACGACGCCCCGGCCCTGAAGACCGCGGATATCGGCTGTGCCATGGGGAAAAACGGCACAGAGGTGGCCCGTTCGGCCGCGGATATGGTCCTCACCGACGACAACTTCTCCACCATTGTGGCGGCGGTCCGCCAAGGGCGTGGGATCTACCAGAACATCCGCAAGACTATCCACTTCCTGCTCTCCTGCAACATGGGGGAGATCCTGGTGGTGTTCGTGGCGTTCTTGCTGCGAGTACCCACGCCTTTGCTGGCCATCCAGCTGCTGTGGGTAAACCTGGTCACCGATTCCCTGCCGGCCCTGGCCCTGGGGGCCGACCCCATCCAGAAGGACGTGATGGACGCCCCGCCCCACAAGAAGGAGGACGGGATCTTCTCCGGGGGGATGGGCTACTCCGTGGCAGTGGAAGGCTGCCTGGTGGGTGCCTTGGCGCTGTTGGCCTATACCTTTGGCCGGGTGTTCTTTGACCTGGACCCTGCCCAGCCGGTGATCGGCCGCACCATGGCCTTCACAGTGTTGAGCCTGTCCCAGCTGACCCACAGCTTTAATATGCGTTCCGAGCATTCGGTGCTGCGGTTAGGGTTGTTCTCCAATAAGAAACTGGTGTTGGCCTGTGGGGTGTGCGCCTTCTTGATGGTGAGTGTGGTGTTGTTCCCGCCTTTGGCGGCTCTGTTCCAGACCACGGCCCTGACCAGTTTCCAGTGGCTGGTAGTGGCAGCGCTTTCCCTGTGCCCCTTGCTGGTGGTGGAGGGGGAAAAGCTCCTTTGGGACAAATGGGGGAAAAAGCGATAAAAAGAGGGCGGCTGCACATGGCAGCTGCCCTTTCCTGTTATTCCCGGTAGGTTTTCTTCATCAGGGCAATTTCCCTTGCATACCCTGCCAAGTCGTTGGGGGTTTCCAGATAGAAGGGGAGATCCCGCAACGCCGGGTGGTTGACGATCCGGGCCAGCGCCTCCAGTCCCAGGGTGCCTTCGCCCAGCTTCTGATGCCGGTCTTTGTGGCTGCCCAGGGGGTTCATGGAGTCGTTCAAATG
>CAJFMJ010000039.1 GCA_904391645.1 uncultured Neglectibacter sp.
CCGCAGCTCCTTCCGGGAGATGGCGTGCTCCCGCCCTTCGGGTATGTACCGCTCTATCTCCATTCGCTCACCTCATTTCTCAGAACGGCAGGTCGCTGTCGTCCAATTCTACAAAGTCATCCAGGCTGCCCTGGGTGAAGCTGGGGGCAGGTTCCTCCTGGGGTGCCGCTTTCGGCTTTTCTTGCCCGGCAGGCTCTCCCCTATCCGACTCCTTTGCCTTGTCCCCACAGAAGGAAACTTGCTGGGCCACCAGCTCCACTGCCTTGTGCTTGGACCCGTTCTTGTCCTCCCAAGTGCGGGTTTGCAAAGAGCCGGTGACTGCGATCATCCGGCCCTTGGTGAAATATTTGCAGATAAACTCGGCAGTCCCACGCCAGGCCACCACGTCGATCCAGTCGGTCTGGCGCTCCTCCCCAGGCTTTGCGTAGTTTCTGTCCACCGCCAGGGTGAAGGACGTGACCGCCACCCCGCTGGGGGTGTGTTTCAGCTCCGGGTCGGCAACAAGACGGCCCATGATAGCGGCTGTGTTCAGCATCAGGCTGCCCCTTTCCAGTAGTCCTCCACCGCTTTTCGGCGGGGCTCAGGGTATGTTTTCTCCAGGCGCTTGCGCTTCTCCTGGTGCTTGTCCCACAGGTCCCAGACCCAGACAAACAGCTGGGCCCCCAGGATAAACCCGCAAATGGCGGTCATGCCGAAAGCCAGTAAAATCAAGTTTTCCATCATTTTTCCTTATCCTCTCTGTATGTTCTCAGATGCTCCCCCTCCGGCCTCTGCCCCCTGTTCCCATCGCAGCGGGGGCAGACATAGCCGCCCGGGGGAATCACTTTATCTTTGCACACGTGCCACCGGAGGCCGCACACCACACATTTTTCCGTCATGATACGTAGTCCCCTGCCTCTCGGTCCAGATCCCCTTCCATGTACTTGATAAAGGCCATTCGTGGGATCTTTATACGGCTCCTGACGATGATCACCGGGAAGCCAAGGTTTTCCGGTCTTTCCCTGGCTTCCAGGCGTATCAACTGAGGATCACAGCCCACCACCTGCGCCGCTTCCGCCGGGGTGATCACGTCCTTTTCCATCTGCTTGATATCATTCAGCGTCAACACGCTATCCCTCCTTTTTCTCCCGGTATTCCCGCTGGATGCGGTCTAAGTACTTTTTTCGGATCCTGTTCCGCTTGGAGTACTTCGCATAGTGCTTGAGTTTTGGCGGCGCGCTGTCCCATGCAGCTTGTACTTCCAAATGAAACTTAAAAATTTTTTGAACATACGGTAATGTGGTAAAGTCGTTTATACTTTCTAGCACATATGGGAAAATTTCTTTCAGCCTAGCCACCAGAGAATCCACAAACTCCCCGAGGTACTGTATCGCTTCATCATCATGCTGGAAATCATTTTCCACTTTATTCCCCCCTTTGTCTTTTCTCCCTGCAGTGTCCCGCTTTACTTATCATCCTCAGTAATAGAGGACCACAAAGAGGAAAAATCCATCAAGGCCTTTCCAATGTCCTGCGTGACCTGGGCGCTCTGGGCCCTGGAAAGCTCCGCCATATACGTGGCCAGCTCTTCCGGCGTACCGGTTACCTTAATACCCGCAGTGGTCATAAACAATTCCATTTAAAAAGCTTCCTTTCACCCTGTGTTTTCTTGTTGCATCCCCAGCCGTGTGGTATACTGAAAAACGGAAGGGAGGTGAACTGTTTGAAGTCTTTTATGTTCCGGATCAGGAGCATTCCCATGCCGAAAAATAAAAATTTCAATACCGTCGGTGGCGCTTACGTCCATGTTTGGGTCATGGATCATGCTCTTGAAAGCGCTCAAGACCGTGCTCTTACGTATATCAAGGATCGCAGCTGGACTCCTCAAGAGGTTTTAAACGCCTTTGAGATTCAGCAAGAGCAAATTTCGGCGTTGGGAAAAGACGAAGAGAATCTTTACCTGATGGCCCAGGTTTATGGAATTGCTGCTGACTTCCTTGCCTGGAAGAAAGAACCTGGCAACCCAGAAGATCCTCCTCAGTTTTCCGAGGCATAATATCATGCTGCTCAGGATTTTCCTCATCTTGAGCAGCTTTATTTTTTGTTTCCACCGGCCCCACCACCTATAATTTCAAAATAAGTCGCATTTCGTGACATTATGATTCAAAAAAAAGAGCCTGGACTGTGGTCTGATAATAATCGGCAAGTTTTACCTTGATTTCATCCCGGGGAATCCTTTGACCATTTTCGTACATGGAAATAGCGGAAACCGTAACCCCTATGGCTTTCGCCACTGTTTCTCGAGGAATATCTCCCCGTGCCTCCTTTAACCGCTCAGCAATTTCCTGCTCCATGAGTACCACCTCCTATCTAGTCACCTTTCGTGACAATTTGATTATAGCAGGTTCCCTCCAGTCTGTCAACACGTTTCGTGACAATCTTGCATTGACTTTTGACACAAACCGTGTTACTATTGTTTACAAGAAAGGTGGGAGGTCAATGGCAGCCTTGAGCGATATGCTCACCTATTTGCGTAAGCGACAAGGGTTAACCCAGCAACAGCTTGCCGATAAACTCAATATGTCCCGTAGCGCAATTGGAATGTACGAAACTGGAAAACGGGAGCCCGAAATTGAAGTGCTGGAAGCTTTTGCTGACTTTTACAATGTGGATATGAACACTTTAACAGGACGGGTTCCCTCACCGGCACCCATTCCTCAAGGCTTTCAGCCAATGCCCCCTATGGATGAAGTGCCACTGGTGGGAAAAATCGCCTGCGGATCCCCTATCTTGGCACAACAAAATGTGGAAGGTATGGTTTCTGTTCCGACAGAGTGGCACGCCGATTTCACACTGGTGTGTGACGGCGACAGCATGGTCCCTACTTTTCAGGACGGTGACTTGGTAGCTATCCGGATCCAACCCGAAGTGGAAAATGGTGAAGTGGCTGCGGTGCGCATTGACAGTGAGGCAACTTTGAAACGTGTGTACCTTCACGATGATTACATTGAACTGCGACCGGAAAACGCTTCTTATCCCAGTATCATTCGACGCAAGGACGAAATGAACGATGTACACATTGAAGGTAAGGCCGTAGGTCTTTGCCGAGGGTTGTAACCACCAGCGTAAGCTGTGGAAATAAATTGAGATGAGGGATCGATATGTATTGCAGAAATTGCGGTTACCAATTAGAGGACAATGCGAATCTTTGCCCACAGTGCGGCACCTTTGTTGACATGAACCAAAATCCCCAGCAAGCTCCGCAAAACAACGCACAACAGCCGCCGTATCAGCAACCCATCTATCAGCAAGCGCCGTACCAACAACCGAATGTAGTTATCAATAACGTCAATACGAACACCAACACAAATGGGTTCAGCTACCCTTATAAGAGCAAATGGGCCGCTTTTTTCCTGTGCCTGTTTTTAGGTGGACTGGGATTGCACCGCTTTTACGTGGGCAAGATCGGTACTGGGATCATCTGGCTGCTCACCGCCGGAGTGTTTGGATTTGGTTGGATCGTAGATCTGATCATGATTCTCGTGGGGGGATTCCGTGATAAAGCGGGATTTCCGTTGAAATAAGGAGGGATCCAAGTGGCTAGGTGTATGCGCTGCGGCAAAAGCGGTATGATGCTGAAAGTAAACGCTTTTGGCCTTTGCCCTGATTGCGCCCAGGCGGAGATTGACAGACTGCAAAGAATGGTCACACCTGAACTACAGGCGGCCGTACAGTCCGGTCAATATGTGGAAGATCTAAAGCGGCAGCAGCAAGAAGCCGAGAACCGCCTTGCGCTGCTGAATTCACAGTGTCAGCAGCTATCGGATCTGATTGCCGCCAAACAAAAAGAGTTAATACAGACCAATGAGGAACTCCTTGTACAGGAATTTGGATTGTATCAGCCGAAATACGCCTTTACCCAGGCTGAGGAATATAAAAACACGTTGGCACTGCTTCGCCAACGGCAAAAGGATCTTATCAAGAACAATCTCGCTGTAACCGGCAACACCGGTTGGACAGTCAACGGCAATGCAGCGCAGGGCAAGAAGATGGTACAGGATATGCAAAAGCTCCTGCTGCGTGCCTTCAACAGTGAATGTGACGGAATCGTTGATAAGGTGAAATACAACAATTTCGAAGCCAGTTTAAAGCGGATCAGCTCCTCCAGAGATTCCATCTCGAAACTTGGAAAAATGATGGGTATCGAGATCACGCCCAATTACTATCAATCCAAAGTGGAAGAGTTGACCTTGGCGCTGGAATACCAGCAGAAAAAGCAAGAAGAGAAAGAGGCTCAAAAAGAGGCTCGCGCCCGGATGCGTGAGGAAGCCAAGTTGCAGCGTGAGATTGAAGAAGCTCGCCGCAAGGCAGAAAAGGAACAGAACCATTATCAAAACGCTTTGCAACGGCTGCAAAAACAGCTGGCCACCGCTAGCGATGTTGATAAGCAGGCCATCGAAGAGAAGATCCAGGAAGTGGAATCTCAGCTCACGCAAATCGATGCCGCGTTAAAAGACATCGATTATCGCGAGGCAAACCAAAAGGCTGGCTACGTTTATGTGATCTCCAATGTGGGATCCTTCGGGAAAGATGTTTACAAAATCGGCATGACCCGAAGACTTGATCCAACCGAGCGTGTGGACGAGCTGGGCGACGCCTCTGTCCCCTTCAATTTTGACATTCACGCCATGATCTTTTCGGAAAATGCCCCCGCCCTGGAGGCTGCCCTCCACAGGGCCTTTGAGGACCGAAAGGTAAACATGGTCAACCCGCGCCGGGAATTCTTCCGAGTGACGCTGGACGAGATCAAAGAAGTGGTCAGGAAGAACTACGACAAAACTGCGGAGTTTATTGACGTTCCTGAAGCGGAACAATATTACATATCCGAGAAGATGCGGTCCGAACTATAAAAGAACCGCCCCCGGTGCTGGAACACCAGGGTCGGTCCTAGAACAGCTTACTTTTGCGAGGGACTACTGTGAAAACGCCTATTGTTGTCATTCTTATTTGTACTTTCGTTTTTTTGCTGACAGGCTGTGCTTATAACCAGGAAGAAGTTGACTCTATGGTGAGCGAAGCCAGTGCCTCTGCATATGAAGAAGGTTATGGAGATGCTCAGCTGGACCTTTCCGCTGAACTGAGTAACGAGTATGATCGCGGCTATGAGGACGGCATAGATGCAGTGATGGATACCCCGGAAGACTACTTCCCTTCAGATTGGGCATATGTTCCCACAGACGCTTATCAAGAATATTTAGACAAAATGGAGTATTACTCGACACTGTGTAACTATTACGGTCTTCCAGAGTATTTCCCCGATTGGGACGAGTTCACTTTTGTACACTATGTCCCTCCTCAAGAAGATGATCTTCCAAGAAAGTGGTATGTCCCTGGAGAACAATACTATCACGATTTTGCAGAATGCGCTGCTATAACCTCTGCAAAAAAAGAGCTGATTTCTAAAAATGAAGCAGTGGTCCAAGGCCTCGAACCTTGTCCTATTTGTGAAAAATAAAAAAACCGCTCCCGGTGCTGGAACACCAGGAGCGGCCCTAGAACAGCTTACCCAGAGGATAAATCTGTCCGTCAACGCTCAGATTATACCACCTCCGGGCAGGCTTTGCAAGTCATACCCTGGAGGTGATTTTTTTGAAGTGCCGAAAATGCCGGACGGAGATCCCGGAGGAAAGCCGCTTTTGCTGCCAGTGCGGGGCAAACCAGCAGGTAAGCCACCGAACCAAGGCCCGGGGCAATGGTCTGGGAAGTGTCTACCAGCGTCCCAACCGCACATGGGTGGCGGTGAAAACCGTGGGGTACAAGCTGGGGGACGATGGCAAAAAGCGGCGGGTCACCCGGTCTAAATCCGGGTTCAAAACAAAGCGGGAAGCTTTGGAGTACTTGCCACTTCTGACAGGAGAAAAGGCCAAGCCAGCAGTCACTTTTCAAGGGCTTTACGGGATGTGGCTGCCTACCCACCAGGCCACCAAGTCCACCCTGGATTGCTACAAAGCAGCCTATAAGTACTTTTCGGCGGTCTGGTACACAAAGCTTGACGACATCTCCATTGACGATCTGCAGGAGTGCCTGGACGACTGCCCAAAGGGCAAGCGGACCCGTCAGAACATGAAAGCTTTGTGTGGCCTGCTTTATAAGTACGCGATCCCCAGAGGATGGGCGGATCGCAACCTGGGAGAATACCTGGTGATCCACGGGGAAAGTGACAGCCACAAGGATGCACTCCCCCTGGAGGCTCTGGACCAGCTGGCAGCCCACCTGGAAAGCGTCCCCGGAGCCGATTATGTCTATTGTCAGTGCTTCCTGGGTTTCCGACCGTCTGAGCTTTTGGCTTTGGATTGTAAAGACTATGACCGCAAAGAGAGAGCCTTTGTGGGCGGCGCCAAGACGGACGCCGGCCGGGACAGGGTGGTAACTGTATCCCCAAAAATCCAGCCCATTGTGGACCGATTGACCAGCCACAAGATCTCTGGCCCGGTATTTTGCGGGGATCATGGCCAGCGAATGGGCATTGCGGCCTACAGGGCACTTTTCTACAGGGTTTTGGATGCCTGTGGCATAAATAACCCCTATAGAGGAAAAAGACGGCGTTAAACGGCGAAAATACACACCCCACAGCTGCCGCCATACTTTCGCAACTTTGATGAAGCGCGTGGCCGGGTCTGACAAGGACAAGCTGGAGCTGATGGGCCATACCAGCACGGAAATGCTCCGCCATTATCAGGATGTATCTTTTGATGATCTCCGTAAAGTCACAGACGCCCTATAAACAAAAAAGCCCGCTGGGATTCCAGCGGGCTTTCTGCGTTCTTCTGCGTTCTAAATCGTGTTAGTAATGCGTTAGTAATAGCACGCAATTTTTCAATTTTTTTCAAGACTTTTAAAAAATAAAAACAAATAGCAAGAACACCGGTCAATGGCTTAATTCAGCCAAAAATCGGTGTTTTCTTTGGTGGAGATAAGCGGGATCGAACCGCTGACCTCTTGAATGCCATTCAAGCGCTCTCCCAGCTGAGCTATACCCCCATATTCACTTAGGCGTTCCAGCGTTTTTTTCGTTACCGCCTTGGCGCTTGATTATAATACCACAGGGTTCTGGAAAATGCAACCCCTTTTTTGCAATTTTTTAAATTTTTTCTTGGAAAGCTTTTCCCGCACCAAAAGCCCCTTTGAAAAATACAATGGGATGAAAGCTCGCGGAAAACCTCGCTGAGGTGATTAAACCTTTTAAAGCTAGGCAAAACTAAAGACAAACAACTGCATGGGAGCGTGAAAACCGTGATCGTACACAGAGGAGATATCTACTACGCAGACTTGAGCCCTGTGGTGGGCTCAGAACAAGGGGGCGTGCGCCCTGTACTCATCGTGCAAAACGATGTGGGCAACAAATTCAGCCCCACGGTGATCGCAGCGGCCATCACCAGCCAAAAAGGCAAAGCAGACCTGCCCACCCACATTGCCGTGGATGCACAAGGCTCCGGGCTGATCAAAGACTCCATCGTCCTGCTGGAGCAGGTGCGCACCCTGGACAAACACCGCCTTCGGGAAAAAATGGGGCGCTTGGACAAGGACTCCATGGGCCGGGTGGACCAGGCCCTTTCCATCAGTTTTGGCCTTCGGCCTACATAACCCTATGTAGGCAAAGGCAGCGCCGTGAGGGGCTCTCCCCCACGGCGTTTCTGTTTTTCAGGAAAGCCCCAACAGCTGCCGGGCCAAGGCCTCCAAGGCGGGACGCCGGTTCTCCACCTGCCCCCGCTGGACAGCTTCGAACAGCTGTCCCAACAGGTTCCCCAACTCCGGGCCAGCTGGGACCCCCAAGGCTTTCAGGTCGTCCCCGGAAAAGGCCATATCCCGCAGCGTCAAACAGTCCCCCCGTTGGAGGATGGCCTTGGCCAACTGGCGGCTCTTTTCCAAGTCTGGCAAGCGGCGCTCAAAAACCCCGGGGGCTTTGGCAGACATATCCGCTTCCATCAGGTCGAACAGGGTGAACACAAACTTCTCGCCGTAAGCCCCCAGCAGCTTCTTGAGAGAGGGCTCTTTCATGGGGATGGCATCCTCGTGATGGTCCACCAGGTTTGCCACCCAATCCCGCTGGCGGTTGGAAAACCGCAGCCGTGAAAGCACCTGCCGGGCAATCCGGCCGCTTTCCGGGGGATGCCCGTAAAAATGGGCCCGGCCATCGGCGGAGAAGGTCTTCTTCCCAGGCTTTCCCCCGTCATGGAGCAGCGCGGCCCAGCGCAAGTCCGGCTGCCGGGGCGCATGGGACAGGGCGTGGAGGGTGTGCTCCCACACATCGTAACAATGGAAAGGGGTTTCCTGGGCACAGCCCTTCATAGGCGCCAGCTCCGGCAAGACGGTGAACACCACTTCGGCATACTCCCGCAGGACTGCTTCCGCATTTTCCCCGCAGAGGAGCTTTGTCAGCTCTTCCCGGACACGCTCTTGGGACAGGGCCAACAACAGCCCTCGCCTTTCCCACAAAGCAGCGGCCGTGGAAGGCTCTATGGCAAATCCCAGTTGGGAGGCAAACCGCAGGCACCGGAGGATGCGCAGGGCGTCCTCGGAAAAGCGGCGGACAGGTTCCCCCACACAGCGGAGGATGCCCTGCTCCAGGTCTTCCCTGCCCTGGAACAAATCCACCAGCCCCCGCCGGGGGTGGTACGCCATGGCATTAACGGTGAAATCCCGGCGTGCCAAGTCATCTTCCAGGCGGCGGGAAAAGGAAACGGAATCGGGGTGGCGGGAATCGCTGTAGGTGCCATCGGCCCGGTAGGTGGTGATCTCGATGGGGTGACCGTTTTCCGGAACCAGGGCAATGGTACCGTGGGCCGCGCCGATCTCCACCAGCCGCGCCCCGGGAAAACAGGCTTTTGTTTCCTCTGGCCGGGCGTTGGTGGTCACGTCCCAGTCAAAAGGGGTTTTGCCCAAAAGGGAATCCCGCACACAGCCCCCCACGCACCAGGCTTCATACCCGGCCTCTTCCAGGCGGGACAGGGCTTCCCCCACAGGTGCTGGGGGTTGGATGGACAGGTTCATGGGGATCCTCCTTTGGGCATTTGTTGTTTCACACAAAGTATACCATAAAACCGGGCCGGTGAAAAGCGCCTGCGTTGACAGGCCCGGGGAAACATGGTAAGATACGAACTCGGAGAACATCACAACACGAGGAGAGATGATCGATGGCACTGCTGGAACAGTGGCGCACCTACGCCGAAGAACAGCAAAGCGGTCCCCAGGGCCCTCAGTTCTGGAAGGATTACTTTGACCGGGAAACTGAAATTTACAAGCGCATCTTAGAGAGCAAGCCCCGGAAAAACACCGTGAAGGGTTACGCCGAAAAGTATGGCGTGGACCTGATGACCATGGTGGCTTTCCTGGATGGCATCAACGACAGCCTGAAAGAGAAAAACCCCTTGGAAACCATGGAGGAAGACACGGAAGTCAACCTGAACTACGACAAGGAACTGCTCTACAAAAACATGGTGGAAGCCAAGGCTGAATGGCTGTACACCCTGCCCCAGTGGGACAACCTGCTCACCGAGGAGCGGCGCAAAGAGCTTTACAAAGAGCAAAAGCTCTCCAAAACCGTGGTGAAGGGACAGAAGATCGGCCGCAACGACCCCTGCCCTTGCGGCAGCGGGAAAAAATACAAAAAGTGCTGCGGACGCGACTTATAAGAGAAACGCTATATGGAACGCCTCTCCTCTGGCTTCGGCCTTGGACGGGGCGTTTTTCACTTGATTAAACTTCCCAAAAAACGCAAAGACTACCTTCGAGGAACCAATCGGAGGTGGTCTTTTTTATGCAGGGAAAAGTGGAGATTTGTGGTGTGAACACATCCAGGCTGAAAGTGTTGAAAAGCGATGAGATGAAAGACCTTCTGGTAAAAAGCCACAACGGCGACAAAGCCGCCCGGGATGCCCTGATCTACGGGAACCTGAGGCTGGTGCTTTCGGTGATCCAGCGGTTTGGCAACCGAGGCGAAAACCCCGACGACCTGTTCCAAGTGGGCTGTATCGGCTTGATGAAGGCCATCGACCACTTTGACGTGACCCAAGGAGTACAATTTTCCACCTATGGGGTGCCCATGATCATTGGGGAAGTGCGGCGCTTTCTGCGGGACAACAACTCGGTGCGTGTGAGCCGCTCCCTGCGGGACACGGCCTACAAAGCCATCCAGTGCAAAGAGCGGCTCACTGCCCAAAAAGACCGGGAACCCACCATTGAGGAGATCGCCGGGGAGCTCTCCATGAAGCGGGAAGACGTGGTCCTGGCTTTGGAGGCCATTGTGGAGCCAGTGTCCCTTTACGAACCGGTCTTTGCTGACGGTGGCGACACCCTCTACATCATGGACCAGGTAGGCGACCCTGCGGGGGACGGGGACTGGCTGGAAGAGATCGCGGTGAAGCAGGCCATCCAAAACCTGTCCCCCCGGGAGAAGAAGATCCTCTCCCTGCGGTTTTTAGACGGCAAGACCCAGATGGAGGTGGCAGGGCGCATTGGCATCTCCCAGGCCCAGGTTTCCCGGCTGGAAAAGGGCGCTTTGAACAAGATCAAGAAAGAGCTCCGCTAATCACCAAAAAGGGCTGCTGCCTTCCGGCAACAGCCCTTTTTGCCCTATTCAGGTTTTTATTTTTTCTGACGCTCCCGCAGAAACTCCCGGACTTCTTCCTCTGTTTCAAGAGCCATGGCTTCTTCTGTGACGGCTTTAGCCTCTTCCTTGCTCCACAGGGAGATAGTCTTCCGCACAGGCAGCAAGGACACCGGCGCCACGCTGAAAGCCTTCAGCCCAAAGGTGAGAAGCACCGGGGTCAATGCGGTATCTGCCGCAGCCTCACCGCACATTCCCACCGGGATGTTGTTCTTCCGGGCTGCCTCTAAGACTTGGCGTATCATCCGCAGCACCGCCGGATGGAAATAGGAGTACAGATGCGCCACCCGGGCGTTGCCACGATCCACCCCCAACACATACTGGGTCAAATCGTTGGTGCCCAAGCTGAAGAAGTCTGCCTCTTTGGCAAGGGAATCGGCCATCAGGCAAGCGGACACCGTTTCCACCATGACACCGATGGGCAAGTTCTCGTCAAAATCAATGTTTCTCTTTCGGAAACCTTCTTTCTCCTCTTCTAGGATCTCCTTGGCACGGCGGACTTCCTCCACACCAGTGACCATGGGAAACAGCAGATGGGCCTTCCCGTAAGCGCTGGCCCGCAGCACTGCCCGCAAATGGGAGCGGAACATACCCTCCTCCCGGAGGGAGAACCGCAAGCCCCGGCATCCCAAGAAGGGGTTGTCCTCATGAGGCTGGTTGAGATAGGACAGGGTCTTGTCACCACCCACATCCAAGGTACGGATGATCACACGCTTGTCCCGCATCGCCGCCAAGATTTGCCGGTAGGCGTGGAACTGTTCTTCCTCCCCCGGCTGGGAAGTGCGGTCCAGATAGAGGAACTCGGTCCGCAGCAGGCCGATGCCATCACAGCCATATCCCGCAGCCCGGACGGCGTCCCCCACGCTGCCCGCATTGGCCGCAAGCTGGATGCGTTCCCCGTCGGCAGTGACCGTATCCCGGCCCACAAACACCCGCATGGAGGCGCGCAGCTCTTGGAAATCTTTCTGCCTGCCTTTGTAGACGGTTTTCATCACATGACCGGGGGAAAACACCACACAGCCACGGTTGCCATCTACAATGACGGTTTCCCCCGAGGCTGCATCCATCACCCGGTCTTCCAGGCCCAGCACAGCGGGGATCTCCAACGCCCTGGCCAGGATGGCACTGTGGGAAGTGGGGCCGCCTTTGCCCAGGACAATCCCCGCCACATTGGCGGAATTCAGCACGGAAACTGCCGAGGGGGAAAGCTCCTCAGCCATGAGCACCGTGCCTGGCTGCAGGGCGGAAAAATCCATTTCCGGAAGCCCCAGCAACAGCCGGAGCATACTCCCCCGCAGATCCCGGATATCGGCCGCCCGCTGGCGGGTAACCTCGTCCTCCGAGGCGGTAAACAAATCGATGAACAGGTCGCAGCTGGCAGAAAGGGCCGCTTCAGCAGACTGCCCAGAGGCAATACGCCCTTCCACCTGGCCGTTCATGTAAGGGTCGCGGATCATATCCGCCTGGCAGCGGATGATGTCCCCTTGTTCCTTCCCGGCCATTTCCGCCACCCTGTCCGCCTTGACCTGGGTGACATGGCAAAATGTTTCCACTGCGCTGTGGTACCGCTCCAGCTCCAGCTTGGGATCGGCGATTTCACGCTCCAAGCTGTCCATAGGTTTCTCTTTATAGATCAGCGCGTGGCCAATGCCGATCCCGGGGGAAGCTGCCACACCGTACAACACCCGTTCGCCTGTCACACCTTGTCACCTCCCGCTTCTCCCAAACCGGACTCCACCAGCGCCACGGCCCGTGCAAGGGCCTTTTCTTCATCAGGGCCGGAACAACGCAGCT
>CAJFMJ010000040.1 GCA_904391645.1 uncultured Neglectibacter sp.
TGAACACCGCCACGGCCAAGCCCAAATACCCATCCAGGTTCAAGTCGGTGAGCTTGGTGATCAGCGCGCCCAACAGCACCACCGAAGTGGCAATGACGTCGTTGCGGCTGTCACTGGAAGTGGCAAACACCGTATCGGAGTGGATGGTCTTCCCCACACTGCGGTAGAAGAAATACTGCCACAGCTTCACAAAAATGGACACCACCAAAATCACCAAGGCCAGGATGCTGAAGTCCGCTGGCTCTGGGTGAAGGATCTTTTCAAAGGAGGTCATGCCCAGCTCCAGCCCTAAAAACAGGACAATAAAGGACACGATCACACCGGAGAGGTACTCGATCCGGGCATGGCCAAAGGGATGTTTGGCATCCGCCGGCTTACCCGCCAGCTTAAAGCCCACCAGCATCACAATAGAGGAGCCGGAATCAGTCAAGTTGTTCACGGCATCAGCCATCACGGCCACACTGCCGGAAAGCAGCCCGGCCACCAGCTTTATGGCAAACAGCAAGAAGTTGGTGGCGATCCCAATGGCGCCAGCCACCTTCCCGCTCTTCTCCCGGACCTGGGGTTCATCCTTTTCCCCGTAACCGGGGACAAAGGCTTTCATAATCGTATGGAACATAGCACGACTTCCCTTCTATGAGATATCCGGTTTTCCGGACATCTCCCGGAAAGCCTTATTTTACAATGCTGTCCCCCGTGCTGTCAATGGCCACAATCAAGGGGAAATCTTTTAGCACCAGCCGTTTTACCGACTCGCACCCCAAGTCTTCAAAGGCGATCACTTCCGCGCTCTCAATGCACTGGGCCGCCAACGCGCCAGCCCCGCCAATGGCACACAAGTACACCGCTCCATTGCGCTTCATGGCCTCGATGACCTCTGGGCTACGCTTGCCCTTGCCGATCATACACTTTAAACCCAAGTCCAAAAAACGGGGGGTATAGGGGTCCATGCGGCCACTGGTGGTAGGTCCGCAGGAACCGATGGGCAATCCCTCTGGGGCCGGGGTGGGGCCTGCGTAGTAAATGGCCGCCCCGTCCAACTCATAGGGGGGCTTCTCCCCACGGTCCAGCATCTCCGTGATGCGTTTGTGGGCAGCATCCCGGGAAGTGTAACACACCCCGGAAAGCAGCACCCGCTGCCCAGCCCGCAGGGTGGGCGCCACGGTCTTCAAATCCTCTGTATGGATACGCACTTCTTCTGCCATACTCACTTCTCCCAGAAGAATTCCAAGGTTTCGCCCATGGGTCCGCGGCAAAAAGCAATGCGGATGGGGCTGCCTGCCAGTTCCAAGTCCTTGGGCTCCACGGTGATCTCATACCCTGCCTGGCGCACCCGCTCCACCAGCTCGTCCACCTTGGTGGTGGCAAAGGCCAGGTGATCCAGGGAGCCGGTGGGGACAGCGGCAGCTTCCCCGTTCAAGATCTCCATACAGGAGTTGTCCCCGCAGGAAACCATCATGCAGGGGTGCTGGGGGTCGCCCCAGCTGCGTTTCACCTCAAAACCCAACAGCTGGGTGTAGAACTCCACTGTCTTTTCATACTGTTCCACAGTGGGCTTTAACGCAATGTGATGTACGCCATCGATCCAGTTGCTCATAGGTAGTCCTCCCTAATAGTTTTCTTCGTAAAAAAAGGGAGTCCGCAGTGGCGGATCCCTTTTTGAACAGATCGTGTTATTCGGTGGCAGCTGCCAACTTATTTCCGGTTGAAGATGGACATGATATCGGTAAAGGTATCGTCATCATCGATCACAGCGGGATCCACCCGAGGCTCCTGGGAGCGAGAAGACCGGGAGGTGCTCACCGGCGTGGTAGGAGTGGCATCCAGATAGTCATCGTCATCCAGATCCATATCCATATCCAGAGCAGCCTTGGACTTATCGGCTTCGGTACCCTGGAACCCAGTGGCGATCACAGTGACGGACATCTCATCCTCCATGTTCTCGTCAAAGGTGGCGCCCCAAATGATGTTTGCATCCTCATGGGCACGCTCGGTGACGATCTGAGAAGCGGTGTCGATTTCGTCCAGCGCAATGTCGGGGGAAGAGGTGATATTGATGATCACGCCCTTGGCGCCGGCGATCTTGGTTTCCAGCAGGGGGCTGGAAATAGCAGCCATGGCAGCCTGCTCAGCCTTATCCTTGCCGCTGGCGTGGCCCACGCCCATATGGGCATAGCCTGCGTTCTGCATAACGGACTTCACGTCCTCAAAGTCCAGGTTGACGATACCAGGCAGCTGGATCAAATCGGAGATGCTCTGCACGCCCTGACGCAGCACGTCGTCGGCCACGATGAAGGCGTTTGCCAAGGTAATGCGCTCCTCGCTGACCAGCTTCAAGCGCTCGTTGGGGATGACCACCAGGGAATCCACCTGCTCCCGCAGAGCGGCAATGCCCTTTTCAGCCTGCTCCATCCGGCGGCGGCCTTCAAAGGCAAAGGGCTTGGTGACGATGCCCACGGTGAGGGCGCCCTGTTCCCGGGCAATCTGGGCCACCTTGGGAGCGGCGCCGGTGCCGGTGCCACCGCCCATACCGGCAGTGATGAACACCATGTCGGCGTCCTTGAGCACATTGGCGATGGCCTCGCGGCTCTCTTCCGCAGCCTTCTCGCCGATCTCCGGCTTGGAGCCTGCGCCACGGCCCTGGGTCAGCTTTTCGCCGATCTGGATCTTCACAGAGGCCTGAGAGCGCTGCAGGGCCTGTTTATCGGTGTTCATGCACACCAGTTCCACGCTGCGCACACCGGCGCTGGCAATCCGGTTGACGGCATTGCCGCCGCCGCCGCCCACGCCGACTACTTTTATTGTCTGAGGAGTTTCATTCAGCAGGTTATCAACTTCAAAAGGCATCTTTAAGTTCCTCCTTGGCTTTTCTAACGATCTCGCGACCTTATCGCTTATACTGGATGTAAAGCCGTTGGCATTACACGAATTTTTTCTAAAATGTTACATGGTATAATCTATCACTTTTTCAGGAAAATTTCAAGGAAATTCTTGAAAAAAGCCGCTGTAAAGCAAAAAGTTTTCCATTCCCTTGCCCCTTGCCGGAAAAATCCACAAGCAGCGGCGCTTTCCCGAGAAAAAAACAGGCTGTTTCGGCAGGCGTCAACCGGTGAAAATCGTATCTGGTATGTTCCCTCCTCGGCCTTCATCCTGGGAAGAGGAATCCTCATCTTGGGAGCTTTCCTCATCGGTGCCGTCCTCACCACTGGTGTCTTCCCCAGCGCTGGAGGTATCGTCCCCGTCCTCCGACGAACTACTGGTGGGATCGCTCTCCCCAGTGCCGTCCCCTGCATCCCTGTCACCGGTATCCCCGCTGGCAGAAGAGGTGGTGGCACTAGGCGCTTGATTGGTGGGTGTAAAGTAGGCTTTCCCCACCTCTGCCACCAAGGTCAGGTTCAAGGTGCCGGTGTCGTTTTCATCCAGCTGCTCTGTGACCAGGGCATACCCGGACTGCAATTTGCTCTCCAAGCCAATCGTGCTGCCCAACTGGAACTCTACCCGTCCCTGATAGGTCATGGTAATGTTATACAAGTCCGTCAGGTCCAGGGAAGTGAACTCCCCAGCGGCACCCCATTCCTCCAGCTTGGCAAGGATGGTGGAAAAAGCTGTTTGATGGGCGTCATCCTGCAATTGGGTTTGGTCCTGCCCCTCTTCTTGGCTTTCAGAAGAGCTTTCCTCCGGTTGGGAAGCCGAATCCCCCTGGACCTGTACCATCTCCCCAACCACAGGGTCGGTGAGGACAAGGCCGGTCACTTGCATCACGCCTTCCTGGGGGCTTTCCGACTGCTCCAGGATCTTCCCCCGATAGCTGACCGTATACCACTGGCCCCCGCTGGAGATGCAGGCTGCCTTTTGGGCCGCGGTAATGTGGATCTCCAAGGTGCTGGGGAAATGGCGGGAAATGGTGGCTTCCTGCACATAGGGCAACTGCTCTTCCAGATCTTTCTCCTGTTTCCCCGTAGAAAGCAGGGCCAGATTATCCCCTTCCTGGTAACCGGCCACCTCAAGGATGGTGGCTTGGTCGTAGACCATATCTCCGGTGACCTCAATGGTGTACACCTTAAACAGCAGGAACACGCACAAGAAGCCTGTGATAGCCACCATGCACACCAGGGTGAACAGCAGCAAAAACCGCCGGGCACCTTTGCTCATAGGCTTGCGCGGCCTGTTCTGAGAAGGGTTTCTCCGCCCGGCTGATTCCCTGCCTGGGGGTGCTCCCCTGGAAACAGGCCGGGACCGGGATGGCCTCCTCTGGGAGCTTCCCCCTCTGGAACGGCTAGCCCGGGGCTGGGAAGGCGGGCTCGCCCTCCCCCGCCGGGAGGTAGCCTGCCGGGGCCGCTCCCCCTCTTCCCTGGGACTGATATCGATAAACTCGTACCCTTCCCAGGGGTCATTTTGTTTGGGTCTACGCCCCATTGGCCGTCCCTCCTTTTCACATTCCCTTAATCTCAGGGGGCTTCTTCCACTTCCCGGATGCGGGCCCCCAGGTCCGCCAAATTTCCTGCCAAGTCTTCATACCCACGGCGGATATACTCCACGCCGTCTACCTGGGTACGGCCCTGAGCACACAGCCCCGCCACCACCAGGGCGGCACCGCCCCGCAGGTCGTGGGACATCACCGGGGCACCTGTCAGGTGTTCCACGCCTTCCACAATGGCCACCTTGCCCTCCACTTTAATCTTGGCGCCCAAACGCTCCAACCCTTCGGCGTGCTTAAAGCGGTTTTCAAAGATGGTTTCCACAAAGATGCTGGTCCCCCGCCCCACAGCAGCCATGGCCATCACCACAGGCTGGGCATCAGTGGGGAACCCGGGATAGGGCATGGTGCGGATGTGCCGCACAGCGGAAAGCCTGCGGGGCGCCATAATGTTCAACGCCCGGCCCAGCTGCCGCACCGAACAGCCCGATTGCTCAAAGGGAGCCAGCATGGGCAGGATATGAGTGTTGTCCACATCCCGCAAAGTGACATTGCCCCCGGTGACGGCGGCGGCAGCCATATAAGTGGCCGCCACGATACGGTCCGGCATGACAGTGTGCTCGCAGCCATAGAGCTCCTTTACCCCGTCAATGATGATACAGCCTTCCCCTGCGCCGTAGATCCTGGCCCCACAGCGGTTCAAATAGGCTGCCAAGTCGGAGATCTCCGGCTCCCGGGCGGCATTGGCGATGACCGTAGTCCCCCGGGAGCAGGCCGCCGCAAGAATGATATTCTCCGTGGCCCCCACACTGGGGAAAGACAGGGAAATGTACGTCCCCTGGATCCCCTCTGGGGCACAGCAGCGCAGGCACCCTCCGGACTCCTCGATCTCCACACCCAGCCGCCGCAAGGCGTCGATGTGCAGGTCGATGGGCCGGGGCCCCAGCTCACAGCCGCCGGGGAAACACAGCTCCGCCTCCCCGCACCGGGAAACGATGGCCCCCAAAAATACAATGGAGGAGCGCATCTCCCGCATCAGCTCCGGGGGGATCTGGCAGCAGGTCATGGAGGTGTCCACCACCAGGCTGTCCCCCTGCCAATGGCACCGGCTGCCAAGATGTTCCAAAATCTGCACGGCAGTGTCCACGTCCGAGAGGTGGGGGCAGTTATGTAGCACTGTTTGCCCCCGGCACAGCACCGTGGCCGCCAGCAGCGGCAGGGTGCTGTTTTTCGCCCCTTGCACTTTGAGCTCCCCGCATAGTTCTGCAGGGCCGTCAATGACGATCATAGAAAACACCTCACCCATTTCAGCATACGCCATAGTATGAGGCGTCCGCCCAATGGGTGAGAGCGTTCCCTATTTTCCAGCCGCGGCCTTGATCACCCGGTAGATCCGGTCATTGGCGTCTAGGATCTCCATTTTGCCGGCGTTCTCCCCCAGGGAGCGCAGCTGGTCCGGGTCGGCAAGGATCCCCTGCACTTTGGCCCACAAGGCCTCCCCAGTGAGGTCCTTTTCCTCCAGGATCTCCGCGGCGCCCCGGTTCACCAAGGCCATGGCGTTGTGGAACTGGTGGTTCTCCGCCACGTTGGGAGAGGGGATCAGGATGGATGCCTTGGCTTTGGCCTCGATCTCCGTGAGGGTCATGGCCCCCGCCCGGCCGATCACCAGGTCTGCGGCGGAAAGGCACTGGGGCATATTGTCGATATACTCCAGCAGGCGGATCTGGGGATTTTTCTCCACATCCAAGCCAAACTCCTTCACTTCCGAGAGGAATTTCTCATCGTGGGTGCCGTAGCCGTGGATGTGCTGGTACTTCCCCTCTTTGGCGCTTTGGGCCAGCATATAGGCAGCTGCCCGGTTTACAGCCGAAGCTCCCAGGCTGCCTCCAAAGGAGAGCACCAAAGGCCGGTCGTCCAAGCCCAGCGCTTTGCGGGATTCCTCCCGCTGGGCCGCCAACACCTCTCCCCGGACCGGGTTGCCAGTAACCACGCAGTTGACAGAGGCGTCAAAGTACTTTTTTGCGTCGGGCACGGCCAGCATCACGGTTTTCACCGACTTTGCCAGCATCTTGGTGGTGACACCGGGATAGGCGTTGGACTCGTGGATCACACAGGGGATTCCCAGCTTTGCCGCCTCCCGGATCACCGGGCCGCTGACATAGCCGCCAGTGCCCACGCACACGTCCGGGGCAAACTCCTGGATGATCCGTTTGGCCTCGGCAGTGGCGGTGAACACCCGCACCACTGTCTGGGCATTGCGCCACAGGTTTTTAGGGGTCAGCTTCCGCTGGAAACCGGAGATGTGCACGGTTTTGATCTCGTACCCCGCCTGGGGTACCAAGCGCTCTTCCATGCCCCCCTTGTTGCCCACGTAGAGGATCTGGGCATCCGGCTCTTTTTGCAGCAGATAGCCCGCTGCGGCCAGGGCTGGGTTGATGTGCCCTGCCGTGCCCCCTCCAGTGAATAAAACTTTCATTCCAAACCCACTTCCTTTTACTCAGTTTTGGAAAACTGCACTCCTGCTTTTAGGTCTTCTCCACATTGGAGTTGCGGGAAATATTCAGCAACACACCCATCTCGCCCAAAAGCATCAACAGCGCCGTGCCGCCGTAACTGAAGAACGGCAAACTGATGCCGGTGTTGGGGATGGTGTTGGTCACCACGCAGATATTCAGCACCGCCTGCAGCCCCACCTGGAAGGTGATGCCCAAACCCAGGAGCATCCCGAATTTATCCTTGGCGTGGATGGAAACGTATACCCCCCGCCAAATCAGCATGGCAAACAAGACGATGATCACCAAAGCCCCTACCATGCCCAGCTCTTCGCAGACCACTGCAAAGATGAAGTCGTTTTGAGGCTCGGGCAGGTACAGGTATTTAAGCCTTGACTGGCCCAGCCCCACCCCCAAAAGGCCGCCGGAACCAATGGCATACAGGGACTGGCGGGTCTGGTGGGTCAGATCACGATCCAGGTCGGGAGAAAAGGGGTCCAGCCAGATGGTGATCCGGTCCATTTGGTAGCCGCCTTTGCTCACCACAATGAAGACCAGCAACGCCGCCACCGCACCGCCGCCAATGAGAAACCACCGTGGCTTGGTGCCCCCTACGAACATGAGGATGGCCCCCAATGCCATAATAATCAATGTGGCGGAAAGGTGATCTTCCAAGTAGATCAGCACCGCAAACAGCCCGATGATGGCCACATAGGGCACCACCCCATACCGGAAAGTGCTCATTTTATCCAGATTTTGGGAGATCATGTGGGCTAACAGGACGATGAGGGCAAACTTGGCGATCTCCGACGGCTGGAAAGATACAATGCCAAAATCCAGCCAGCGGGTTGCCGATCCTTCCGGCCTGGCAATGGACTCGATGTGGGCATACCGGCAGATCAGCAAAAACACCAACAGAAACACCGCAATGCCAAACACCACGATGGCCAGTTTGTGAAAGGAATGGTAATCGAAGGTGGAGATCAGCAGCATGGCAATCACGCCCACCACCGCAAAGGTCGCCTGCCGGGCGATGAAGTAATAGCTGGTGCCGTAGTAGTAATAGCTGTAGGCGTAGCTGGCGGAAAACAGCATCACCAGGCCGATGGCCATGAGCACCAAGATAAAAATGAGCAGGGGCATATCCAAACCAGCCCCCAGGCTGAACAGCTTATACCGGGCAGGGCGCCGTTTCCGGGTGCCCTGGGATGGCTCCGGGCGGCGGGGCTGAGGCGGCTCCGGCTGCCGGTATCCCGGCACACGGCGCAAGCCCCGAGCAGTCCTTCCTACAGTTGCCACTAGCTGTTCCCTCCTTTCTTCGATCCGCACAGGCAGTCTATTTTCCTCCCAGTTGCTTTACCCAATCCCTGGCAGCGTACTGGGCCGCTGCACAGGCCGTCCCTTTTAGCCTTCCCACTGGGCAGGCTATCCAAACAAGGAGATGGCAATTTTGTATCAAACTCCAAAGGCCACGCACAACATGGCCACGGCACCGCCCAACAGGGCGACAAGACCAAACACAGCACAAATTTTCACTTCGCTCCACCCACACATCTCAAAGTGGTGGTGGATGGGGGACATTTTAAACAGCCGCTTGCCGTGGGTAGCTTTGAAATAGGAAACCTGCAGCACCACAGAGAGGATCTCGCAGAGATACACAAACCCCACCGGCAACAACAGAATGGGCAAATCCATGCCAAAGGCCAAAGCACACACCATGCCGCCCATAAACAGGGAACCTGTGTCCCCCATGAACACCTTGGCAGGATGCCAGTTCCAAATCAAAAAACCGATGCAGGCAGCGGCGCTGGCCATTCCCAGGGCGGAAAGGCCCGTCATGGAAAGGATGCCCGCGCACAAGGCCAGGGACAGGAAGGCAAAGAAGGAAACCGTGGTGTTCAAGCCATCGATGCCGTCGGTGAAGTTCACCGCGTTGACAATGCCTACAATGGCCACAGCAGCCAAGAGGTAGTAGAACCAGCCCAGTTCCACCTCCCCAATGAAGGGGAAGACGGTGGAGGTTCCGCCTCCTGCCAGGCGGATGGTCACCAGGTAGGCAGCCGCCACCGCAAACTGGAGCACCAGCTTCTGCCGTTCGGTCAAGCCCAGGTTACGCTTTTTCAAAATGCTGATGTAGTCGTCCATAAAGCCAATGGCGCCAAAAGCCACCGCCATCCCCAGGCCGGCAAAAACCTTGGCTTTCATCAGCAGGGTTTCCTCCATACCCAGGGTATAGAACACCGGCAGGCAGGCCATCATGGCCACCACAATGCCCAAAATGAACATCAACCCGCCCATGGTGGGAGTGCCCTGTTTGTTTTTATGCCAGCTGGGCCCCACCTCCCGGATGGTCTGGCCGAATTTCAGCTTGTGCAGGAAGGGGATCATCCACTTCCCCAGGGCGGCGGTGATGGCAAAGGCAATCACGGCTACCAGCAAGTACAGTACACTGCTCATGTTCTTACCCCTCTCATTGCGTTTCCGTTATTTTATCCCAAATGGCGTCCTCAACCCACGCCGGCTGTGGCGCCGGTTTCCGCATTGGTATTGTCCACAAAGCTCAAGCTGATCACAGTGCCGATGGGCACCTTTTCCCCAGCTTGCACGCTCTGGGAGGTGACCACGGCAGTATCGATAGACGAACCGCTGATGCTGATCTGCAAGTTGCTGATACCTGCCAGGTAACTGGCGTTGGCCACGTCATACCCGGCAAAGTTGGGCACCTCCACCAGGGTGGAGTCCTCATCGTACCCGTTGGTATACAGCACCACCATGCCGTCCTTGGGAACGGCGCCGCCGCTGGCAGGCACCTGGGCCGTCACCACGGTTTCTTCGCTCTCATCGCCCACCACCGAGTAAGAGAGCCCGGCTTCTTCCAGGGCTTCATAGGCTTCCTCCAAGGTCAAATCGGTGACGTTGGGTGCCACGGTATCCAAGTTGTTGTATTCTTCCTCGCTGTACTGAGCCTCCACGCCCAAATAGGGCAGGATCTCCTCCATCATCTTGGCAAAATAGGGACCTGCCACCGCGTTGCCGCCGTTATAACCTCCGTTGGTGTCGTCGTCAGGCTCATCAAAGAACACCAACAGGGCGTATTTGGGATCTTCCGCCGGGGCAAAGCCGCAGAAAGAGGCGATGTACTCCATGGGTTTCGAAGGATCTTCATTGTGCTGGGCCACCTTTTCGGAAGTGCCGGTCTTGCCGCACACTCGGTACCCTGCCACGTAACCGCCAGTGGCAGTCCCCTCCTCCACATTCTGCCGGAGGATGTCGATGATGACGTCGCAGGTTTCTTGGGACACCACCTGCCGGCGGTAGCTGGTGTCGGCCGTTTCCACAATGTTGCCATCCTGATCCACAATCCGGTCCACCACATGGGGGGTGACCAGGTTCCCGCCGTTGGCAATGGCCGCAGCGGCGGTGATCATGTGGATGGGTGTGATGGAGAAGTTCTGGCCAAAGGATTCCACCGCCAGGTCGGAAGGCGTGTTGATCAAATCCAACTCATTGTGGTAGAGGGTGACGGCCTCACCGGGCAAGTCGATGCCAGTGCTCTCTGTAAAGCCAAAAGCCTCCCGGTACTTGGCAAAGGTTTCCCCGCCTAAGAGCTGGCCAATGTGGATGGCCCAGGGGTTACAGGAGTTGTACAACCCTTCCCGGAAGGTTTCCAGGCCGTGGCCGCTGGTTTTCCAACAGCTGATGGGATCGGGGTAACCTTCCACTATAATGCCGCCACCACAGGTAAACGTGCTGTCCTCTGTGACCACGCCCTCTTCCAAGCCCATGGCGTAGGTACACATTTTGAACACAGAACCAGGGTAATAGGTGTCGGAAACAGCTTTGTTCCGCCACTGTTTCAGCTGGGCGGCATTAAAGGCCTCATCTTGTTCCTCTCCAGAAAGGGCGTCGATCTGGGCCTGCAAGTCTTCATCATAGATGGTGAAGGGGTCATTGGGGTCGTAGGTGGGTGTGGTTGCCATCCCCAAGATGGCTCCGGTATCCACGTCCATGGCGATGGCCACAGCACCGTTCTTTACATTGAACTGGTCCACGCCCTCCGCCAGGTATTTCTCCAAAATGCTCTGCACGGTTTCATCGATGGTGAGCACCAAGTTGTAGCCGTCTTCGGCCTCTACATACTGCTCATACTCGAAAGGCATATCCGTGCCCAAGGCGTTTTTGGCGGAGATCAGCCGGCCCGCGGTACCCCGCAGCTCGCTGTCATACTGAAGCTCCAAACCCTCCAGGCCCTGGCCATCGGTACCGGTAAAGCCCAGCACCGTGGATGCTACCGTGCCGTAAGGATAGTATCGTTTATAATCCTCGATCAGCCGCACGCCGGAAGAGATTTCGTTGTCCTCCAAAAACTGGTTGATCTCATCCCGGATGCTGGTTTCCACCCGCCGCTTTAAATAGACAAAGTAGGAATTGCCCTGGGTCTTTTCGTAGACCTCCTCTTGGTCCATCTCCAAAATGGAGGCCAGGCCCTGGGCCACCTTCTGCCGGGTGGCCTCGGGGTCATCGTAGTCCGCAAAATAGGCCGGCTCCAGCACCACCGTCCACACACTGGCGCTTTGGGCCATCACCTTGCCGGTGGCGTCGTAGATCGTCCCCCGCATGGCGCTGAGTGTGGTGCTGCGCAAACTCTGGTCCAGGGCAGCGTTACTCAGTTCTTCGCCTTTCAGCACCTGCCATCGGAACAGGCTGACAACCACCGCCCCAAACCCTACAAACACCAAAAACGCTGTAAGGCCCAAGGCTTTCCGCCACATTTTTTCTTTCGTTCCCTTTGCCAAATCGGTTCACCGCCTGTCTTCATAAACGCTCAGTTCTACCCGGCAGCAAAATGAGAGTCAAGAATCCCCTCTTGGCTCTCCCCTCATCCAAAACATTGCCCTGCAGTATCTCTATTCTCCCCGGCGGCTTATTATGTGGGCCAAGTGCCCAACATTCTTCCGCAAGCTGCCGGGAGCCTGCTGGTTCTGGGTTATTATAGCACAAAACCTGCTCCAAGGCAAACAAACGCGGCCCGCGTTACCGTGGGCCGCATCCCTTTGCGTTCCGGGGGCCATAGCCCCCGCAGGGATAAGCGCCAGCACCCCGCCTTGCAGGGAAGCCCGGCCGCCCATCCAAAAACTGTATTAAAACCCCATATAGTATGCAGGCCCTAATGCCTGCCAAATTCAAGCGAAAGTTAACAACTGGCCTTTCCTTAATAGAACCAGGAACGGACTGTAGACCACAGCTTTTCCCAGAAGGAATCGCCGGTGGCTTGCCGGACCACGGTGCCCGCGTCTTCCTGGGCCACGTCCACATAGGTGACCTGGCCGCTGACCACCTTGCTCATCCCCAGCTCGTTTGTGGCGTACTCCTCAACGGCAGCGCCGTTCATCTTTTGGGAGGCCTCCATATTCAGCTGGATCTCCGTGCTCTGGGCCTCTT
>CAJFMJ010000041.1 GCA_904391645.1 uncultured Neglectibacter sp.
TGACAAGTTTGACGGTGCTTCCCCTGTGAAGCTGGTGCCCTTGTCAAAGGATGCCGAAGACAAGTATCTTCTGGAGCTGTGGCATGGGCCCACTTGCGCGTTTAAGGACATGGCCCTACAGATCCTGCCCTATTTTCTCACCACGTCTTTGAAAAAATCCGGTGGGGGAAAAGAAGCGGTCATTTTGACTGCCACTTCTGGTGATACGGGCAAGGCTGCTTTGGAGGGCTTTAAAGACGTGCCCGGCACCCGCATCCTGGTGTTTTACCCCCGGGATGGCGTCAGCCCCACCCAGAAGAAACAGATGGTCACCCAAGAGGGGGAGAATGTTTGTGTGTGCGCTATTGAGGGCAACTTTGATGACGCCCAGGCCAGCGTGAAGCAGATCTTCACCGACGTCGCTCTGAAAGAAACTCTGGCGGCCCACAACCTGTTATTCTCCAGTGCAAACTCCATCAACTGGGGACGTTTGCTGCCTCAGATTGTCTACTATGTCTACGCCTATTTGGAGCTGGTCCGCACCGGCCGCCTGACTTTGGGGGATCCCATGGACGTGGTGGTACCCACCGGGAACTTCGGCAACATTCTTGCCGCCTACTACGCCCGTAAAATGGGAATCCCCATCCGGAAGCTGGTGTGCGCTTCCAACCGGAACAAAGTGCTCACCGATTTTATCCGCACCGGCACCTATGACCGCCGCCGGGAGTTTTATGCAACTGCGTCGCCCTCTATGGATATCCTGGTTTCCAGCAATTTGGAGCGGCTTCTTTACGACCTGGCTGGAGAAGACAGTGTGCAACTGGCCGGTTGGATGAAAGAGCTTGCGGAATCCGGGTGCTATTCTGTGGGGGACGCTGTGAGAGAACAGGTCCAAACTTTGTTCTTCGGAGGCTATTGCGATGACCAGAATACCGCTGCCACCATCCGCCAGCTGTGGGAGGAGGAAGGGTACCTGTGCGATACCCACACCGCTGTTGCGGTCAATGTGTACCGTCAGTACCTGCAGGAAGAGAACGTCCAGCCTGTCCCCACTGTGATTGCTTCCACTGCTAACCCCTATAAATTCTCTGCCAGCGTGCTGGAAGCACTGGGCAAGCCTGCGGTGGAAGAAGATTTCGCCAACTTGCAGGCCCTGGAAGAGCTCACTGGGGTGAAAGCGCCTGTCCAGCTTTCAGCACTGCGGGATAAAGCAGAGCGGTTCACCCAGGTGATACCCCGGGAAGATACAGCGCAGTTTGTGTTGAAAGTGCTGGGGATCGCTCCATGAGCCTGTTTGCCATCGCAGACCTTCACCTTTCTTTAAACGGGGAAAAGCCCATGGACGTGTTCCGAGGCTGGCATAACTACACCCAGCGGCTGGAGGAAAATTGGCGCCGAGTGGTTCAGGAAGGGGATACGGTAGTCATTGCCGGAGATATTTCCTGGGCCATGAAGATAGAAGATGCCCTGCTGGATTTCCAGTTCCTCCACAGCCTGCCGGGAGAGAAGATCTTGCTCAAGGGCAACCACGACTACTGGTGGTCCACCCGGAACAAGATCGACCAATTTTTGCTGGAGCACGGCTTTTCCGACATGAAGGTGCTGCACAACTGCGCCTATTTGGTGGAAGGGAAAGCTCTTTGCGGTACCCGGGGGTGGCTGTACAACTCCGAAACTGCAGAGGACAGAAAGATCGTCGCCAGGGAGGCAGGCAGGCTGACTATGTCCATGGACGAGGCCAAACGCCTGGGCGGGGAACTGGTGGCCTTTCTCCACTACCCACCGGTGTATGACACCATGGAGTGCAGCGAAATTTTGGAATTGCTGGCTTCTAACCAGATCAAACACTGCTATTTTGGCCATATCCACGGCCAATACGCTGCCCAAAAGGCTTTAGTCGGGGAGTATAAAGGGGTGCAAATGCACCTCATTTCTGCCGACTATGTCCAATTTTGCCCGGTAAAGGTGGAGTAGTCCGGCTTTATTTCACTTTTTTCGGAATAATTTGCAGGAAAGTTGTAGATTCTTTGTCACACCTGTGCTATAATTACTCAGTTACTTCGGTAAGTCTATTTTGAGAGGAAATCAGAACCATGAATGTAAAAGCAACCAACAAAGTGGAAACCAACCGCTATGAACTGGAGCTGGAAGTCAGCCCCGAAGAGTTTAACGACGCCATTAACGCTGTGTTTAAGCGCGAAAGCAAAAAGATCAATATCCCCGGCTTCCGCAAGGGCCATGCCCCCCGGGCTTTTATCGAGAAATATTACGGCGAGGAAGTCTTCTATGAGGCTGCCATCGACCACCTGTACCGCCCCATGGTGATGGAAGCTGTGGAGAAATCCGGCCTGCAGGTCATCAGCATCGGCGAGTTTAAGATCGACGAAATCGGCAAGGACAAAGGCATCCAGTGCAAGCTGAATGTGGTCACCAAGCCCGAAGCCACCATCGAGGGCTACAAGGGCATTGAAGTGACCCGTCCTGCTGTGGAAGTCACGGAAGAGGACATCAACAAGGAGATTGAGCGTGTCCGTGAGCGCAACTCCCGTATCATCACCGTGGAAGGCCGTGCTGCTGAGAACGGTGACATCGTATCCATCGACTTTGACGGCTATGTGGACGGCAAGCAGTTTGACGGCGGCAAAGCCGACAACTACGAGCTGACCCTGGGCGCCGGCCAGTTCATCCCCGGTTTTGAAGAGCAGATCGTGGGCCACAACGTGGGCGACGCGTTTGACGTGAACGTCACTTTCCCTGAGGATTACCATGCGGAAGAGCTCAAGGGCAAGGATTCTGTTTTCAAGATCAACCTTCATGAGATCAAGGTGAAGGAACTGCCCACCGTGGACGATGAGTTTGTCAAGGATGTCAGCGAGTTTGACACCCTGGATGAGTATAAGAAGGACATCGAGAAGCATCTGCTGGAGCAGCGCGAAAAGGCCGCTGACAATGACGTGGAAAACCAGGTGGTGGATGCCATTATCGAGAAGGTGCAGGCTGAGATCCCCGATGAGATGGTGGAGAACGAAGTGGATGAGATCATCAATTCCTTCGCTTACCGCCTGCAGTCCCAGGGCCTGAAGCTGGAAACCTACCTGAAGTACACCGGCCAGAGCACTGATGACCTGCGCGTCCAGTACAAACCTCAGGCTGAGCGTCAGGTGAAGGTCCGCTTGGGCTTGGAGAAGATCGCCGAGCTGGAGAACCTGAAGCCCACCGAGGAAGAAACCGAGGCCGAGTATCAGAAGCTGGCCGATGCTTACGGGATGCCCCTTGACAGCGTGAAGAACCTGGTGACTGTGGAAGGCATCAACGGCGACATCCAGAATCAGAAAGCCATTGATCTGGTGAAAGAGAATGCCGTGATCGTGGAAAAGAAGGAAGAGGAGAAGAAGCCTGCGAAGAAGCGCGCTTCCACCAAGAAGAAGGCCGATTCTGCCGAAGGTGAGGAAGCCCCTGCCAAACCCAAGCGCAAGTCCACCAAGAAGGACGAAGCCGCTGAAGAAAAAACCGAGGGCTAATTTTTCACCAAAGGGAATAAACCTTATTGGTTGCTTTCATACTATAACTTGCTTGCGAAAGGAGCCTCACAGCGCATGAGCTTAATTCCTTATGTTGTTGAACAAACCAGCCGGGGAGAGCGTTCTTACGATATTTTCTCCCGGCTGCTGAATGACCGCATCATCCTTTTGAACGAGGATGTGAACAGTGCGTCCGCCGGTGTTGTGGTGGCCCAGCTGCTGTACTTGGAAGGACAGGATCCTGAAAAGGATATCTCCCTGTATATCAACAGCCCTGGAGGCGTGATCACCGACGGTATGGCCATTTATGATACCATGCAGTATATCAAGTGTGACGTTTCCACCATCTGCATTGGCATGGCAGCCAGCATGGGTGCTTTCCTGCTGGCTGCAGGCACCAAGGGCAAGCGGTTTGCCCTGCCAAACAGTGAGATCATGATCCACCAGCCCAGTGGCGGTGCCCAGGGCCAGGCAACGGATATCAGTATCCATGCAAACCACATTCTGCGGGTGAAAGATAAGTTGAACCAGATCCTTTCTGAGCGCACCGGGCAGCCCCTGGAAGTGGTCAAACGCGATACCGAGCGCGACAACTTTATGACCGCTCAGGAAGCCCTGGAGTACGGCCTGATTGACAAAGTCATCGAACACAGATAACAAGAAAGGGAGTGGATGGATGCCAAACGGCAACGATCACGAGATCTGCTGTTCCTTCTGCGGCAAGCCTCAGTCCGTAGCAGACCGGCTCATCGCCGGTTCCGGCGTGTATATTTGTGACGCCTGTGTGCGGCTGTGTATGTCTATCATCGAGGATGAGGACAGGCTGAAGAAGGGGAGGAGCGACGAGAAAGAGGTGGGCATCCTCCTTCCAAAGCCCCAGGAGATCAAGAAAAAACTGGATGAGTATGTGGTGGGCCAGGACAGTGCCAAAATCGCCCTGTCAGTGGCTGTCTACAACCACTATAAGCGCATTTACTTTTCTGACGACGACGTGGAAATTACCAAGAGCAATGTGCTGCTCTTGGGCCCCACGGGCGTGGGCAAGACTTATCTGGCGCAGACCCTTGCAAAGCTTTTGGATGTGCCCTTCGCCATTGCCGATGCCACTACACTGACTGAGGCAGGCTACGTTGGCGAGGATGTGGAAAATATCCTCCTCCGGCTGATCCAGGCCGCGGATTACGACATCTTTAAAGCCGAGCGGGGCATCATCTATATCGATGAGATCGATAAGATCTCCCGTAAATCTGAAAACCAGTCCATCACCCGTGATGTCAGCGGTGAGGGCGTGCAACAAGCCCTGCTGAAGATTTTGGAAGGCACTGTGGCCAGTGTTCCGCCCAAGGGTGGCCGGAAGCATCCCCAGCAGGAGGCCATCAACATCAACACCTCCAACATCCTGTTTATCTGCGGCGGCGCGTTTGACGGCTTGGAAAAGATCGTCCAGAAGCGGGCTGCATCCAGCTCTCTGGGGTTTGGCGGTGAAGTCCACGGCAAAAAAGAGCTCGATCGTATCGACTGGATGAAGGACGTCACCCCTCATGATTTGGTGAAATACGGCCTGATCCCGGAATTGGTTGGTCGAATCCCTGTGATCACAGCTTTGAATGCGCTGGATGAGGAAGCTTTGGTTCGCATCTTGCGGGAACCGAAGAACTCTTTGCTGAACCAGTATAAAAAGCTGTTTGATCTGGATAAAGTGGATCTGGAATTTACCGAAGACGCCCTGGTAGCTGTGGCGAAAAAGACCTTGGAGCGCAAAACTGGCGCCCGTGGCCTTCGGTCCATCATGGAGGACATTTTGATGCCCCTGATGTACCGCGTGCCCAGCGATTACACCATTGAAAAGGTCGTGATTACCAAAGAAGTGGTGGAAGAAGGGGTCGCACCGCAAATCACTCTCAATGAAGAGCGGAAGCCTGTGAAAATCAAAATTACCCAGCCCAAGCGCCGGGACCGTAAGGATTCCGTATCGTAACGAATAGAATCACAGCAAGAAAGGCTGAGGCGCCGGCCCCAGCCTTTTGCTGGTGTTTAGGAGTACATAGATGCAAAATTTACCTGAAGAAAATACCAAGATTGAAAGCAATCTCATTCTGCCTGTGCTGGCGGTTCGGGGCCTGGTATTTTTCCCCGGCATGATGCTGCAGTTTGATGTGGCTCGAAAAAAATCCATGCTGGCCATCTCGGAATCCCTTGCGCGGGACCGGCTGATTTTTTTGGTCACGCAAATTGATCTCTCTGAGAAAGAGCCCACAGGCGACGACTTGTATAAAATTGGCGTCATTGCCCGGATCAAACAGGTGCTCCACCATTCGGAAGAAGGGGTAAAGCTCCATGTGGAGGGACTTTGCCGAGGCGAGATCCAATCCCTGGTGAGCGAGGATCCCTGCCTGATGGGCGACGTGAAAAAGTGCCCCATTCTGACCTATAAGCCCTCTTACCGCTCGGAAGCGCTGCTGCGGATCATTCACGAAAAGTTTGACGAATACCTGCGGCTGTTCAAGCACGTGCCTCCGGATGTGCTGATGGGGGTGCTCCAGGAAAAGGATTGCGGCCGTTTGGCTGACTATATCGCCTCCAACATCTCTATTGATTTTGAGCGTAAACAGTATATACTGGATGAGCTGCGCCCCCTAAAGCGATTGCAGAAGCTGATTGATATCCTCTCTGAGGAGATCAAGATCCTGGCGGTGGAGAATGAGATCAACCAGAAAGCCCAGGCCCAGATGGACGAGAATCAACGGGAATACTTCCTGAAGGAGCAGATGCGGGCCATTGCCAGCGAGCTGGGGGAGGATGACAGCCCTCAGCAGGAAGCCGATGACCTGCGGGAAAAAGTCACTGCCCTGGGACTATCCAAGGTGTGCGAGGAAAAGCTTCTGAAAGAGTGCGATAAGCTGTACCGGATGCCTTATGGCTCCCACGAGGCCAGCGTGATCCGGATGTACCTGGACACCTGCCTGGAGCTGCCCTGGAAGAAGTCCTCTAAGGAAAAATTGGATTTGAAACGCGCCCAGCGCATCCTGGACCGCGACCACTATGGTTTGGAAAAAGTCAAAGAACGCTTTATCGAGATTCTGGCAGTGAAGAACTTGGTTCCCCAACAGACTGGGCAGATCATTTGCCTGGTGGGCCCGCCCGGCGTTGGCAAGACCTCCATTGCGCGTTCCATTGCAGAGGCCACTGGACGGAAATATGTCCGGGTATCCCTGGGCGGTGTCAGCGACGAGGCAGAGATCATGGGCCACCGCCGCACCTACGTGGGCTCCATGCCTGGACGGATCATCAATGCCGTGAAACAAGCAGGGGTAAACAATCCCCTGATCCTGCTGGATGAGATCGACAAACTGGGTCAGAATTTTAAAGGGGATCCTTCCTCTGCGCTGTTGGAGGTGCTGGACCCGGAACAGAATACGGAGTTTACCGACCACTATGTGGATATGCCCTTTGATCTGAGCCATGTGCTGTTTATCACCACCGCCAACGATGCCAGCCGTATCCCCGGTCCCTTGTATGACCGGATGGACATCATCGAGCTGGGCAGTTATACGTTGGAGGAGAAGCTCAATATTGCCACCCGTCACCTGATCAAAAAACAGCTGAAAAAGCACGGTATTCAGCCTGCACAGCTGAAATTTACCAAGGCGGCTGTGAAAGAACTGATCGAAGGCTATACCCGGGAGGCCGGCGTACGAACTTTGGAACGTACCATCGCCTCCATCTGCCGGAAAGTTGCCAAACTCATCGTATCGGACCCGGAAGGCTTTACCACCTACACCGTAAAGCCGGAAAATCTGGAAGAGCTGCTGGGACCCCGGAAATACACCCGGGACCAACTTACCAGTGAGGACACCATTGGTCTGGTGAACGGCCTGGCCTGGACCAGCGTGGGCGGCGAGCTGCTGCCCATTGAAGTGGCTGTGATGGAAGGCACCGGGAAGATCCAGCTCACCGGCTCTCTGGGCGATGTGATGAAGGAATCCGCAGGAGCCGCCATCACCTGTATCCGTACCAGGGCAGGGGCTTTGGGGATCTCCCCTAAATTTTACGAAAAATGTGATATCCACATTCATGCCCCGGAAGGCGCTGTCCCCAAGGACGGCCCCTCTGCTGGTATTGCTATGGCTACGGCCATCACTTCCGCGCTGTGTGGGATCCCCGTGCGCCACGATGTGGCAATGACAGGGGAGATCACTTTACAGGGCCGGGTGCTTCCCATCGGTGGCTTGAAGGAAAAATCCATGGCTGCCTATAAAAACGGGATTAAGACCGTGCTGATCCCTGCAGACAACGTCCCAGATTTGGCGGAAGTAGACAGTGTAGTCAAAGAGAATGTGAAATTCATCCCCGTAAAACGGGTGGATACGGTGTTGGAAACCGCTCTGGTTCATATGCCTCGACCGGTAACGCAGGATGCGAAGCTTCTTTCCGGCGATGTGGCCGCCAAGCTTCCCGCCACACCGGAACTCTTTCAATAATAGCAAGGAGGTTGCCGTGAACTTTCAAAACGTGGAATTTGAGCTTGCCGCAGGCAGGAAAGACCAGCTCCCCAAAGGGTCTTTGCCAGAGATTGTCTTCTCGGGAAAATCCAATGTGGGAAAGTCTTCCCTGATCAATAAATTGGTGAACCGGAAAGCCCTGGCCCGTGTCAGTGCTACGCCGGGCAAAACAGCCACGATCAACTTCTACCGCTTGACAGAGTGCCGTTTGGTGGATCTGCCGGGTTATGGATACGCCAAAGTATCCCAGAGCGAGCGAACCAGGTGGGCGTCGCTGGTGGAAGGGTATTTTGCCCAGGAACGCCCGATAGCTTTGGTGGTCCAGTTGGTGGATATGCGCCACAAGCCCACGGCGGATGACTTGCAGATGGTGGACTTCCTTTTGCAAACCGGCCGCCCGTTTATCGTGGCGTGCACGAAAAGTGATAAGCTCAACCGTTCAGAAACCGAGCGGCAAACCGCCTTGTTTAATGAACTCTTTTTGGAACAAGGTATCCCTTGGTATCCCTTCTCCGCTGTGAAGGGCGCCGGGCTGGAACAACTGAAACAAGTGATGGAAAACGCGGTCAACCGTGGGAATGACTGAGAAATGGGGGACAAGCATGATTGCAAATTGCCTGAAGGTGAATGAAGAAGGACATCTGGAGATCAGCGGCTGCGATACGGTCCGCTTGGCGGAACAGTACGGCACCCCGCTGTATGTGATGAGCGAGGACGAGATCCGGGAAACCTGCCGCCGGTATGTGGCTTCCTTTGCGAAAAATTACAACGGCAACGGGAAGCCCATCTATGCCAGTAAGGCATTTAGCTGCAAGGAAATCTACCGCATTGTCCTCAGCGAAGGGCTGGATGTGGAAGTGGTGTCAGGTGGTGAGCTTTACACTGCCTTGCAGGCTGGGGTTCCCGGCAGCCAGATCCATTTCCAGGGAAATAACAAATCTGTGGGCGAGCTGACCATGGCCATTGAAAACGGCGTGGGGGATATTGTAGTGGACAACCGTGAAGAGCTGGAGCGCCTGGAAACCATCGCTATGGAACACAACATGGTGGCTCCGGTTTCCTTCCGCATCAAGCCCGGCATTGATGCCCACACCCACGAGTTCATTCGCACCGGCCAGATCGATTCCAAGTTTGGGCTGGACTTGGCCAGCGGAGAAGCAATGGATGCTTTGCGGCGTGCCCAGCAGTTGGAGCACATTGTTGTAAAGGGATTGCATTGTCACATTGGCTCTCAAATCTTGGAGAAGGCGCCTTTTGTCCACGCCGCTGAGGTGATGCTGCAGTTTTTTGCCAAGATCCGGGACGAGCTGGGTATGACTTTGGAAACGTTGAACTTGGGTGGTGGCTTCGGCATTCATTACACCGAGCAGGACGACGCCATTCCCTATGAGGAGTATATGGGCGACGTTTCTGCCATGGTTCACAGCAAGTGCCAGGAGCTAGGCCTCCAGCTGCCCCGCATCTATATTGAACCGGGCCGCTCCATTGTGGGAGAGGCTGGTATCACCTTGTACACCGTGGGGAGCATCAAGGAAATCCCTGGGGTGCGCAACTACGTGGCCATCGACGGCGGTATGTTCGACAACCCTCGCTATGCCTTGTATCAGTCCTCTTACACTTGTTTGCTGGCCAACAAAGCCAGCCAGCCCGCGGACTATGTTGCCACCATTGCAGGTAAGTGCTGTGAGAGTGGGGACCTGATCCAAGAACACACCCTTATCCAGAAGCCGGAAATTGGCGATCTCGTTGCAGTACTTTCCACCGGAGCGTATAACTATTCAATGGCTTCCAACTACAACCGGAACCTGAAACCCGCCTGTGTTATGGTTTCCCACGGGGAATCCCGCATTGTCATTAAAGGGGAAACCTACGAGGATCTGGTTCGCAACGATGTATAAAATCTCCTGTTTACTTTTCCGCTTTTCTATGGTAAACTGATAAAAGTGCAATAGTGTTTTACAGTATTTGGGATAAGGAGTACAGGAACCATGAACGAAAAAATCCACGATAAGAATACAGATTTCCTTTTTAAAGCCATTTTAGCCCTGGAAACCCCGGAAGAGTGCTACAGCTTTTTTGAAGACCTCTGCACTGTACCAGAGCTGAAAGCCATGTCCCAGCGGCTGGCAGTGGCCCATATGCTCAGCCACAAGCAGGTTTACAGCGACATCGTGGCCCAAACTGGGGCTTCTACAGCCACCATCAGCCGCGTAAACCGTTCTTTGAACTATGGCTGTGGCGGCTACAAACTTCTATTCGGCCGCTTGGACGATGAGAAGGAGCCCCAGGAGTGAGAGCTTATTCTGTATTTGCCCAGTATTATGATGAACTGACCACCAATGTGGAATATCCAAAACGTGCGGAGTATTTGATAAAGCTGATGGAACGCCTGGGACATACTCCCGGGCTTACCCTTGACTTGGCCTGCGGCACTGGTTCCCTGACGTTGGAGCTGTACCGCAGAGGGTTGGATATCTATGGTGTGGACAGCTCTGTGGAAATGCTTTCGGAGGCCCGGGCAAAATGCGCCGAGGCCGGCGCCGATATTCTGTTTCTCTGCCAGAAAATGCAGTCCATCGATTTATACGGGACAGTGGATACGGCAATTTGCACCTTGGACAGTTTGAACCACTTGAGCAGTGGGGAAGAGCTGGGGAAAGTGTTTTCCAAAGTAGCTTTCTTTATGAACCCACAGGGTTATTTCATCTTCGATATGAATACCTTGTATAAGCACGAGCATATTCTCGCCAACGAAATATATGTATACGATATGGAACACGTTTACTGCGTGTGGCAAAACCGTTGTCACAAAGGCGGGAAGGTGGATATTCAGCTGGATTTTTTCCAGCCTCGCATGGACGGAGCTTACACCCGCAGCACCGAGCGATTTTCCGAACGGGCTTATCCTGTGGAAGAGGTGTTACAGCGGCTCCATGAAGCAGGTTTCGGGGAAGTGCAGGTCTTCGATGAACTGTCGTTTGACCCACCAAAAGAAACCAGTCAACGGCTTGTTTTCGCCGCAAAAAAACTCTAATTTAAGAGGGGATCCCTTTTTATGGATAAAATCTTACGGACCATCACGTCGGACGGCAGCTTGATGGCTGCTGCCATTGACTCCAGTGAAATCGTTTACACCGCCCAGAAGGTCCACGGCCTTTCCAGGACAGCCTGTGCTGCTTTGGGGCGGCTTTTGACTGGCGCCTCCTTGATGGGGGATATGCTGAAGACCGATGGGGCAACCTTGACTTTGAAAGTCAATGGCGGCGGTCCTTTGGGCACGTTGGTTGCAATTTCCGACAGCAAAGGCAATGTCCGGGGCTATGTGGACCATCCGGAAGTGGATCTTCCTTTAAAGCCCAATGGGAAGATTGATGTGGGCGGCGGTGTCGGCAGCCAAGGACGTTTGGCTGTCATTCGTGATTTGGGGGAGAAAGATCCCTATATTGGCCAGGTAGAGCTGGTCAGCGGCGAAATTGCCGAGGATCTGACAAACTATTACGCCAGCAGTGAGCAGATCCCCACTGTATGCGCTCTGGGGGTCTTGGTGGATAAGGAAAAGGGGGAAGCCCTGCTTTCCGGTGGGTTGCTGATCCAGGCCCTTCCCGGAGCGGATAACGCCGCGCTGGACCGTTTGGAGCAGAATATCGCCAAGTTGGATTCTGTTACCACCATGCTTGCAAAAGGGATGGGGCCGGAAGAAATGTGCCGTGCTGCTTTGGAAGGCTTCCAGGTGGAGATATTGGATCAATTCCCGGTACACTATGTATGCAACTGCAGTAAGGAACGCTTTGCCAGGGGACTTCTCACCTTGGGCAGTGAAGAGCTCCTCAAGCTCCATGGGGATGAACATGGGGACGTGGAAACTGTCTGCCACTATTGCAACAAGAAGTATGTGTTTAGCAAAGAGGAGATCCAAGAGCTGGCAAAACAGGCAGCGCAAAAGGGCAAAAAATAATCTAAAATTATTTTGGAAAAACGCTTGACAAAATGAGCGTAATCGTGTAAGATATTAAACGTCGCTGATGCGGCAAACAAAAATGTGTGAAGGGCTTATGGGGGCATAGCTCAGCTGGTTAGAGCACCTGCCTTACAAGCAGGGGGTCATAGGTTCGAGTCCTATTGTCCCCACCATACACATCGTTTGGGGTATGGTCACACAGCATGGGCCCTGGCCCAAACAAATATGGCCCGGTAGTTCAGCTGGTTAGAACGCTAGCCTGTCACGCTAGAGGTCGACGGTTCGAGCCCGTTCCGGGTCGCCATATTTGCCTCTGTAGCTC
>CAJFMJ010000042.1 GCA_904391645.1 uncultured Neglectibacter sp.
TTGTAATTTTCACATCAGCACCAAATTGCCCTTGATTGTAGCTGCTTTTTCCTCCATATTTTCCTGCGTGATGTGGGTGTAGATGTCCATAGTCGTGGATAAATCAGCATGGCCCATCACTTGCTGGATAAACTTGATGTCGTTGGTGCTTTCACAGAGCCGTGTGCAGAAAGTATGTCGCAGGTTATTGGACCAACCGGGCGCAGGGGTATTCTGCTGTAAACCAAGAGGAGCTGTCCTCTTCCCAACATGGTGTGTGGGGCAAAGTGCTGTCCCAGGAGATCCAACGGCAGTTTCCTGGACAGGCTCCCCAGGACATTCAGGTGTTGGACATTGGTACGGGGCCTGGATTTTTCGCGATTCTGTTGGCGGAACAGGGATATTCCGTCACTGGAGTGGACTACACAGCCCAAATGCTTTCCCAGGCGAAGAAAAACGCAGGGAAGCTTTCTGAGAACATTCGGTTTCTCCAGATGGACGCCGAAGACCTGCGGTTTCCGGATGCCTGTTTTGATGTCATTGTCACCCGCAACGTGACTTGGAATCTCCATAACCCGGAAAACGCGTACTGTCAGTGGGTACGGGTTCTACGGCCAGGGGGGCTCCTGTTAAACTTTGACGCCAATTGGTACCGCTATTTGTTTGATGAAGATGCCCGAGCCGGTCACCAGGAAGACCGGGAAAACGTCCATGCCACCCAGGTGGAGGACGATACCGCTGGCACCGATACCGATGCCATGGAGGCCATTGCCCGGCAGGCTTACCTATCCACCCAGATGCGACCTGCTTGGGACGCGAGTGTCTTGGAGCGCCTTGGAATGATTGTTACCACAGACCCGCAGATTTGGAAGCGGGTGTGGACCCGAACGGAGTGGGTCAACAACGCATCTACACCCATGTTTTTGGTGCGGGGGGGTAAAGAGGTAAGAGAGGCCTTGTTTCAAAACATATGCGATTTTTAAAATTACAAAAAGGAAGTGTGATTGCACAGAAAAAAGCCCACACGCAAGATGCGTGTGGGCGCAATTGGTGGGAAAGAAGCGAGAATTAACCTGAACAATATTAAGGTAATCAAAAGAGAAAACAGCTTCTCAGCTCAAAAAAATCGGAGCAAAGAAACCTCTTTGCTCCGATTTGGTGCCGCTGACCGGACTTGAACCGGTATGGTATTGCTACCGAGGGATTTTAAGTCCCTTGTGTCTGCCGATTTCACCACAGCGGCAAATAGAAAATCTACTAGATAGCTTTTCTATGTTACCATAGAGTTGAGGGAAAATCAAGGGGGAGGATCCCGTAAAAAATACCGGAAATTTCAAAAGAAAGACATTTACATTTATCACCTCTTTATAGTATACTTGAAATTAAATAGGGGAGGACCCGAATTTCTTCTAAAGGAGTAACTGCTATGTACTATCTTGGAATTGACCTTGGCGGCACCAATATTGCCGTCGGCATTGTGGACGATAACAACCAGATCATCGCCCGTGCGACTTCCAAAACAAAGCTGGACAACGCTGAACAGGTGGCCGACGCCATGGCGGAAACCGCTTATGCTGCGCTGAAAAATGCCAACATCACCTTGGCCGATGTGCCGTGGGTGGGACTGGGCTCTCCCGGGACCATCAACAAGGCTACCGGTATCATTGAATACGCCAACAATCTGCCCTTCAAAAACACCCCCATGGAGAAGATGCTCTCGGAGCGTTTGGAAGGTAAAAAAGTCCTCATGGAAAACGACGCCAACGCTGCTGCTTTCGGTGAGTATATGGCCGGGGCACTCAAGGGCGCAGACAATGCTGTGGCCATTACCCTGGGCACCGGCGTGGGCGGTGGCATCATCATCGACCACAAGATCTATTCCGGCAGCAACTTTGCCGGCGCTGAACTGGGACACTCTGTCATTGTGGTGGATGGACGTCCCTGTACCTGTGGCCGCCATGGCTGCTGGGAAACCTATGCCTCTGCCACCGGTTTGACCAAGACCACCAAAGAGCATATGGAGGAAGCCCCCAAGGATTCCCCCCTGTGGACGCTGGTTGACGGCGATATCGAAAAGGTCAGCGGCCGTACCGCATTCGATGCCATGCGTCAGGGCGACCCTGTTGGCAAAAAGATTGTAGATGAGTATGTGAAGTACCTCAGTGTGGGCCTGGTGGATATGATCAACATTTTCCAGCCGGACATCCTTTGCATCGGCGGCGGTATTTCCAACGAGCGGGAAACCTTGCTGGCACCTGTGCGGGAGTTTGTGGAGCGTGAACAGTATGCCCGCAATTCCGCTAAGAAGACTGTGGTTTGCAGAGCGGAGCTGGGCAACGACGCTGGTATCATCGGCGCGGCACTGTTGGGCAAGGAGGCCTGATTCCATGTCTGTGGAAAAAGCGGTTTTTGGAACGCTTCCCGATGGCCGGGAGGTTCCGGTATACACGTTGAAAAACGCCGGCGGGATGACTTTGGTCACCACCCCATACGGTTGCCGGATTGTGCAGCTGTGGGTCCCTGACCGAAATGGAACTCTCGGGGATGTCGTGTTGGGCCACCGCACTTTGGAGGAGTACTTTGGCTCTAATTACCAAGGTGCCTTTGTGGGCCGCTATGCCAACCGAATCGGTGGCGCTGCGTTTACCTTACAGGGCAAGACTTATATCCTTTCGAAAAATGACGGGAACAACACGTTGCACGGCGGCCCGGGTGGGTACCACCAGGTGCTGTGGCAGGCCCAGGTACAAGATGGGGAAGAGCCTTCTGTCACTTATACCCATCTGAGCCCGGACGGTGACGAAGGATACCCCGGGAACTTGGAGATGAAGGTCACCTATACGGTGAAAGCGGATAATACCCTGTCTTTGGAATATGAGGGTGTCTGTGACCAAGCTACGCCCTTTAACCCCACCAATCACGCCTTTTTCAACTTGACCGGCGATCCTTCCCAGGAAGTGGGCGGTACCTACCTGACCCTGAACGCCAGAGAAACCACCACCGTATCGGACGATTTGATCCCCGACGGCGGGCTGGCTTCTGTGTTGGGCGGCCCGTTGGATTTCACCAGCCCCAAGAAGCTGGGGGACGATCTGTTTGCCCAGGATCACATGATCCAGCTTAACGGTGGGTTTGATCACAATTTCTGTGTGGATGGAGAGGGTTTCCGCAAGTTTGGCGAAGCCTTTGAGCCAGAGAGCGGCCGTGTGATGGAAGTGTGGTCCGATCTGCCAGGGGTGCAGCTTTATACCTTCAATTCTGTGGAAGGTTTAGTGGGGAAAGATGGCAATGCCATGAAACCCCACACTGCGTTCTGTTTGGAAACTCAGTTCTATCCGGACTCGGTGCATCATGAGAATTTCCCCTTCCAGTATCTGGAGCCGGGGAAGCCCTTTGCCACCAAGACGGAATATCGTTTTTCTGTAAAATAATGGATCACAGGGGCTGCCTGGGCGAAACCCGGGACAGGCCCCTTTTCCAATGGATCTCATGAAAAAAAGGAGGCTTTTGCATTGAAAAAAGAAAAATCCTGCGGAGCCGTGGTGTACCGGAAAGGTGAAACCGGGATGGAAGTGCTGCTGATCAAGCACAAAAACGGGGGGCATTGGGCATTCCCCAAAGGCCACGTGGAAAAAAAGGAAACGGAGTCAGAAACGGCCTTGCGGGAGATCAAAGAGGAAACCGGCTTGAAAGTGGAGCTGGACACGGGTTTCCGGGAGATGGTCACCTATTCGCCAAAGCCTGGTGTGATGAAAGATGTCATCTATTTCGCTGCTAAGGCCAAGAAAGATCATGCCCGGCCTCAACCGGAAGAGGTGTTGGAGATTTCCTGGAAAGCCCCACAAGAGGCGTTGGAATTGGTCACCTATGCCACGGACCGCCAGGTGCTCCAGGCGTTTGTGGCATATGAAGAAACAAAATAGAAAACCGACCTTTGAACGTCGGGAAAAGCCCCCGCTGCCAGCGGGGGCTTTTTTTGTTTTGTCCTGCCGGGTTCTATTTCCAAGGCCCTGTCCATAGATATGAACAACTTGTGGACAAAGGAGGAGCGATCTATGGAACCTTCTGGGTTTGATTATGTGGCCCGGCAAATCAGCCTGTATCGGGACTTGCTACTGGCAGTCCCTCACTGGGTAAAAAACCAGGCCTTTGACATCCATATCAGCCGGGGAATGCCCCTATCGATTTGCGGCAGAGAGGGCACATTGTTCCCCACAAAATCCGGGGAGGTGTCCCGGGTTCCGGAGCAGGGTGTGGTGGCAGGGGATGCTCAGCTGCGGGAACTTTTTTTGCAAGCCTGCGGGCATTCGGTTTTCCGCCACGAAGAAGAGCTCCGGCAGGGGTTCATATGGATGGGCGAGAACTGCCGGGTTGGGGTTTGCGGCAGCGCTGTGACAGAGAAGGGGGCCGTCCAAACCATCCGGGAGATCACCTCCTTGGTGTACCGCATCCCCAGGGATCTTCCTGGATGCGGGGACAGGCTGTTTTTGGAGAACGTGGGGTGGGAGGGAGGCATCCTGGTGGCGGGGCCACCTTCCAGTGGGAAAACCACTTTTTTGCGGGATGTGGCCCGTTCCCTTTCCCGGGGGCGGTTTGGCCCCAGCCGTCGTGTGGCGGTAGTGGACGAGCGTGGGGAGTTGGGTGGCTTTGACCTGGGCCCTAATGCTGACCTGCTACAAGGTTACCCGAAAGGCGCGGGGATGGAAATGGCTTTGCGTTCCCTTTCCCCAGAGGTGATTGTCTGCGATGAGCTGGGCCAGCACGACCTGGAAGCTGTCCAAAGGGTGGTGGCCTCTGGTGTGGCATTGGTGGCCTCGGTCCACGGGCAAGCTGAAACGCTTTACAGCCGTCCGCTGTGCCGTGCTCTCCTGGAAACAGGAGCCTTTCAAACCGCGGTCTGCCTTGTGGGACGCCAAGCGCCTGGAGAAATCTCCGCAATCATCCCCATGGCAGGGAAGTACAAAGGGGGTGGGGAATGCTGTGAAGCTGATAGGAGCAGGGCTGGTTTTGTTCAGCGGGTTGCTGGCAGGGATCTTGGCTGCAGCACGACTACAGCGCAGGGCACGGTTGTTGCTTGACTGGATGACTTTGCTGCAAAACTTTCAAACAGGCATCCGCTATTCAGCAGGCAGCCTGCGGGAGTTGATCTTAGAGCGGCAGGAGTCCCGGTTTTGCCGCTTGGCGGAACGGGACGGGGAGTTCCTCATAGACCCGGTGGGGGCTCTGTCCCGGGCTGGGGAGGAGCTCCTATGGGACAGGGGTGACCGGGAGATGTATTTGGGGTTTGTAAAAGAGCTGGGCGCCACCGATGTTCAGGGGCAGTTGGAACATATCGCCATGTACCAGGGCCTTTTAGCACCGCGGCTGGAACAGGCGCAAATAGAGGCCCGGCAAAAGTCTAAAATCTCCGTGGCGCTGGGGTTGTTTGCCGGAGTGGCAATGAGCCTGCTGCTGCTCTAAACAAGGACTGGAAAGGGAGGGACGCCCTCATGGTAGTGGATCTCATTTTTCAAATTGCCGCCATCGGCATCATCGTTGCTGTGCTCAACCAGCTGCTCATGCGCTCCGGGCGGGAGGAACAGGCCATGATGACCACCCTGGCAGGATTGATCGTGGTGTTGATGATGATTTTGCGGCAGATCGACACCTTGTTCCAAACGGTCAAGTCCATTTTCTCTCTGTAGCCATGGAGTTGTTAGGCGTTGGGATCGTGGCGTTGTGCGGGGTGTTCTTTGCCGCCTTGGTACAAAAAAGCAATAAAGAGTTTGCCCTGTTGATCAGTTTGGCAGGAGCCGTCCTTTTGCTGCTTACCGTGTTGGGCAGGGCAGAGCCGCTTCTCCGCCAAGTTGAAGGCCTGGCGGAGGTCGGGGCCCTGGAGGGGGAAGCGGTGGAGCTGGTGCTCCGGGCGGTGGGGATCACCGTGGTAGGGCAAGTGGTGGCGCGGCTGTGCAAAGATGCAGGGGAGTCCGCCCTTTCCTACACGGTAGAGCTGGCAGCCCGTACGGCGGTTTTGGCAGCGGCATTGCCCGCCATCACGAAAATACTGGATTACTTGGGGGAGATTGCCGCCCTGTAAGGATGTGGGACTGTGTGAAAAAACGGATATTTCTGCTGTGCCTGTTGTCGGTGTGCTTGATGTGGTGGGTTCCCTGTTTTGCATCAGCAGACGAGGTTTCCAGTATTGCCGAAAAGAGCGGCGCCGGGGAGCTTTACGGTTCTTTGGACAAGGAAACCCAAGAGTTGCTCTCCCAAATGGGGGTGGAGGAGGGGCAATGGGCTGCCGGGGACGGGGAGGGGCTGTTGGAAACCGGTTCCAAACTGCTGCGGGAAAAGCTGGCAGCCCCCCTCAAGGGGTTGGCTTCCTTGATCGGCGTGGTGGTGCTCTGCCGCTTGGCGGGAAATTTTGAAGAGGGCAGCGGCGTTTCCCTGTTGGCTGGCACGGTGGCCTGTGCCGGCGTGCTCACTGCCCCGCTCCTGGAGCTGATCCGGGCTGCGGACCAGGTGGTGCAAAGCACCTGTGTGTTCCTGGGAGCCAGTGTGCCGGTGTACTCCGCACTGCTGGTTGCTTCAGGGAACCAAGCAGTGGGAGGCGGGTATAGTTTTTTAACATTGGCTGCTGGCAGTGCCATCCCGGTGCTCTCTTCGGCTCTTCTTGTGCCGCTGTTGCACGGTTTTCTCATGCTGGCACTGGCCTCATCCCTCTGTGGGGGAAAATTCGACTCCCTGCTTTCCAGTTTATACAGTTTCGGGAAATGGGCACTGGTGCTGGCAGTCACCCTGTTTTCAGGCATTCTGTCGGTGCAGACCGCGCTCAATGCCCAAGTGGATGCTGCCACGGGAAAGACTGTGAAGCTGTTGGCTTCTTCGGCCATCCCCATTGTGGGAGGTGCATTTGGGGACGCTGTGACGGCCATTCAAAACAGCGTGCGGATCGTCAAATCCGGAGTGGGCGCCTTTGGCATTTTGGCCGCCATCTGCATCTTTGCCCCCGCTGCATTGGAGGCTGCCCTGTGGCTGGGAGTGTGCCAGCTGGGAGAAGTGGCTACCAACCTGTTTGATATGGCCCGGCTTTCCAGCCTTTTTAAGGCTTGTGGGTCGGTGGCAAAAATGATCCTTGCAGTGCTTGCCAGCGTTTGCGTGGTGGCGGTGGTCAGCGCGGCACTGGTGGTCTTTGTGAAAGGAAGCTTATGAACACTGTGATGGAAAGCATCCTGACAGTGTGCCTGGTGCTCATTGTCACCGAGTTGCTGCAAAAATTCTGCCCAGAGGATCAAATGACCCGCTTTGCGGGAAGTTTGGCTGTTTTAGCAGTGACCCTTTCTGCGGTGGGTTCCCTTCTTTCTTTGGATGTGGAACTTCCCATTTCTCAAGAGTCGTCCCTTCGGCAGCAGGAAGAGCTTGCGTCCTATGTGGAAGAGCAGGTGGAACAGGCAGCTGTGGAGGATTTGGAGGCTTATGTGCAGGGGCTTTTGGGGACTGTGGGGCTTCAAGCAAAAGAAATCCAGGTTTTCACAGATAGAAATGAGGATGGCAGCATAGTATTGACCGAGGTGGCTGCGGCGTTTCAATATCCCAGCCAGGAAGAGCAGGCACGGGCGCTGCTTCAAAATGTCCTGGGGGAGGATGTGGTCGTTTCAGTCACTGTGGAAGGGTGAGAGTCCGGAAAGGAGAACTATGGAAGCAGAAAACTGGAAACAGGCCCTGCGTAAGCGGTTCCAGCGGGAAAAGCCCTTAAAGCTGGTGGTGATCCTGGGCATCTGCGGCATTGCCCTCATTGGCCTCTCCTCCTTTTGGGAGCCGGGAAGCACCGCCGATCCCCAGGAATCCCGGGTGGCCCCTGTGGAAACTTCCAGTGATCAACTGGAGCAGGAAATTTCCCGCCTGGTCACCGCCATCACCGGGGAGAAAGACCCCACGGTAGTGGTGACCTTGGAGGACAATGGCCGCAACCTTTACGCTTCGGACCAGCGGGAGAGTTCTGAGCAGGAGGACGGAAGGGCTTCTTTGGAACAGGAGAACACCCATGTCCTGTTGGAAGACAGCCAGGGCAGCCAATATGCCTTGACCGTGACAAAAACCCAGCCGAAAGTAAAGGGTGTGGTGGTGGTCAGCCGTATGGCAGGGGACCCCGCGGTGCAGGAAAAACTCCTGACGGCAGTGTGTACTGCGTTGGATGTTTCTACCGCGAAAGTGTGTGTCGTTGGAAGCGCGTAGCTTGACCAATAGAACAGTTCATTCTTTGGAGGGATTACCTATGAAATTTGGAAAAAAACAGCTTGTGTTGGCATCCTTGGTGTTGGCTTTGGGAGCAGCCGTGTATCTCAATTGGCAATTTGCAGGCACCAATACCCTGCCGGTGGGGGACACTTCCTCAGAAACAAGCCAATTGGGCGCGGCGCAGCTGGTGAACAACGCCTATGTGGAAACTGTCACGGACGATTTGCAGTCTTCCACAGAAGCCGCCACCCAAGAAGACGCACTGGCCCAAGCCCGTGTGGACCGGCAAAACTCACGGGACGAGGCCTTGGAGCTGTTGGACAATGTGCTGGAAAGCGTGGATTCTGACAGCGCCGCCAAGCAGCAAGCAGTGGAGGAAGCCTCTGCCATTGCCCAGAATATCCTGGAGGAGTCCAATGTGGAAAGCTTGCTGCAAGCCAAAGGATACTCCCAGTGTGTTGCGTATATCACGGAAGAGGAGTGCAGCGTGGTAATGGCGGGCTCTGTGGAAGAGGCAGACACGTTGATCGTTCAGGAGATCGTGATGGAGCAAACTGGCTTGAGTGCGGATAAAATCAAAATTATCGGCACAAATTAACTTGGTATTGCGCGAAGAGTGTGGTATAATAGCTTCACAAACCGCCCCAATGTGCGGTTTCCCGGTGAAGCTTGAAAACGCAATCTTGTGTACGAAGGACCTGTTGCAAAGGCTCACCGTGGAAGCGGTGGGCTTTTTATTTATTTTGGAGGTTGGCTCTATGACGAGAAGGGAAGCCAGGGAACAGGCGTTTATTTTGGTGTTTGAGCAGACAGTGCGGGAGGAGCCCATAGACAGTATCCTCCACGACGCGGTGGAGGCCCGGGATCTCATCCCCAGCAGCTTTGCCGAGCGGGAGGCTTTGGGTGTGGAAGAACACCGGGAAGAGGTGGATCAGGCTATCGAGAAGCACATCCGGGGGTGGAGCTTGCGCCGGTTGTCAAAGGTGACGCTGGCGCTGCTGCGTCTGGCTGTCTACGAAATGCTGTGGGAGGAGAGCATTCCCGCCAGTGTGACCATCAACGAAGCAGTGGAGTTGGCAAAAATTTACGGCGGCAAGGACGACGCCTCCTACATTAATGGGGTACTGGCCTCTGTTGCCAAGTCCTCGCCCGAGAAAGCAAAGGACAAGCCCCATGAGTGAACTGTTTCTGGGGATTGATACCAGCAATTACACCACTTCTTCCGCACTGTTCGACGGGGAGCGGGTGTTGGAAAACCGGAAGATGCTGCTGCCGGTAAAGCAGGGGGAAAAGGGCCTTCGCCAAAGCGATGCGGTCTTTCATCATGTGCGGCAGTTGCCCCAGGTGCTGGGCCCCCTTTTGGAGGGGTTGGAAGACCACCCCAAAGCCATTGGCGTATCCCTGACTCCCACAACGGAAGAAGGTTCCTATATGCCATGTTTCTTGGTGGGGAAAAATACAGCTGGGCTTTTGGGGCAGGCGTGGAAAGTCCCTGTGGAGGGATTCTCCCACCAGCAGGGCCACATTGCGGCAGCACTGTATTCCGCTGGGAAGCTGGAGCTTTTAGAGAAACGGTTTCTGGCCTTTCACGTTTCCGGCGGCACCACTGAGGCGCTCTTGGTCACTCCGGGGGAGAAGGGGGTGCCCCAAGTAAAACTGGTGGCCCATTCTTTGGATTTGAAAGCCGGCCAGGCAGTGGACCGTGTGGGCGTCATGTTGGGGCTTGGGTTCCCTTGTGGCCCAGAGTTGGAACGGCTGGCCTTGAAGTGGGACGAGAAGATCCAATACCGCCCGGTGCTGAAAGGCAACGATTGTTCTCTCTCCGGCATTGAGAACCAATGCAAAGCCTTGCTGGATCGGGGAGAGCCGGTGGAAAAAATCGCGCGTTACTGCATAGAGGCCATCTATGCCGTGTTGGACAAGATGTGCGGTGGCTTGCTGGAAGAGCTGGGGGACCTGCCGGTGGTGTTTTCTGGCGGGGTGTGCTCCAACTCCCTGCTGCGGCGCCGGTTGGGAGAGCGCTATCACGGGTACTTTGCGGCCCCGGAATTCTCCTCTGACAATGCTGCCGGTGCAGCTGTGTTGGCTTGGAAGAAGAGGTGTTTTTCATGAGCCAAACTGTGCTGACGGTTTCCCAAGTGAACTTTTTTATCAAATCCCTTCTGGAAGGGGATGGCAGGCTGCAGAACGTCCTCATTTCCGGGGAAATCTCCAACTTTACAGATCACTACCGTTCTGGCCACCTGTACTTCTCCTTAAAGGATGATAAGTCGGTGCTGAAGGCGGTGATGTTTGCCTCGGCGGCCCGGCGTCTGAAATTCCGCCCGAAAGACGGCATGAAGGTGCTCATCCGGGGGAGGGTTTCCGTGTATGAGCCTTCCGGGCAATACCAGCTTTACGCGGAGGATATGCAGCCCGAGGGCATGGGCGCATTGAGCCTTGCCTTCCAGCAGTTGAAAGACCGGCTGAGCCAGGAGGGGCTGTTTGATGCAGACCACAAACGGGAGATTCCCGCCTTTCCCCAACGCATTGGTGTGATCACTTCCCCCACAGGGGCGGCGGTACAGGATATTCTGCAGATCACGGGACGGCGTTGGCCTTTGGCGGAAATTGTCCTAGCGCCGGTGTTGGTGCAAGGGGAACAAGCCCCTGGACAGATCGTGGAGGCCTTGCAGGAAATGGACCGGCGGCGGGCTTGTGATGTGATCATTCTGGGCCGGGGCGGCGGTTCTCTGGAGGACCTGTGGGCCTTTAACGAGGAGGCTGTGGCCCGGGCGGTGTACGCTTGTTCGATCCCTGTGGTGTCCGCTGTGGGCCACGAAACCGATTTCACCATCTGCGATTTTGTGGCGGATTTGCGAGCCCCTACGCCCAGTGCTGCGGCGGAGCTGTGCACCCCCGACTGGCGGGAGGAACTTGCCCAGGTGCTTTCCTACAACCGGTATTTCCGGGAGGAATCGGCCAAGCTGGTGGAGTACCTCCGGCAAAGCGTGGACCTCTTGGTGGAAACGCCTCTGTTGAAGCGTCCGGAAGAGATTCTGGCACAGCGCCGTGAAATGGTGGGAGGACTGTCCCGACGGATGGGTGAATGTATGCAGCACCGTTTGACCCGGGAGCAGGGACGGCTTTCCGCCCTTTCGGGAACGCTGGATGCCCTCAGCCCATTAAAAGTGCTCTCTCGGGGGTATGCTATTGTTAAGAAAGACGGCCAAGTGATCAAACGTGCCTCGGACGTTTCCCCGGGGGACCGGGTTGCCATCCGTTTAGCAGAGGGGGCCCTCTCTGCGGAAATATTGGGAAAGGGAGAATGACCCATGGCGGCGAAGAAGTTAAAGTTTGAAGAGGCCATGCAGCGGCTTCAGGAGATCGTTGGAAAGTTGGAGAGCGGCGAGGTTTCTTTGGAGGAATCCATGAAGCTTTTTGAGGAAGGGGCAAAGCTTTCTTCCCAGTGTTACCAGCTGTTGGACAAAGCGGAACAGCAGGTGACCCAGTTGGCGAAGATTCCCCTGGAAGAGGAGGTGCAGGATGAAGAAGACATTTGACCGGTATCTTTCCCTGGTGGAAAGGGCTCTGGAACAAAGCCTTCCGGCTCCTTCGGAAGGGGAGTTTGCCGCCCCGGTGATGGATTCCATGCGGTACAGTGTGTTTGTTGGGGGCAAACGGATCCGCCCAGTGGTGGCACTGGCTTTTTGCCAGCTGTGCGGGGGAAAACCCGAAGAAGCCCTTCCCTTCGCCTGCGCTGTGGAAATGGTCCACACCTACTCCTTGATCCACGACGATCTGCCCTGTATGGATGACGACGACCTCCGCCGGGGCAGGCCTACCAACCACAAAGTGTTTGGGGAGGCCATGGCCCTATTGGCCGGGGACGGCTTGTTGACAAAGGCTTTTGAAACAGCGCTGTCCTTTCCCGGCCCCAGCGAGGATGCCCTGCGGGGTGCTAGGATCCTGGCCCAGTGCGCGGG
>CAJFMJ010000043.1 GCA_904391645.1 uncultured Neglectibacter sp.
GACCCTGGGCCGCACGGTGCTTACCTCTCTGTGCACGTTCCTTTCCCTGGTGGTGGTGCTTATTGTGGCGATGATTTACAACATCGACACGGTGGTTTCCTTCGCGCTTCCGATGATGGCGGGCGTGGCGGCAGGCTGCTTCAGCAGCCAGTTCATTGCCCCCAACCTGTTCTGCATGTGGCAGATCCACAAGCGGGAAAAGCTGGACGAAGCCAAAAAGGCGTAAGGCTTCTTAAAACTGGGCCGGTGTTTTCCACTGGTTCCCCAAAGAATGTTGATAAAAGGCCGCAAGGGGCAATCCCCTGCGGCCTTTTTCCTGCCCGGAGGTGGGGCCTGTACCTTCCAGGCGTTTCTGATTTTTGCCGCTTTATAAAAAATCTTGGGAGGAAATTCAAAAGCATCCAAAACTGTGCAGGGCGCATAGCCGGGGAAAAAGGGCAAATCCTAAAGACAGACTTAGGAAAGGACGTGCCGTTATGAAGAATCCCCTGTTTAACCGCCACCGGTTCGACCACCACGAACACGACACAGGCCCGGAGACCTCGGTGGCCAGCGCCAACGAGTGTACCGGCCTGATGTTCACCCCGCCGGAGGACCAAGCCCAGTGGGAATCTTATCAGCAGCTTTCTCCCATGGCCATCCCTCGTCGGGAACCGGGGACGCCTGGCCGGCCCAAAAGCTGCCCCGGCCAGGAAGAACCTCCTCACCAGCGCAGCTGACACACCAAAAGGTGGGCGGCTGGAGGCAAGGCTGCACCATTGCAAAGAAGAACGCAGAGGGTGTGTGCTCTCTGCGTTCTTTTCGTAAGGGGCACTTTTCTTCCAGATAGTAGGCAAATCCGGAAAAATGTGCTATAATACAACTCACAGAAAAGAAGTTTCTGGAAAGTATGTTGGATTGTAAAGGAGTTGTTTTGTATGTCAGCCATTCAGATTCAGTGGTTGGGGCATTCCTGTTTCCGGGTGGAGTGCCAAGGCTATGTCATCGTACTGGACCCCTTTGCCCCGGGCAGTGTCCCCGGGTGCAAGGATATTCAAAACGTGGAGGCGGACCAGGTGCTGTGCAGCCATGAGCACGGTGACCACAATTACCGGGCTGGGGTCATCCTGCGGGAAGACGGCCCAGAAAACCCCTTCACCATCACGGCGCTGCCTTGGTATCACGACGACCAGCAGGGCGCCCTGCGGGGCCCCAACACCATCTATGTGCTGGAGGCTCAGGGGCTGCGGGTGGCACACTTTGGGGATGTGGGCTGTATGCCTTCCCAGGAGGTACTGGATCAGCTGAAAAACCTGGACGCCATCATGCTGCCGGTAGGCGGCCACTTCACCGTGGGGCCCCAGGAGGCCATGGACATTGTAAATGCCATCCAGCCCCGGGTGGTCATCCCCATGCACTACCGCTCGGATGAGTTCGGCTTTGAGGTGTTGGGGACTGTGGGCGCCTTCTTGGAAGTGTGTGGCAAGTGGGTCCGTTGTGACACCGATACCCTGGAGGTCACCCCCAACATGAGCCATTACACCGCCGTGCTCACCTACGGCGGCTAAAAGCCATATGTGCAAAAGACAAAAAGGCGCGGCGTCCCACAGAGGGTGCCGCGTTCCTTTTCGCAGAGCTACTCCTGGGAGAATCCAAAATAGCTCAAGATCCCCCGGTAGATCCCCAGGGCAAAGGCCGGTTGCTCATCCCGCAGCTTCAGGGCATCCATGCCGTTGGTGAGATAGGCCAGTTCCACCAAAATGGCCGGCATGGTGGTGCGCCGCAGCACATAGAGGCTGGGGTTCAGGCGCACGCCATTGTCACGGGTGCCCACTGTGTCCACAATCCCTTCCAGCACGTGCTGGGCCAGCCAATAGGATTGGGTGTTCTGCTGGTAGACGTACACCTCGGTGCCGTTGATGGCCGGGTTGGTGTTGGCGTTGCAGTGGATGCTGATAAAGTAGTCCGCCGGCCAGGAGTTGGCCATCTGCACCCGGCGCTGCAGGCTGGTGGAATTGCTGGTGCCCAGGGTTTCGGTGGGGGTGCTCCGGGAAACCCGAGCGGTGAACCGGGGGTCGTTGTTCAGTAGCCGGGCAAGCTCCATGCCCACGGCGTAGTTGACGTCCTGCTCCCGCAGGCCAAAGCCTTCCGCCCCGGCGTTGACCCCTTGGGGGTTGTGCCCCTGGTCGATGAAAATGCGGATGGGCAACAAAACCGCCTCCTTTTTTAAACTCGTTTTAGTGTATGCACGGCGGGAAAAAATGTGAAAGCAGCAGGGTTTTAATCTGTTTCTCATAATGGGGGGCTACAATGAAGACAAGAAAACCAAAGGAGGATGCTTCCATGAAATACAAGGGAAAACTTTGGATGGCCGCTGCGGCTCTGGGGCTGTGTGCCCTGCTGGCAGGGTGTTCCGGCGGCACTATCGACCAGGACACTGCGTTGAAAACCGCCCTGGACCACGCCGGGGTGGCCCAGGAGGACACCATTTCTTTGTTGGTAGAGCAGGACAAGGAGGACGGAGAAGAGGTGTATGACATCCAGTTTGCCACCTCCGAACGCACCTACCAATACGATGTTTCCCGGAAAACCGGGGAGATCGTCAACTATTCTTACGACGTGAAGAAGAGCAGCCAGACCTCCACGGAAACCCAAAAGGACCCGGGGACTGCCGTCCAGATGGTGGAGGACGCCGTTTCTCAGGCGGAGGCAGAGCAGAGCGCCGTTGAAAGCCAAAACCAGATGGTAGAGGAGGAAGAGGCCCGCGCGAAGGCCATGAACGCTGCCATGGAACACGCCGGTGTGACAGAGTGCTACACCCACCGGATCGAAGAGGACGTGGAACACGGACGGGCCGTATATGAGATCGAGTTCATCGCCGGGAATACCGAATACGATTACACCATTGCCAAGGACACCCTGGAGATCCTCTCTTACGACCAGGAGATTGAGGGGTGGGGTGTGTCCGAAGGCGGAACTGGCAGTGCGGTGACCTTGGAGCAAGCCATCCAGCTGGTGCTGGATCGGATCCCCGGGGCGGATTCCACCGACGTGTGGATCGAATATGACCGGGATGACGGACGGGATCTCTACGAGGGCGAGGTCTATTATGAGGGTGCCGAGTACGAGTTTGAGATCGATGCCTCCACGGGAGCTTTCATCGAGTGGAGTGTGGATTACAAAGATTGACCGGGGCGGCGGGGTGAACCTGCCGTTTCCCCAGTGTGAAAGGAGGAGGCGCCATGCGCATCTTGGTGGCGGAGGATGAGCGGGATTTGAACTTGCTGATCCAAAAGCGGCTGCGGCAGGCCGATTACAGCGTGGATGGCTGTTTTGACGGGGAAGAGGTGTTCGACTACCTGCTGGGGGCGGAGTATGACGCCCTGGTGTTGGACATCATGATGCCCAAAAAGGACGGCATCCAGGTGCTCCGGCAGCTGCGCCGGGAGGGGAACCAAGTGCCGGTGCTGCTCCTGACGGCCCGGGACAGCATCGAGGACCGGGTGGCAGGCCTGGACGCCGGCGCTGACGACTACCTGATCAAGCCCTTTGCCTTTGAGGAACTGTTGGCACGGCTGCGGGTGCTGCTGCGCAAACCCCAGGGGGAGAAGACCAGCGTGCTGAGAGTGGGGGATCTGGAGCTCCACCTGGATACCCGGCAGGTGTACCGGGCAGGCAAGGAAATCTCCCTATCCTCCAAGGAATTTTCCCTGCTGCGGTACATGATGCAGAATGCGGGGATCGTCCTCAGCCGGGACAAGTTGGAGCAGCACGTGTGGGATTACGGCTTTTCCGGCGGCTCCAACGTGATCGACGTGTACATCCGGTACCTGCGGAAGAAGATCGACGAAGGCTATGACACCAAATACCTCCACACCGTGCGGGGCCACGGCTATGTGCTCAAGGACGGTGGGGCATGATGCGGCTTTCCTTGAAGACCCGGTTGGTGCTGTTCCACACCGGGCTGATGACTTTGGTGGTGTGCCTGGTGTTGGCGGTGCTGTTTTCCGTCAGCTCCCAGGAGATCTTGGCGAACGTGCAGAACAATCTGGAGGAGCGGGTGTCCTCCTCCTTGGAGGACGTGGTGTACCAAAACGGCCGCTTGGAGTTTGACTCCGAGCTTTTGGAGCTGGAAAACGGGGTGTACCTCTCTGTGTACCAGCCGGACAGCCCTTCCCTGCTCTATGGGCGGCTGCCCTATGGCTTTGCCTATGACCTGCCCTTTTCCGACGGGGAGCTGCGCACCGTCACCCAGGACGGGGTGGAATTTTCCGTGTTGGATATCCAGTTTCCCGTGGAGGGCTATGGGAATTTAGTGCTGCGGGGGGTGCTGTCCCTCAGCGACGCCGAGCGGGATTTCCGGTTCACCCTGTGGCTGGCGCTGGTGCTTTCCCCTGTCCTCATCCTCCTTACGGCCCTGTGCGGGTACCTGCTCAGCCGCCGGGCCCTGGGGCCGGTTTCCCAGATCACCCAAACGGTGCGGAACATCCAGCGGGAGAAGGATCTGTCCAAGCGGGTACAGCTGGGCGGAGGCAGTGACGAGATCTACACCTTGGCCCAAACCTTCGACAGCCTTCTGGATCAGCTGGAGGCGGGATTCCAGCGGGAGAAGCAGTTCACCAGTGACGTGGCCCACGAACTGCGCACACCCCTGTCCGTGGCCATGATCCAGTGCGAGGACCTGCTGGCCCGGGAGGATCTGTCCCCCGAGGCCCGGAAAGAGGTGGAGCTGGTCCAGCGGAAGGTGGCTTCCATGGGGGAGATGGTGTCCCAGCTGCTGCTGCTTTCCCGGGCGGACCAAGGCCGGGAGCGGCTGACCTTGGAACCCCTGGACCTCTCGGAGCTGAGCCAGCTGGAGGCGGAGGAATTCTCCGAAATTGCCGGGAAGAAGGGGATCTCCCTTTTGGCAGAGATCCAGCCGGGGGTGGAGGTCACCGCCGACCAGACGTTGATGCTGCGGCTGTGGGGCAACCTGCTGCAAAACGCGGTGACCTACGGCAAGGAGGGGGGCCACATTTGGATGAGCCTCCACCGGGAGGGGGACAGCGCCTGGCTGCAGGTGAAAGACGATGGCATTGGCATTGCCCCCCAGGATTTGGAAAAGATCTGGAACCGGTTTTACCAGGTGGACCCCTCCCGCAGCGGGGACAGCAGCGGCCTGGGGCTTTCCATGGTGAAGTGGATCGCAGAGGCCCACGGGGGCCAGGTGCAGGTGAACAGCACCTTGGGGCAGGGGAGCTGTTTCACGGTGAAGCTGCCCTTGACTGGACCAAAACCAGGGGAAAGGCCCTAACAGCCTTGGAGAGCCAAAAAAAAGGATGCCGCAAGGCATCCTTTTTGCTTTTGGAGTTTTTTACCGCTCCTTGACGGTTTCCAGCTTGCGGATCTCGGTCCGGTACAGCCGGAGGAACAGCACCAGGCTCACCACCAGGGAGAAGCACTCGGCAATGGGGAAGGCCCACCACACATAGAACACCTGGTGGGTCACCTGGGCCAAGATCCAGGCGGCGGGGACCAGCACCACCAGCTGGCGCATCAGGGAAACGATCAAGCTGTAAATACCCCGGCCCACAGCCTGGAACAGGGTGGAGGCCACAATGCCCAAGGCGGCGAAGAGGAAGCAGGTGCAGATGATCCGCAGGGCGGGGATACCGATTTCCAGCAGCTCGTCGGAGGCGTTGAAAATGCCCAGCAGCCACTGGGGGAAGGCCAGGAATACCACCATACCGGCGGCCATGATCACCAGGGCGATGACGCACCCGGAGCGGAAGGCGGACATCATGCGGTGCTTGTTGCGGGCGCCGTAGTTATAGCCCAGAATGGGCAGAAGGCCCTGGTTGAGGCCGAATACCGGCATGAACACGAAGGACTGCAGCTTGAAGTACAGGCCAAACACCGTGTAAGCGGCGGTGGAGAAGGAGGACAAGATCCCATTGAGGGCCATGGTCATCACCGTTCCAATGGACTGCATCACGATGGAGGGAATGCCCACAATGTAGATGTCCTTGATGATCTTGAAGTCGGGGCGGAAGCCACGGAAGCTGATGTGGATGTCGTGGTCCCGGAAGGTGATCACCAGGGAGGCCACCACCATAGCCAGGATCTGGCCGGACACCGTGGCAATGGCGGCGCCTGCCACGCCCATGGCCGGGAAGCCCAACAGGCCAAAGATCATGATGGGGTCCAGAATGATGTTGGTGATGGCGCCGATCAGCTGGAAGATCATGGGCCAGATCATGTTGCCGGTGGCCTGCAGGGTCTTTTCCAGGGTGACCTCCACAAACACGCCGAAGGAGAACACGCAGCAGATGGAAATGTAGGTGCTGCCCATCTGGATGATCTCCGGGTCTGTTTCAAAGAGCTCAAAGAAGGGGGTGGAGAAGAACCCGCCGTAGATGGCAAACAGCACCCAGGTGCAAATGGCCAGCAAAATGCCATGGGCTGCGGCGGAGTTTGCCTCTTCCTGCCGGCCCTGGCCCAGACGCCGGGAGATCAGGCTGGTGACGCCCACCGAGGTGCCCACAGCAAAGGCGATGAGCAGGTTTTGCAAGGGGAAGGCCAGGCTGACAGCGGCCAGGCCCTTTTCGCTGACCTGGGCTACAAAGTAGCTGTCAACAATGTTGTACAGCGCCTGTACCAGCATGGAAAACATCGCTGGCAGCGCCATGGAAAAGATCAGGGGAAGCATGGGCGCGGTGCCCATTTTGTTCTGTCGCGTTTGCTCTGCTTGCATACAATCATCCTATCCTTATCAAAATGCATCCTATTATAACAAAATTCCAGAAAAAAAGGAAGGGCCAACGGCCGCTCTTCCCTGAATTTTTGTAAACAAACTGTGGCTTTCCTTGCAATGGGAAGGGGGTACGTGGTATAATATCAATCGAATATGCTCCGCCGCAAGCGGCGGGAACTGAGGATCGAAGGGGGATCACCTCCGGAAGAAAGGCATGATGCTTTTATGGCAAACAACATTTTGACAAAGCTGTTTGGCAACTACAGCAAACGGGAACTCAAACGCATCCAGCCCCTGGTGGACCAGGTGCTGGGGCTGGAAGACAAATACAGAAAAATGAGCGACGAGGAATTGAAGGCGCAAACCGGCATCTTGAAGGAACGGCTTGCAGGGGGGGCTTCCCTGGACGACATCCTCACCGACGCCTTTGCTGCCTGCCGGGAGGCCATGGACCGGGTGCTCTCCATTCGGCTGTTCCCTGTGCAGATCCAGGGTGGCATCATCCTGCACCAGGGCCGCATCAGCGAGATGAAGACTGGTGAAGGCAAAACCTTCACCTTGGCCCTGCCCGCCTATTTGAACGCCCTCACCGGCAAGGGCGTCCACGTGGTCACCGTCAACGAATACCTGGCCAAGTACCAGGGGGAGATGATGGCCCGTGTGTTCAACTTTATGGGCCTGACCGTGGGCCTTGCCATGACAGGGATGACCTCCAAGGAGAAGAAGGCCGCCTATGCCTGCGACATCACCTACGGCACCAACAATGAGATGGGCTTTGACTACCTGCGGGACAACATGGTGACCTACAAGGAGAACAAAGTCCAGCGGGGCCACAACTATGCCATCGTGGACGAAGTGGACTCCATCCTCATCGACGAGGCCCGAACCCCTTTGATCATCTCCGGTCAGGGTGCCAAGGCCGACGACCTGTACGGCCGTGCCAACGCCTTTGCCCGGACCCTGACCCCCATCCGCGTCAAGGAAACCGACGAGAAAGAGGACAACGACGAGCTTTATAAGGATTACGACTACATTGTCAACGAGAAGCTGAAGACCTGCTCCCTAACCCGCCGGGGCGTGAAGAAGGCCGAGGAGTTCTTCGGCATTGAGAACCTCACCGACCCGGACAACATCCGCATCCAGCACCATGTGAACCAGGCCATCAAGGCGTGGGGCATCATGCACCGTGATCAGGATTACGTGGTGAAGGACGGCCAGGTGATCATCGTGGACGAGTTCACCGGCCGCTTGATGTACGGCCGCCGCTACAACGAGGGCCTGCACCAGGCCATCGAGGCCAAAGAAGGCGTGGAAGTGGCACGGGAGAGCAAGACCCTGGCCACCATCACCTTCCAGAACTACTTCCGCCTGTACAACAAGCTCTCCGGTATGACCGGTACCGCCATGACCGAGCAGGAGGAGTTTTCCGAGATCTACAAGCTGGACGTGGTGGAGATCCCCACCAACAAGCCCATGATCCGGGAGGACTGCCCCGACGTGGTGTACAAGACCGAGCAGGCCAAGTTCCACGCCGTTATCGACGACATTGTGGAGCACCATGAAAAGGGCCAGCCGGTGCTGGTGGGTACCATCACCATTGAGAAGAGCGAGCTGCTCTCCAAGCTGCTGAAAGCCCGGGGCGTGAAGCACCAGGTGCTCAATGCCAAATTCCATGAAAAAGAAGCCCAGATCGTGGCCCAGGCAGGCCGCAAGGGCGCAGTGACCATCGCCACCAACATGGCCGGCCGTGGTACCGATATCCTGCTGGGCGGCAACGCCGAGTTTATGGCCAAGGCCGAGATGCGGAAGATGGGCTATGAAGAGGAAATGCTGGCAGAGGCCTCTGCCTTCAGCCACACCGATAACGAGGAGATCCTCCAGGCCCGGAAGACCTTCTCTGAGCTGAATAAAAAGTACAAGGAAGAGATCGCCCCCGAGGCCGAGGAAGTCCGCCGGCTGGGCGGCCTGTATATCATCGGCACCGAGCGCCACGAGTCCCGCCGGATCGACAACCAGCTGCGGGGCCGTGCCGGCCGTCAGGGCGACCCCGGCAAGAGCCGGTTCTACATCTCCCTGGAGGACGACCTGATGCGCCTCTTTGGCGGCGAGCGGCTCCAGGCCATGATGGATAAGATGAAGATCGAGGACGATGTGCCCATTGAGGCAGGGATGGTGTCCAACTCCATTGAGAGCGCCCAGCGCAAGGTGGAGAGCCGCAACTTTGCCATCCGGAAGAACGTGCTCCAGTACGACGAAGTGATGAACAGCCAGCGGCAGATCATCTACAGTCAGCGTGACCAGGTACTCAACGGGGAGAATATGAAGGAGTCCATCCTGAAGATGATCCACGAGGCTATCGAGGCCACGGTGAAGCAGTACCTGCCGGAAAACGTGCCCCACGACGACTGGGATCTCATGGGCCTGCGGGACCATTACCTGGGCTGGCTCATTGGGCCGGAGGACCTCCACTTCACCAGGGGTGAACTGGAGGATTTGGAGCCGGAGAACGTGGTCACCGAGTTGAAGAACAAGGCGGATGAGCTCTACCAGAAGAAGGAGCAGGAGTTCACCTCCCCCATCATGCGGGAAGTGGAACGGGTTGTGCTGCTGCGCAACGTGGACCAGGAGTGGATGGACCACATCGACGCCATGGAACAGCTGCAAGACGGTATCCGCCTGCGTGCCTATGCCCATCAGGACCCGGTGGTGGAGTACCGCTTGGAAGGCTTTGATATGTTCGACAGCATGATCGCGGCCATCCGGGAGAACACCGCCAAAATGATGCTCACCGTACGGCTGCGCAAGAAGGAGGAAGCCCCCCAGCGGGAACAGGTGGCCAAGGAAACCGGGACCTCCTCTGCGGCAACGGCCTCTGCCGGGGATAAGACCGTGCAGAAGCAGCCGGTGCACAAGCAGAAAAAGCCCGGCCGGAACGACCCCTGCCCCTGCGGCAGCGGCCTGAAATACAAGAAATGCTGCGGCCGCAACGAATGAGCCGCCAAGGAGGGCTTTGCGTGAAAAATGGATGGAAACGGGCCGCTTTGGGGGTGGCCTCAGCGGCGATGGCGCTGGCCTTGGCCGGATGTACGTTGCCCTTGCCCACAAGCGGCTTTGCCGACTACGATGTGTCGGGCTATTTCCAGGCGTTGCTGGACAGCTCCTATAAGGGGAACAACACCGCCTATGTCAACGTGACTGCTGTGTCGGAGGAGGAAGCCCAGAAGAACAACACCACCACCGTGCAGAACGCTGCCATCAATTTCTGCAACACCTATGGGGTGCTTCCCAACGATGAACAGCTTTCCCAGCTGGAAGAGGTGATGCGCCAGGCGTTGGTCCAGGCGGATTACACTGTGAAGGACGAGGAAAAGGTGGAAAGCGGCTACACTTTGGAAGTGGAAGTGGACCCCATTGTGAACTTCAGCGATCTGGAAGATGAGATCGAGAAGCTGCGGGAAGAGGCGGAAGAGGAGGCCACCCAGGCCCACACCCAGTACTCCAGCTCCCGGGATGAAGACGAAGACACCGATAGTGATGGCTACGGTTACGGTGACGAAGATAGCGACAGCTACGGTTACGGCGATGAGGACAGCGACAGCTCCGACGACGGCTACGGCTATGACGACGAGGACAGCGACAGCTCCGAGGACGGCTATGACTACGGCATCGATGACAGTGAGAGCAGCACCAGTTCCGATGGGAATGTGGTGGATGCCAATGCCATCTTTGTGGACAAGGTAGTATCCCTGTGCCAGGAGCAGCTTTCCGACCTGCGTTTTAGCGGGGAAACGGTGACGGTGACCTTGGAGATCCGCCAGACGGACGAGGGGGAGCTGCAGCTGGACACCAACCAGCTGGATACCATCGACCGGACTGTGCTGCAATTCCAGAAATCCAACTGAGGGCTGCCTGGCACCAGGCGCCCTGGTAAGGGGGCGGTGGGAGCCGCCCTCTTTTCAAAAGGTATCCTCCGGCGGAGGGAGCTCCCCTGCCGGCCCAAGAGAACAATCCAGGAAAAGGAGAAACACCTGTTATGATGGAAGAAGAAAAGCTTGCCACAAAAGAACTGTACGACTTGTCCCACACCGCTGCCGCGCCCCTGTTGGCCGGCACCACCTACCCCTGGGAAGCCCTGCCCAAGATCGGCGGGTTTATCCGGGAGCTGGGGGCCACCCTCTCCCTGGAGGAGTACGACCATCCCCAGGAAGATGTGTGGATCCACAAGACTGCCAAGATCTACCCCAACAACTATATCGCCGGGCCCTGCATCATCGGCCCGGAAACCGAAGTGCGCCCCGGTGCCTTTATCCGGGGCAATGCCCTGGTGGGGGCCCACTGCGTGGTGGGGAACTCCACCGAGCTGAAAAATGTCATCCTCTTTGACAATGTCCAGGTGCCCCATTACAACTATGTGGGGGATTCCATTTTGGGCTACAAGTCCCACATGGGCGCTGGGGCTGTCACTTCCAACGTGAAGCAGGACAAGTCCCCTGTGGCGGTGAAGATCGGCTTCCGCAGCCTGGAAACGGGCTTGAAGAAGTTTGGCGCCATGCTGGGCGACCAGGTGGAAGTGGGCTGCAACAGTGTGCTGAACCCCGGCACTGTGGTGGGGAGAGGCTCCCATGTGTACCCGCTGTCCATGATGCGTGGGTTCCTGCCCAGCGGCATGATCCACAAAAACACGGGGGAAACCGTCCCGCTGCAGGGGTGGGACTGAGCCCTTTGGGAATGACCTTGTGGGAAAGGGGGAAAAGCCTTGGAATTCATCGTGGAATTTCTGCAATCGGGGGTGTTGCCCACTGTGCTGCTGGTTGTGCGGATCTTGGTGCCGCTGCTGGCGCTGTACGTGGTGTGGCGGTGCTACACCTCCTTTAAAAAGGGCCAGCGCCGCCGGGACCCGGTGATCATGCTGGTGGATGAGGCCTCGGGCGCCCGGTTCCCGGTGCTGTACTGGGAAAACTCCATTGGCCGCAGCAAAAGCTGCGATATCTACCTGCCGGACGCCACCGCCTCCCGGGACCATGCGGTGCTGCTGCGCCGGGACGAGGGCTGGTTCATCTGTGACACCGGTTCCAAGTCTGGGGTGTATGTCAACGGCCGGAAGATCGATGGGCGGAAACTGTTGAACATTGGGGACAAGGTGACCATGGGTTCCACCACGTTGGTCCTGCGGAATACCGACGAGCGCCCCTTGGAGCGCCGCCGGGCCTTTACCGGGTTTTCCCGGGAAGCGGCGTCCCCCATCAAACTGATGCTCACCGCCACCTTCACCCTGTTGCTGGTGGCCCTGCAAGGGGCGTTCCTGGGTGGGGAGTTCCACCCGGAACAGCTGATCCCCTTTGGGG
>CAJFMJ010000044.1 GCA_904391645.1 uncultured Neglectibacter sp.
ATCGGTATAAATGGTCTCCTCTCCCCGCTGGCCGCGGAGCTCCTCCTCAAAGGCGGCCTCAATGCCCGAGCGGCCCATGGTGTCGCTCCACTTGTAGCCAGAGATGTTGTTCTCCGCATCATAGGTGGTGCCGTCCTCCACGGCGGCGTCATACTGCTCTGCGGTGATAGAGCCGGTGTAGCCCACCACATGGGGGGCCAAGGCGCCGTCCTCCCCGTAGTAACGGGTCACAGCCACTCGGGCCTCGATGCCCGGCCACTCCTCCGCGTGCTCGCTGATGACCCCCACGGTTTCCGCGGACACATCCTCGGCGATCACATAGGGGTTGGTGCGGGAATAGCCGTCCCGGGTCATGGAGTAGCGCACAGAGGCCACCGTCCGGGCGTCCTCTTTGGAAAAGCCCTGGCAGTCGTACTTCCGGGTCAAGGCAGCCATACACTCCTCAGCGGTGGCGTACTCGGCCAGCTCCAAGGTTTCCTTTAAAGAGGCCACCTCACTGTCGCTGTCGGCGGTGAACTGATAGGTGCCGTCCTCCCCCACGGTGATGGGAAGCCGGTCACGCCACTCCTCTTCCCGCTCTTCCAGCAGGTCGATCACCTGGAGGATGGTGGCGTTGCGGGCGGAGTAATCCATGTCCAGGGCGTCGTAGACAATGTTGTAGCTGGAGCGGTTCCCCGCCAGCACTTCCCCGTTGCGGTCCAGGATCTCCCCCCGGGCGGCTTCGATCTCGATGGTGTCGGTGCGGTTGGAAAGGGAGATCTGTTCAAACTCCTCCCCTTGGACCAGCTGCCACTGGACAAGGCGCAGCTCATAGACTACAAACACCGCCAGCACCAGCAGGATGCAGGCGGCGGAACGTCCGATTTTCCCGATTTTCGGCATTTTCACAGGGAAGCCTCCTTTCGCAGCGGGGGGTTACAGGCTGTTGCCCTCCTTGGGGTTCAGCGCCTGGGAAAGCCCCCGGTTGAGCAGGTACAACAGGGGCAAAAACAGCAGGGTGTAACATAACTTGGGCAAAAAGTGGTGGGTGAAGGCATAGGCCGGGTGGGAATACTGGAAAAAGTAGAGGAACAGCCACTGGAGGCACACAGTCAGGCCAATGCTCCACACGCCGGTGAGGATGGCGGTGGCGATGTTCACCTGGAAGTACACCCGCACCAGCAGGCTGATGAAGAAGCACAGCACCCCCAGCACCAGGGCGTGGAACCCCAGTGTTCCGGAAAAGCCAAAATCGCAGAACAGGCCCCCCATCACCCCAAAAGCCATGGCAGGCACCTCGGTTTCAAACATGGCGATGGCCACCACTGCCGGGAACAGCAGCACCGGCCGCACCCCCAAAATGGAGGGCAGCAGCCCCGGGGTTTCCTGGACCATGAACAGCACCAGGATCTCCAGGGTATAGGCCAGGTACCGGGCCACCTTGTTGAAATCCCCAATCATTCCGCGTCCTCCTCGCCTTGGGTGTCCTGATCGGAGAGGATGTCCTCCCCTTCCCCAGCGCCGGGGAAGTCGATGACCACATACACCTCTTGCACCCGGGTCAGGTCCTCATAAGGCCGCACCACTGCATACTGGGAGATGTCGTTCTCCGACTTCTGCACGCTCTCCACCACTCCAATGATGATATCCTTGGGATAGGTGCTCCCCGCGCCGGAGGTGGTGATGATGTCCCCCTCCTTCACCTGGGTGTCGCTCCCCAGGTAGCTCATCCGCAGCAGCCCGGCGCTGGCCGTGGTGATGTCGCTGACGATGACGCCGCTCTCCCCGCAGGCAGGGTCCACAGCGGAAACCTTCACGTCCTCGGAAAGCAGGGTGGTCACCTTGCTGGTGGTGGCATAGGCGTTGGTCACAATGCCCACCAGTCCCTGGCTGGTGATGACCGGGTCCCCCACCTCCACGCCGGCAATGGTGCCCTGGTCGATGGAGAACCCAAAGAACACGTCGTTGGGGTCCCGGCCAATGACCGTGGCAGCCCGCAGGGTGTTTTCAGGGGCCTGCTCGGTGATCTCCAGCTGAGTCTTCAGCTGTTCGTTCTCCTTCATGGTGTTCTCATAGTCCACCAACTGTTCCCGCAGCTGGGCATTCTCTTGGGAAAGGCTGTCCACCATGTCCTTCAGCTCGTCCCGGGAAAGGGCGTCCAGGTCCACAAACTCGGTGACCGCGCCGGTGGCCTGGGTGCTCACGCTCTGCATAGGGGTGGTGGCAAAGCCCAGCAGGCTTGCCAGCAGCGCCCCCCCTGCCGTGGCGGTGTAGATGATCAGCCCCAAAAGCACCACCACCACAATGGCCAGCACTTTAAAGGAACTGGTTTTGAAAAAGTCCTTCAAGACAAAGCTCTCCTTCTAGGGATTTTCCATGAAAAGCCAAATGCGGACTGCCAAGAACCCCTGGCAGTCCCCATCTCTCTTCCCACTCTTTCCTCCCGGGGGAAGCCCCGGGCCTGTTCTGCCGCCCGGACGGTTCCTCCCTCCGTCCCGGCAGCCTTTACTTCCTGCGGCCGCGGTAGCGGTTCTTCGGCAGCTCCACTTCCAGGCTCTTGCCGGTGCCCTCCACCACGCAGTCCAAGGGCCGCTCGGCCACATGGACCGGGATGCCCGTTTCCTGGCTGACCAGCTTGTCCAGCCCCCGCAGCAGGGCGCCGCCGCCGGTGAGCATGATGCCCCGGTCGATGATGTCCGCCGCCAGTTCCGGCGGGGTCTTCTCCAAGGTGTCCTTGATGGCGTCCACCACGATCATCACGCTGTCGGCCAGGGCTTCCCGCACCTCGTCGGCGTGGATGGTCACGTTCTTGGGCAGGCCGTCCACCAGGTTGCGGCCCTTGATCTCCACAAAGGCGTTGATGGTTTCCTCTGTGGGGAAGGCAGAACCGATCTTGATCTTGATCTCCTCAGCGGTGCGCTCACCGATGAGCAGGTTGTACTTCTTTTTTACATAGGTGACAATGGCCTCGTCAAACTTGTCACCGGCCATCCGCACAGACACGGAGGTGACGATATCCCCCAGGGAGATGACGGCCACCTCGGAAGTGCCGCCGCCGATGTCCACCACCATGCTGCCGGTGGGTTCCCCAACAGGCAGGCCCGCGCCGATGGCGGCCGCCATGGGTTCCTCGATCAGGTCCACGTTGTTGGAGCCGGCCTGGCGGGCGGCGTCCTCCACGGCCCGGCGCTCCACCTCGGTGACGCCGGAGGGGATGCACACCACGATCCGGGGCCGGCTGAGGGTGCCGGACTTCAAAGCCTTTTTAATGAAATACTTCAGCATGGCAGCGGTCACGTCGAAGTCGGCGATGACGCCGTCCTTCAGGGGCCGCACTGCCACAATGGAGCCGGGGGTACGGCCCAGCATCTCCTTGGCCTGCTTGCCCACGGCCAGCACTTCGTCGGTACGCACGTCCACAGCCACCACCGAAGGCTCCCGCATCACAATGCCTTTGCCCCGCATAAATACCAAGGTATTGGCCGTTCCCAGGTCAATGCCGATATCCTTCGAAAACATACTGAACATGGAAAAAATTCCGGAAAGAAACCCTTTTGCTACCATTCTTCAACTCTACCTTTCCAGCCCCCAGGGGCCTTTGATCTCTTCGCAAAACGCCCTGCCTATCCGATTGCCTATGCGATAAAAAAAGCCGTTTGCTTTTATGATTTCCCACTTTGCCGGAAACACCCGCGTTTCCGCCTTAGCCACTGTTTTCCTCCCCGCTTTTCCCAGGGGAGCAACCAAAGGCCATGTGTCCTTCATTATAGCCTATTTCCCAACATTTCTCAAGGTGAAAGTTTACATAAACCTATAAAAACTCTAAAATCCTTATATGTGCACCTTAGCAAAAAACGGCCTACAAGATGTGCTGTCCCCAACCTTTGCCGGGGACGGTTCACCGGCCGGTACTGCCAAAGCCGCCCTCTCCCCGCTGGGTCTGGGACAGCTCTTCCACTTCCTTCACCGGCAGCAGGAACACCGGCAGCAGCACCAGCTGGGCAATCCGCTCCCCGGGCTGGACGGTGTAGGGTTTGTCCCCGAAATTCCGCAGGGGGACGATCAGTTCCCCTCGGTAGTCGCTGTCGATGACCCCCACGCAGTTGGGCAGGCTCACCCCGTACTTCACGCCCAGGCCGCTGCGGCAGAACACCAGCCCCACCAATCCCTGGGGGATCTCCGCCGCAAAGCCGGTGGGGAAGGAAAACCCCTCCCCCGGCGCCAGGGTCACCGGCGCCTCCAGGCAGGCGCACAGGTCGTAGCCGGCAGCCCCCTCTGTCTGACGCTGGGGAAGCTGGGCTTCCGGGCGCAGTTTTTTCAACTTTAACACCATGTTCTCTTCCATAAAAAGCTCCTTTCACAGGGGGAGTTTTCCACATTCACACTTTTCCACATGGACAAAACCCGGTATTTTCCTGGCTTTCCAGGGTTTTCCCCTGAGATTTTAAACATTTTCCACCGAGTTTTCCACCATCATTCCACGCCCCGGTGAAAAAGCCCCCGGGTGTAGTCAAAATCAGGGGTCTTACCCCGAAAACAGGCCTCTAAGATCTCCCCACATTCCACAGAGTTTTCCACCGTAAAACGGGCCACTCCAAAGTCCAGGGGAGCCAATTCCCGCTCCAGGTCACACAGCCACAGGGGCAGGGAGTTGAGCACTTCGATATTTTTCCCGCCCCGGCACACCACCGGGAAACGGATCCGTTTCCGGTCGGTGAGGCAACCCGGCTCCTTGCAGTGGAGGCACCCTTTGGGGGAGTTGGCCAAGGGGCAGTTCCGGGTGAGCATCAGCGGCGCCCGGCCATAGACCATCAACCCCCGGGGCAGCAGGCCCTCCAGGGGGGCGATCTCCTTGGCGGCCAGCTCGAAGGAGAGCTCCGCCGTGGACAGGCCCAGCGTCCGGAAAAATTCCAGGCTGGCTGTATTAAAAATGTTCAGCCCAAAGCTGCCGTGGACTTCCGCCCCCAGCTGTCGGGCCAAGGCCACGGCACCCAGGTTCCCGCAGAGGAACTTGGTGTACCCAGCCTCCATCAACTGTTCCATTTTTTGGACTGTCCATTTTTCCTCCCCGAACAGGGCCCGGGGAATGTCCAGAATAACGGACGGATACCCCTGCTCCTCCAAGCTTCGGAGGGCTTCCACCGGGGTTTCCAAGGGCAGGACCATCTCCCGGCAAGCCTTGGCCTGGGCAGGCACCTGCTCCACTGTCCGGAATTGCGCCCGCAGGGGCAGCGCCCCCTGGCGTTTGGGGTGGCTGGGGAAGGAAAGCTCCTGCCGCTGGAAGGGGATGGGCTGCCGCTTTTGCCGCAGGGTAAGCAGCTTCTCCAGGGCCTCCCGGCGCAGGGCGTTCAAGGCGGACACCCCGCAGGGCGCCCCCTCCGGGGGAACGGACACCGACCCCGCCCGGAATGGCGTACCCCCTGTTTTGGAAAGCTGCTGCACACACCGCTCCTGGGACAGGGGAGCCATCCCCTCCGCGGCAGGGGCGCTGGCTGCAACCGCCCGGCCTTCCTTGTCCCGGGCGGTGAGGGTGACCTGCCCTTCTCCGGCCTCCAGGGTCAAAGACACCGGCACCCGCTGGTTCTCTCCCCGGTACAGCCCCCGCAGGGAGGCAAACACCTTTTCCGTGGCCTGGGTCACGTCCTCTTTGCGGCGCACCCCAAACATGGCAGAGCCCCGCCTCCCGGTGAGGTACCCCTGGGTAAAGCCAGAGCGGGAAAACACCGCTTCCAGCTCCTCCAAAAGCTTTTCCGGGACTTCCTCCCCGTCGGCAGCACGGCGGCAGGCGGAAACCGCCGCAGCCACGTATTCCGGCCGCTTCATCCGGCCCTCGATCTTGGCGGAGCACACCCCGGCTTCCCGGAGCTGTCCCACTTCCCGGACAAAGGAAAGGTCTTTTAAAGACAGGTCGTGGCCCGTGCCACCAGGTGCGGCAAAGGGCAGCCGGCAGGGCTGGGCACACAGGCCCCGGTTGCCGCTGCGGCCTCCCAGCATGGCACTGAGCTGGCACTGCCCCGACACGGACATACACAGCGCCCCGTGGACAAAGCTTTCCAGCTCCACCGGGCAGGCCTGCCCCACTTCCCGGATCTCCCCAAGGCTCATCTCCCGGGAGAGCACCACACGCTGGGCGCCCAGCTCCCACAGCAGCTTGGCCCCCGCCGGGGTGTGAAGGCTCATCTGGGTGGAGGCGTGAAGGGGCAGCTGGGGCGCCCTCTGCCGCAGCAGGGAGAACAGCCCCACGTCCTGGACCAGCACCGCGTCCACCGGCAGGGAGCACAGGTATTCTGCAAACTCCAGGGCCTGGGGCAGCTCTTTTTCTTTTAATAGGATATTCACGGTCACATGGACCCGCACCCCCCGGGCATGGCAAAACTCCACCGCTTGGGCCAGTTCCTCCCGGGAAAAATTCTGGGCGTTGGCCCGCGCTCCAAAGGCTGGCCCGCCCAGATACACCGCGTCTGCCCCTGCATACACCGCAGCCTTCAACGCTTCCGGGCCGCCGGCGGGGGCTAAAATCTCAAAGTAAGAAAATTCACTCATTTTTTCTCAAAAAAGCTGACAAAGCCCTCCTGTTCGTATTCTTCCTGGTGGCGCAGGGGATTTTTCCGCCTGCGGGGCGCTTTGGGCGCCTCCTGGGGCTGGGCCGCTTTCGCCCCCTCTATGGACAGCTGGCCCGGGGCCTGCCGGGGCCTGGCGCCTGCGGCAGCTGCTTGTGCCTGGGCTTCGTCCACCAGCCGCTTGGCCTCTTCCACTGCCCGCTTGGCTGCCGCCACTGTGGCCTGCTTTTCCTGCTCCGCTTTTTTGATCTGGGCATCCTTCTCCTGGGCGGCCAGCTTCAAGGCGGCGTTGTCCGCCACCAGCTTCTCCAGCTCTTCCACTAGGTTGTCCCGCTCCGGGGAGGGTTCCATGGCCTGGCGCAGCATCCCGTTTTCCCCCTGCAGCCGCTCGATCTCCCGCCGGAGGGTTTCCATTTGGGCCACCTGCTGGGCCTCTTGGCGCAGGGCGGCATTCTCGTCCTCCAGGGCGGCGGCCTTCTCCCGCAGGGAGGCCACCTCTTGGGCGGTTTCCTGCAAAGCGGTGTTCTCCCGCTCCAGGGCTTCGATCCGGGCACGGGTTTCCGGGTTGGGGCCGTTCTTCAGCATATCGTCCCGCTCTTCCTGCCAGACTTCCGCCTCCACTTCCAGCTCGTCCACCCGGTCTTGAAGCTCTTGGCGCCGCTGGCCGTTTTTCTTGGCGTCGTCGCAGTAGCTCAATGCCACGGTGAGGGCTGCAGCCTCCCGGGTGATATAGGGGGAGGCAAACTGCACTTCCAGCATCATTTCCCCCACTTCCCCTGCCAGGGTCTGCATATACTCGTCGCTTTCCTCCGTGATCAGCCCGCAGACCACCCCGTTGATCTCCAGCCGCACCCGCCGTTTCTCCATGTTGAACTCATCCTTTCCCAGAGCTGTGGCCGCTTTCGCGCAAACTTGCAAACTTATTATATTGCAAAACCTCCCTTTCGGGAAGAGCTTTTCATGAGAAATTCCCAAAAATGCCTTTCAGGCCGGTACAGGCGCCCTTTTTTACCTATTTTTTATTGTATCCATCCGCCAGGTGTGCTATCATATTTTCGAAAAATAGCGGCACTCCCCCAAGCAAGCGGGAAGTTTTGTAGAGAATATACAAATATCCCGCCGCAGCTTGGGGCTTTATTGCGGTTGTTTTTCCCGTCGTTTTAGTGTACAATGCACATGGTGGCTTTACTAATTAAATAATTTTTGAATGTTTTTATGCATTTTGAACTATTTGGAGGAATTTTAATGGATTATACGTTAAGCGTGGAGCAGATTAAGCAATCTATCCAGGACAAACTGAACCACACCTTTGTGGTCAGCCCGGAAAACGCCACCGACGAGGAATTCTACAAGGCCTGCGCCCTGATCGTCCGGGAGCTGATGGCCAAGGGCCGGTCGGAGTTTGTTCAGAACGCTGAAAAAACCGGCACCAAGCAGATCTACTACCTCTGCATGGAGTTCCTGCTGGGCCGTTCCCTGCGCAACACCCTGTACAACCTGAATTTGGAAGACAACTTCCGCAAGGCATTGGCCTCTTTTGATATCAAGCTGGACCACCTCTATGAGCACGAGCCCGACGCTGGCTTGGGCAACGGCGGCCTGGGCCGCCTGGCCGCCTGCTTTATGGACGGCCTGGCCACCCAAGGGTACCCCGCCATGGGCTACTCCCTGCGGTATGAATACGGCCTGTTCCGCCAGAAGCTGGTGGACGGCTGGCAGACCGAGCTGCCTGACACCTGGCTGCCCGGCGGCGGCGTGTGGCTCCAGAAGGTTCCCGAAAGCTCCGTGGAGGTCCACTTTGGCGGCCACATCGAGGAGCAGTGGCACGACCAGTACCACTCTGTGCGCCACAAGGACTACACCTCCATCACCGCCGTGCCCTACGATATGTGCATCGCCGGCAAGGACGGCAAGGGCATCAGCCTGCTGCGTGTGTGGAAGGCTGAAAACGACAAGTTCGACATGAAGCTCTTCAACGGCGGCAACTATATGCGGGCCATGGAACAGCAGGCCATGAGCGAGGTCATCACCAAGGTGCTGTACCCCGAGGACAACCACACCGACGGCAAGCTGCTGCGGCTTTCCCAGCAGTACTTCCTGGTGAGCGCCTCCATCCAGGATATCATCCGGCGTCACCTGTACGCCCACGGCAACCTGGACCAGCTGCCCGAGCTGGCTGCCATCCACCTCAACGACACCCATCCCGTGCTGGCCATCCCCGAAATGATGCGGGTGATGCTGGACGAGTGCGGTTACGGCTGGGATGCCGCTTGGGACATCGTCAAGCGCACCGTGGCCTACACCAACCACACCGTCATGAGCGAGGCCCTGGAAACCTGGAACCGCGACCTCTTTAAGATGCGCCTGCCCCGGATCTACCAGATCGTGGAGGAGATCGACCGCCGCTTCTGGAACGAGATGCGTCAAAAGGGCGTGGACGAGGCCAAGATCTACCGCATGGCCCCCCTGAACGACGGCTATGTGAAAATGGCCAACCTGGCTGTCATCGGCTCCCACTGCGTCAACGGCGTGTCCGCCCTGCACAGCGAGATCCTCAAGGACGACGTGTTCCACGACTTCTACGAGGAGGAGCCTCAGAAGTTCACCAACGTGACCAACGGCATCGCCCACCGGCGGTGGCTGAACCAGTCCAACCCCAAGCTGGCCTCCCTGATCACCGACCTGATCGGCAGCGAATATGTCTATGACGCCGACAAGCTCCAGGGCCTGCTGAAATATCAAGACGACGCCACTGTGCTGAAGAAGCTCCAGGAGATCAAGCACAGCAACAAGGAGCGCCTGGCCGCCTACCTGAAAAAGACCCAAGGGGAGATCGTGGACCCCAACACCATTTTCGACGTGCAGGTGAAGCGCCTCCACGAGTACAAGCGGCAGCACATGAACGCCCTGAACATCCTGGCCACTTACCAGTGGCTGCGGGAGAACCCCAACGCCGAGTTTACCCCCCACACCTACTTCTTCGGCGCCAAAGCCGCCCCCGGCTACTACTTTGCCAAGGAGATCATCCAGTTCATCGCAGCCCTGGCCAAGGTGATCAACTCCGATGAGCGGGTGAACAAGAAGCTGAAAGTGGTGTTTGTGGAAAACTACAGCGTCACCTGGGCAGAGCTGCTCACTCCCGCTGCAGAGATCAGCGAGCAGATCTCCCTGGCCGGCACCGAGGCTTCCGGCACCAGCAACATGAAGTTCATGATCAACGGTGCCGTGACCCTGGGCACCCTGGACGGCGCCAACGTGGAGATCCACGAAACTGTGGGCGACGAGAACATCATCCTCTTCGGCATGACTGCCACCCAAGTGGAAGATCTCAAGCGCTCCGGCTACAACCCCCAGAACCAGTACCACAACGACCAGCTGGTCCACCGGGCCATGGACGAGATGAACTCCATGAACGGCGGGCAGTTTAAGGATATCTTCAACGCCCTGCTGCGGGAGGACCGGTATATGGCCTTGGCAGACTTGCGCTCTTACCACGAGGCGCAGCAGCGGGCCATGGAACTTTACGGCGACCAGAAGAACTGGAACCGGATGTCCCTGATCAACATCGCCGGGGCCGGCCGCTTTGCCGCGGACCGGGCCATCCGGGAATATGCTGGGAACATCTGGCACGCTTCCCCGGTTCCCCCGGTGAAGAACCTCAGTGCCAAAAAGCCTGAAAAGTAAAAAAAGCCGGTTTTACCGGATCGTTTTTTCGAAAGCGCAGAGTGAGCCCCTTTGCCAAATGCAGGGCTCACCGCTGCGCTTTCGTTTGCAGGGCGCATTGTAAAGCCTGTGTAAAACACATCAAACAGAAAGAAGGCGCAGCGCGTTATGTTTAATTCCCGCAGCAGGAAATACCGTGACCCCCTGGGGGCCGTGGAGGAAGGCACTCCCGTCCATTTCCGCATCACCCTCCCCCGGGAACTCTCCTGCTCAGCCGCCCACCTGGTCATCCAGCGGGAAGGCTCCCAAAACCAAGTGCTGGATATGTTTTGGTGCGGCATGAACGGCAACAACCAGGAGTGGTGGGAATGCCACTTCACCCCCCAGGCTTTCGGCCTGCACTTTTACCACTTTGAGGTCCGCACCCAGCGGGGCAGCCAGCGGATCTCCAAAGGCTTTGCCGGGGACGGCATTTTTGGCGGCAACAACCAGTGGCAGCTGACCGTGTACCAAAAGGGCTTCCAAACCCCCGATTGGCTGGAAGGCGGCGTGATGTACCAAATCTTCCCCGACCGGTTTTACAAATCCGGCACACCCAAGGGGGAGATCCCTTACGGCCGCACCTTCCACCAAAACTGGGAGGACCAGCCCGACTGGGCCCCCAACGCCCAAGGGAAGATCACCAACACGGATTTCTTTGGCGGGGACTTAAAGGGCATCGAGGAAAAGCTGCCCTACCTGAAAGAGCTGGGGGTCACCTGCCTGTACTGCAACCCCATTTTCGAATCCCACTCCAACCACCGGTACGACACGGCGGACTACTCCAAGATCGACCCCCTGCTGGGGAACGAGGAGGATTTCCGCTCCCTGTGCCAGGCCGCCAAAAAGCTGGGCATCCGGGTGATGATCGACGGGGTGTTCAGCCACACCGGCAGCGACAGCGTGTACTTCAACCGGGAGGGCCGCTACCCCACCCCTGGCGCCTACAATTCTCCCCGCTCCCCCTATTACTCCTGGTACTCTTTCCGGCAGTGGCCCAACTCCTACGAGTGCTGGTGGAACTTTGACACCCTGCCCAACGTGAAGGAAACCAACGAGAGCTACAACCAGTATATCAACGGGGAACAGGGCATTGTCCGCAAGTGGCTGAAGGCCGGGGCCTCCGGCTGGCGGCTGGACGTGGCGGATGAACTCCCGGACCCCTTCCTGGACAACCTGACCGCGGCCGTCAAAGCAGAGAATCCAGACGCCCTGGTGCTGGGAGAAGTGTGGGAAGACGCCTCCAACAAGACAGCCTACGGTGTGCGGCGCCGGTACTTGCTGGGGAAACAGCTGGACACTGTGATGAACTATCCCTTCCGGGACGCTATCCTGGGCTTTTTGCTGGGGGGCGATCCTCGGAATTTTGCGGAAACTGTGGAGAGCATCTGCGAAAACTACCCGCCCCAATGCCTGCGCCTGCTGATGAACCACATTGGCACCCACGACACCGAGCGGGCCCTGACGGTGCTGGGCGGCGAGCCTGCGGGCAACCGTGGCCGGGAGTGGCAGGCGGCGCAGCACCTTTCCCCTGAACAGCGGGAAATCGGGCTGAAGCGCCTGCGGCTGGCTTCCCTCATCCAATACCTGCTCCCCGGTGTACCC
>CAJFMJ010000045.1 GCA_904391645.1 uncultured Neglectibacter sp.
GCCGCAGTAGCCGCTGATCTCTTCCGTCAAGCGGTCCAGTTCCTCTTCCACATCCTGAGCGGGGGAACCCACCGCGTTGACGGCGGTGACGAAGTCCTGCTTTTTCAGTTCACCGGGCCGCTCCCCCAGGTTGAGGTACAAGGGCTGGTCGTATACGCCGCTGGTGAGGATCCGGTGGACTTCCTGCACCATGGTGGTGTCCAGCTCGTCCCGGGCCAGCACCCGGTCACGCAGGTAATCATAACAGAACTGGTGGTTGGAGAGGACAAACAGGTCTTTGGGGTTTCCGGTAAACTGGGAAACAGTCCCGGTTTGAAAAAATTCCTGGACCGTGTGGAACTCGATGTCCCCGCCTTCCAGCAGGTAGGAGTTGTATGAGAAACAGGGATTGAAGTCTTTTAGCAGTTGCTCAAAATCCCCGGCGCTGCGCAGGTGGTGGGACTGCCACCAGGCCAGCAGGGTGCTGTATTTGCTCATGGAATAGCCTCTTTTCCAAAAAAAGGAATTATGGAAACTATTATACAAGTATTTCCCCTTTCCTGCAAGCAGCTGGAGGCACATAAAAAATATTTAACAAATAGGCTCCCTTGTATCTGACACTGGGCCGGGAAAGCCATAAGAGAATGCAACTCCATCCACAAAAAGGGGACTGCTGCAAAAAGCAACAGTCCCCTTTGTAGGATATTCAAAAAGGATTACAGGGTGCTGGCCACTTCGTAAGCGTCCCAAATGGCGTACATGATGTTAGCCACCTTGTTGGCGTCGCCAATCTGGTAGATGGCATCCACGCTGTCCTTCAGCTGGTCGTACAGGCCGTTTTCAGACTTGTATCCCACGCAGAGGATCACGGAGTCGGCAGGGATGGACTCCTCGCCGTCTTTCCCGGCGATGACCACGTTACCGGGCTGGGCGCTCTTCACCGTGGAGCCGCACTTGATCTGCACGCCCTTGAAGGGCACCAGAGCCTCCAGCATCTCGGAGTTGGCATGGCACAGCGGGCCGTTGACAGCCAGCAGTTTGTCCATGGCCTCCACAATGGTCACGTCCTTGCCCTGCTCCCGCAGCCAGAGGGCGGTTTCGCAGCCAACCAGGCCGCCGCCTACGATCACAGTGGACTTGCCGGGATCGGCCTTGCCCAGCAGCACATCTTCCGCGGTGAGCACATTGCCCTCCAGGGGGATGAGCTTGGGAATGGAGCCGGTGGCCAGGATCAGCACGTCGAACTCCTCTTTCTGGATGTCCTCAGCGGTCATCTTGGTGTTCAGGCGCACTTCCACGTTCAGCTCTTTCAGCTCGTGGGCGTACCAGCGCACCAGAGCCAGATCGTCCTCTTTGAAGTCCGGGGTACCGCCGGGGATCAAGTTGCCTCCCAGGGTGTCCCGAGCCTCGCACAGCACGGGCTTGTGGCCGCGGATAGCCAGCACACGGGCAGCTTCACAGCCGGCAGGTCCGCCGCCGATGATCAGCACCTTCTTGGGGGTGGTGGTGGGCAGCAGCTGGGCGATGCGCTCCCGGCAGCAGGCGGGGTTCACAGCGCAGTTGAGGGCGGAGTACTCCTGGATACGGCCCATGCAGCCTTCCTGGCAGGAGAGGCAGGGACGGATGGACTCCACTTTTCCGGCCTTCAGCTTGTTGACATAGTCAGGGTCGGCCAGCAGGGGGCGGCCCAGGGAAACGATATCGCAGGCGCCGTCTTCCACAGCCTTGGCGGCCATGTCGGCGTCGTCCATACGGCCAGCGCAGATGATGGGCACATCCACAGCGTCCTTCACCAGCTTGGCGTATTCAATGTACAGGCCCTTCTTCTGATACATGGGGGGATGGCTCCACCACCAGGCGTCGTAGCTGCCCACGTCCACATCCAGGCAGTCATAGCCGTACTTCACCAGCAGCTTGGCAGCCTCGATGCCCTCGGGGATGTCGCGGCCCTTCTCCTCGAACTCTTCGCCGGGCAGGGCGCCGACACGCCAATCCTTGATGAAGCTCTTGGGGCTGTACCGCAGAGCCACCACAAAGTCCTCGCCGCAGCGGGACTTGATCTCTTCCACGATCTCCTTGGCAAAGCGCAGCCGATTCTCCAGGGAGCCGCCGTACTCGTCGGTGCGGTGGTTGAAGAAGGAGATGGCGAACTGGTCGATCAGGTAGCCCTCGTGGACAGCGTGGATCTCCACACCGTCAAAGCCGGCCCGCTTGGCGTGGAAGGCGCCGTTGCCGAACTGCTTGACAATGTGATGGATCTCATCCACAGTCAGCTCCCGGCAGACCTTATCCAGCCACCGGTGCATGATGGGGGAGGGGGCCACAGGGGGATACTCGCCCAGGTTGGTGGGGATGGTCACGCGGCCGAAGCCACCGGACATCTGCAGCCAGACCTTGGAGCCATAGGCGTGGATGCGCTCGGTCATCTCCCGGGCAGTGCGCACAAACTGGATGGGGTCGTAGGTGGCGCAGGGACAGTTGGGCATCCCGTGCTCTTCCACCTCGTTGTCGGCAAAGGTGACGCCGGTGATGATCAGGCCGGTGCCGCCCTTGGCGCGCTCGGTGTAGTAGTCGATACCGCGCTGGTTGAAGCCGCCGTTGGCGTCGCCCAGGCCCAGGGGGCCCATGGGGGCCATGGCAAAGCGGTTTTTCAGCTCCATGCCGCGGACGTTGATTTTGTCGAATAAGATCTTGTGGTTTGCAAGCATCTGCATTGCTCCTTCCTTGTTTTTTTCAACAGATTTAGGAATGCTTTTACTGTTTTTTATTCTACTCTCTTTCCAAACAAATGGCAAGAGCCGGTGTGTGGGGAAACCACGTCGGCCCTCTTTTTCAAAAGTTTTTTGCTGCTTTTTAAAACAGCCTTAAAGCGCCTGGGAGGTGCGCTCGATCACCTCGTCCTGGATGGACTTGGGCAGGCGGGTAAAATAGGCGCTGTAGCCTGCCACCCGCACGGTCAGCTCGGGGTGCTCCTCGGGATGGACCTGGGCGTCCAACATTTCTTCCCGGTCCACCACGTTGAACTGGATGTGCTTGCCCCCGTGGGTCAGGTAGGTGCGGATGAGCCCCGCCAGTTTGTTCAGGTCGGCGGAAGTCTTCAGCACGGAGGGATGGAATTTCATGTTGAACAGGGTGCCTTGGTACTGGTCCTGCTGGATGCGCATGGCGCTCTGGAACACGGCCAGAGGTCCCCGCAGGTCCTTGCCGTGGCTGGGGGAGATGGAGGCGTCTGCCAGGATCTCGCCGCCCTTGCGGCCATCCGGGGTGGCCCCGGTCAGGGCGCCGCCGGGCTGGTGGGCGGAGATGGAAATGGCGTTGGGTTTCACTGTTTCGCCGTAGGCGCTGGGATAGCTGCGGCAGGCCTCATTGTGGAGCTGGTACACTTCGTTGACCAGTTCGTCCACCTCGGGGATATTGTTGCCGTATTTGGGGGCTGCCAGGAAGTCGGCGCGCATCTCATCAAAGCCTTCCCAGTCGGCGTCTAGGGCCTCCATCAGCTGGGCCATGGTGTACTTCTTCTCGTCAAACACCAGCTTCTTGATGGCCATCAAGGAGTCGCCGGCGTTGACGCCGCCCACCGCGCCGATCAGGCCGGCGTTTTCAAAGGCAAAGCGGCGGTTGAACATATCCTTGCCGCAGCGCACGCCGTCGTGCATCAAGGCAGAACGGAACACGTCGGGGAACAGCTCCCGCTCGGCGATCATCTCCACGTTGACCCGCTCGGCGGCCATGCCCATCAGGTATTTGATCTGGGTGAACACAGCCTCTTTCAGCTCTTCAAAAGTTTCCATCTTGGTCACATCGCCGGTCTGGATGCCCACCATCTCGTTGGTGTAGCGACAGAAGCCGTTGTGCAGGCACACGTCCATGGCGTGGGGGATGATGAAGAAACAAGCCACTTGGGTGCGGGTGACGCCGGGGATGTTGCCGTCCACGCAGCCGGTGGCGCAGTAGTTGCGGGCCTGCTCCACCGTGAGGGTGTTGTCTTCGGTGAAGAAGTGGATGTAGCTGTCGTCCCCGATGAAAGCGGGCATCCCCAGGCCGGTGCGCACCACTTCCAGGGCTTTTTCCAGCAGCAGGTCCGGGGTGTTCTTGTGGACCCGCACCGTCAGGGTGTGGTGGGGCAGGTGGGTGTCTTTGGCAGCTTCCAGCAGCAGGTAGGTCAGTTCGTTGGTGGCGTCGGAGCCGTCGGCTTTCTGGCCGCCGATGGTCCAGTTGTACCACTTGGCCATGCCGGCGTTCTTGGCCCGGTTGGCTTTGCCGGACACCCTGTTGATCTTCATCACCTTGCACCGCATGATCTCCAGCAGTTCCAGCACCTGGTCGTCGGTGATGAGCCCGGCGTCGATGTCGTGCTTGTAGTAGGGGTACATATACTGGTCGAACCGGCCGGCAGTGGAGGTGGGGGAGGGGCACACCATCAGGAAGGTGAACCAGAAGGCCTGCAGTGCCTCCCGGAAAGTTTCCGCAGGCTCGTAGGGCACCTTGCGGCAGATGCGGGCCATCTCCAAAAGCTCGGATTTCCGCTGGGGGTCGGTTTCCTCCCCGGCCATCTTCTCGGCCAGGTCGGCGTACCGGTTTGCAAAGCGCACCCAGGCTTCGAACACCAAGATGACGCCCTCCCAGTAATTGCGCTTTTCGATGCTGTCGATTTCGTAGTACCGCAGCTCCTCCAGGCAGCGCTTGGCCTCTTCAATGATGCCTTTGGCGCCCTTTTGCAGGATCTGCTCATACTCCACGCACACCAGGGAGAACCCGGGGCCCAGGCCGTAGCCGCTCATGGCAAAGCCGCCGCCGGAGCCGCCCCGCTTGTCTTTCCAGGGAGGGAGGATCAGGCCGGATTTCATAAAGGGCCACAGCCGGTCGCTCTCTCCCAGGGATTTGCCCATGGTTTCAATCAGATTGCTGTTGAGGCTGTTTTCCGCAAAGCGCTGGTTCAGCCGGTAGAGCTCCTCCTCGTCCTCGGGGGAGATGGTGTAGATCTCCGACTTCAGGCTTTCCACCTCGTCGGGGGTCCACACGCCGTACTCATACTGCATCTCCAGGCCAAAGGGCTTGCTGGCGCCGGAGCCGCACAGCAGGTCGTCCTCTTCGATGAAAATGGGGATGTTGTCCAGCACATGGGCGTGGAGCTTGGAGCGCCGCAGGAGCATGGGCTGGCCAGCGGTTTCCTCCAGGGATTGCACCGCCAGGCGGAACTGTTCCACGCACAGGGGGTATTTGTTGACGCGCAGGCTTTCTTTCATGCGCTTTACACGTTCGGTCATGGGAGAATACCATCCTTTCCCGGGAATTCTTTGCCTCCATCAAACCACAAAGCGCCCCTTCTGGCAAGGGGATGGGCAAGATTTGGCAGCCAGGCACAAAACAAAGGGGCAAAATTGGGCTGGGTGTATAACTCTTGCAATCTGGCTGGAATTGTGAAATACTTTTTAGTAAGATGATTATGGAAATGCCAGGAGGGACATGGATGGATATTCGGGTGATTAAAGAGGCATTGGGCAGCGCCGCCAGCTTTTACCAAGGGGGCCAAGAGTGCACTTCGTTCCGCAAGGTGCAGCTGTTGGATTGCCAGCAGTCTTTGGAAAGGGAGGTGCTGTATTTGGGCAGCCTGCCCCAGGCAAGGGAGCTTGCCTCCACATGGCAGGCGGACCAGGGGAGCATCCTGCTGCTGGCGGAAACCACGACCGGCCAACTGTATGAGCTGCCCCGTGACAGGCTCCCGGGGTGTGTCATGCTGTCCAGGCTTTCCATTGCGGCGCTGTACAACCGTATCAGCAGCCTGTTGGAAGCCCCTCAGCTGGACCCCGCCCATGTTTGGAAGCAGGTGATTTCCCGGCAGCTGGTGTCCTCCGGGGAGATCCGCCAGAGGTTGTTCGGCAAAGAGGAAAACACCTATGTGCAGCTGCTGTTGCTTCAGCAGAAAAACCACATGGCCCTGCCGCCCCAGCTGGAAGAGTGGGCGGCACGTTGGTTTCCGGATGACCTGGTCATTGCCGGGGAAGGGGAGATCGCCGTGGTGCGCCAGCACAAGGAGCAGCTGTTCCACTTCCCTCTTCCAGAGGGGATGGAGGAAAAGTTGGAAAAACTGGGGTGCGTGGCGGGCATTGGCAACGCCACCCGGGATTGCAGTATGCTGCGCACCATTTGCCAGATGATGCGCCATATGCTCCGGCTGCGGGAGCGACTGGAACGGGAGGACACCCTCTGCCTTCTGGACCAGTACCAGGTGATGATCGTCCTGGACTACTGTGTGCAGGAATACGTCCGGCGCAACGGCCACATGGATATCTGCTATTTGGCCCATCCGGCGCTGATCCACCTTGCCCGGTACGACACCCGCCACGGCACTAACCTGCGTCAGGTGCTGTACCACTACCTGGTGTTTGGGGGCAATATCCAGCGTACAGCGGCAGCGCTGTATATGCACCGGAATACGGTGATGAACAAACTGAAAAAGATCTCGGAAATGGTCTGCTTCGACTTTTCCGACGGCCTGCTGTGCCAGCGGCTGCTGCTTTCCTGCCAGCTGCTGGAGTACGCCGAAAAGGTGTTCAAGCAGCGGGTGGATGACGACCGGGGGGAACATAATGGAAGCACTTGAGTCTGTGACAGGGGTCATTTTTAATTTACAGCATTTTTGTCTGCACGATGGGCCGGGGATCCGCACCAACGTGTTTTTAAAGGGATGCCCGCTTCGGTGCCGCTGGTGTGCCAACCCGGAGTCCCAGCAGAAGCGCCCGCAGATTTTGTGGAACTGGGAAAAGTGCACCGGCTGCGGCGCCTGTGAAGCTGCCTGCCCCACGGGGGCCATCACCCGGGAGGAAGGTGCCATCCGCACCGACAGCGTCCAGTGCACCGGTTGCGGCGCCTGTGTGGCGGCCTGCCCCCACAAAGCCAGGGAGCTTTCCGGCAGGGTGGCTACAGCGGGGGAGGTCCTTCAAGAGGTGATGGAAGATTGCCTGTTCTATGGCGACGACGGGGGCATGACCCTCACCGGGGGAGAGGTGCTCTCCCAGCCGGAGTTTGCCCTGGCGCTGCTGCGCCTTGCCAAGGGGCGGGGCCTGCATACCGCAGTGGAAACCAGCGGGTTTGGCTCCTGGGAGGCCCTGGGGTCCCTGGCGCCCTTCTGCGATTTGTTCCTCTATGACTGCAAACACACCCTCCCGGAAGGCCATAAGCGCTGCACGGGTCAGTCCAACCAGTTGATTTTGGAGAACCTGGGGCGGCTTTCCCAGGAATTTCCCGAGAAAGAGATTTGGCTGCGGGTGCCGGTGATCCCTGGCTGGAACGACTCCACGGAGAATATGGAGGGGCTTTCTGCCCTGGCGTCGGCCACCCCGGGATGCAGCCGGGTGGAGCTGCTGCCCTACCATAACTTAGGGGAGGGCAAACGGCAGCAGCTGGGGGAGGAGCCCTTCCCCGGCCAGGTGCCCACAGAGGAGCACATGGAGGCTTTGCGGCAGATTGTCCGGGCCTGCGGAAAACCGGTGGTTTGACTGCGCAAAAAAGAGAAGTGGACAGCCGGGCTCTTGGAGGCTGGCTGCAACATAGGAAGGAGAATACGACCATGAACTACACACGAACTTCCCGGTATCTGCCGGGCTGTGATGGAACCAGGCTGGCGGTAGACCTGTATCGCCCGGATGTCCAGGGGAAAGTCCCCCTGTTGCTGAAGGCGGGCAATTCCCCCCGGCGGCGGATGTTTGAAGGGGACGAAGAGGCAGTGCTCCGTTTCCTGGAGGCAGGGTATGCGGTGGCTTTTGTGGAAGTCCGGGGCGTGGGGGCATCCTTCGGGGTGTACGATGGCTTCTTCGGCCCTCGGGACGGCAAAGATATGGAGTGCGTCATCAACGCACTGGCCCAGGAGGACTGGTGCACCGGCAAGGTGGGCACCTACGGCGGCTCCAACCACGGCATGATCCAGGAGATCACCCTGCTGGAGCAGCCGGAGCATCTGTACGCCTCGGCCCCCTGCGATTGCAGCATGGATTTCTACGACCAGGATTTCCCCAACGGCGTCAGCGCCCTGCCCTTTGTACCGGGCAGTGTGCTGGCTTCCCCGGGGAACAGCCAGGACCCCACCCGGCCTGACGGCGCTCCCCTGGCCCCCTTAGGGGACCCGGTGGACGAAGACCCCGCCCCGGATTACCCCCTGGCCCATCAGGCACAGATGGCTCACCAGCGGAACCTGCCCTTCTTGGGGCAGCACCTGCCCAATATGTACCGGGACGACGTCCACCCCTACCTGGGGTACCGTCCCAACCTGGACATCCCCGCCTGGGAGCGGATGGATGACGTCCGCTTTGGCCGCATCCCCGTGTGGAGCATCGGCTCCTGGTTTGACCCCGGCTGCACCAACAAGATCCTCACTTGGAAGAGTTGGGGCGGCAAGCTTCTGCTGGGTCCCTGGGCCCACTGCTGTATCTACCGGGACCTCTCCGACTTCCCCAACGCCCACTACGATTGGGCTGGGGAGCATTTGCGGTTCTACGACCAGCTGCTCAAAGGCGAGGACACCGGCAGCCTGTCGGAGCCGCCCATCACCTATTACACTATGGGGGATACCCCAGGAAAAGAGTGGCACCGCTCTGCCGATTTCCCCGTGGAAGGCACCACCTTCCCCAAGCTGTACTTAAGTCCTGAGAACACGCTGGAAGAGATACCCACAGAGAAGGGCAGCCTGTCCTACACCGTCCGGGAGGACATCCAGCTGTATGAGAAGATGGGCCGCATGAACCGCCACATCACCCGGGACATGACCCCGGAAGATGACAAATCCCTGGCCTTCACCTCTGCGCCCTTGCCCAAAGACCTGGAGATCACCGGCGTGCCCATTCTGGATCTGTGGGTCACCTCCACCCACACCGACGGCAACTTTATCGCCGCCCTGGAGTGGGTTACCCCAGAAGGGGAGAGCCACTTCATCACTGAGGGCATGATCCGAGGCTCCCACGCCAAGACCCACCGCAACGCCATCTACGACTCCCTGGGCCTGCCCTACCATCGGGGCTATCGGGAGGACAAAGTGGAGCTTTCCGCCACCGAGCCTATGAAGCTCTCCTTCCACCTGGAGGCCACCTCCTGGGTGGTTCCCGCCGGCAGCCGGCTACGCTTGAGCATTTCCTGCGGCGGTTCCGGGTTCCAGCAGCCCGAGGGCTTCCCGGAAGAGATGCCCACCATCCAGGTCTGGACTGGGGAGGGTTGCCTTTCCGCCCTGACTTTGCCGGTGATCAAACCCACCGCCACGGTGTTTGCCGGGGAAGGGAAGAACCTCTACGTGTTCCGCCGGGCGGTGTATATGGAGCAGGACGGCCGCTTTGCCCAGTACCCCTGTGTCCAGGCGTATCCCCAGGGGGATGGGGTCATGGTTTACCAGACCCAGGACTTCACCGTCCGGGTGGAAACCAACGGCTTGGAAGCCACCGCCACGGTGGAAAACGGTCCCTTTGCCTTTACCGGGAAAGCCTCCCTGCCGGACCGCTATGCCTTCGGTGACCAGAGCGGGGAGATCCCCCTTTTCCCTGTGTTCCGCCTGCGGGATGCCGACGTGAAGAACCTCTATGTGGCCACGGTGCCAGTGGGCAAGGGCGCCAAAGGCGAGCCCAACATCCAGCTGCGCAACACCTTTGACCTGTTTGTGGACCTGCTCTATCCCCAAGGGGAGCGGAAAAACCTGCCCTGCCTGGTGAACATCCACGGCTTTGGCGGGAACCACCACCAGTTTGAGGCGGATGTGGACGCCTTCCTGGAGCGGGGCTATGCAGTGGCCTCCATCGATTACCGGCTGTGCCCGCCCAACCGCTGGCCCACTTCCGGGGACGACAGCCGGGCCTGCATCCGGTACCTGAAAGCCCACAGCCAAGAGCTGGGCCTGGATCCCCAGCGGTTTGGACTGATTGGCGGCTCCATGGGCGGCCACCTCACCGCCATGCTGGCCGCCTGCAACGGCGACCCGGCTGAGGAGGGTGCCATTGGTGGCTGCCTGGAGCAGGACTGCTCGGTGAAAGCGGCGGCGGCCTACTTCTCCTTCACGGATTTCTTCCACTTTGGGGAGGACTCCGCCTGGGTGTGGCCTGCCCAGCCCAATAAGGTGAACCAGTCTGACGGCCCCTTCGCCCCCTTGGGCAGTATGCTGGGCCATGTGGGCCTGGGCCGGGGCATGGCGGACGTGAAAGCCCATCTGTGGGACCAGGATCCCCAGTATCAGGAGCTGATCCGCACTGCCTGGGAGGCCAGCCCCATCTCCCACGTGACGGAGCACAGTGCGCCCCTCTGCCTGGTCCACGGCATCTTCGACTACGGCGTCCAGGTGCCCATGGGCCAGAGTGTGCGGATGTTCAAGGCCTACACGGAGAAGGGCGTAAAGTCCCTGCTGTTGTGCAACAACAATGGCCCCTTCGGGGAAGACCCCGAAGTAAAAATGGCTGTGGTAGAGTTCCTCACCAGCCGGGTGTAAAAGCCTCATAAACAAGCAAAAATCCCCTTGGCAGAAGCCAAGGGGATTTTTTTGTCAGGCAGTTTCATCAAATGAAGACGTACTTCTTCAGCCGGTCGAAAGCCTCTTCCACGCGGGAGAGAGGCAGTGCCAGGTTCATGCGGATGTGGCAGGGACCGTGGAAGCCGCGGCCGTCCTGCCAGGCAACGCCCACGTCCCAGCCGGCTTTCTGCAGCTCGTCAATGGTCTTGCCGTGCTCCTCGCACCACTGGGTGCAATCCAAGAACAGCATATAAGTACCCTGGGGTTTCATCACTTTCACCCCGGGGAAGTTCTCGGCGATGAAATTGCAGGCAAAGTTCACGTTGCCGGTGAGGACTTCCCGCAGCTCGTCTACCCAGTCGCTGCCCTCCTGGGTGTAGGCGCCGATCAGGGCGTGCATGGAGAGCACATTCATGGAGTTGTAATGGGACAGGGAGGACTCCTTCTCGATGCGCTCCCGCAGGGCCTTGTTGTAGATGATATGGTAACTGCCGATGAGGCCGGCCAGGTTGAAGGTCTTGGAGGGGGCATACAGGGCAACAGTGCGCATCTTGGCGTCCTCGGAGATGGTCTGCATGGGGATGTGCTTGTTGCCGTCCAAAATCAGATCGGACCAGATCTCGTCGCAGATGACCATGACGTCGTTGGCCTTGTAGACTTCCATGGCCTTCTCCAGCTCCCAGCGCTCCCACACGCGGCCGCAGGGGTTGTGGGGGGAACAGAACACGGCGGTGTGGATCTTGTTCTCCTTGATCTTCTTGTCCATGTCCTCAAAGTCCATGCGGTAAATGCCGTTCTCGTCCTGGACCAGGGGGCTGTGGATGATATGGTAGCCGTTGTTGGTCAGGCAGCCGGTGAAGCCCACATAGGTGGGGGAGTGGAGCAGCACGTTGTCGCCCTTGGAGCACAGCACGTTCAGGGCGCTGATCACGCCGCCCAGCACGCCGTTTTCATAGCCGATGCACTCTTTGGTCAGGCCAGTGACGCCGTTGCGCTTTTCCTGCCAGTTGATGATGGCGTTGAAATACTCGTCGCTGGTGGAGAAATAGCCAAAGAAGGGGTGCTCGATCCGCTTTTGGATGGCCTGGGTGATGGTGGGCACCGTGGGGAAGTTCATGTCTGCCACCCACATGGGGATGATGTCAAACCCTTCCTTGGGAGGTTGCGGGCCAAAGCCGCCCGGGCGCAGATCCACAGCCACTGCGTCTTTTCCGTGCCGGTCAATGATGCTGGTAAAATCGTACTTCATGTTTTTCGCCACGCCGCGCCCTCTTCCTCAATCTGTATGGCGCGGGTGCTTGCCTCCTTTTATCCATATTTCTGTTTTTAAAGGGTCACAGTTTGTTTAACAGATTTTTCGCTATAACACCTCCTTTATTTTAC
>CAJFMJ010000046.1 GCA_904391645.1 uncultured Neglectibacter sp.
CTTTCCCATTTCCTCTTCCTCCTTTTCTCTATCTTACCATAAAAAAGCAGACACCCACACTTTTGTGAGTGTCTACTTTCATTTTACAGGTGCAGTTGCGAAACGCAACAGCCCCTTTTTTTGATGGGCCGCTTATACGAATTGTTCCAGAGGAGTGATGTTAATGCCCTCTTTGTGGCCTTCCAAAAAGGCCAGCAGCTTTTGGGCAATGAGCTTGTTCCCGCCGGGAGCGTCGCTTTCAAAGTTCACCGGCAGAATGGGGTCGTGGACGGACAGCCGCAGCAGGAACCAGCCTTCGCCCTCCCCCTTGGGGAAAGACACCCGGATGCCCTCCCGGTTGTCGGGGGCAATGGCCCAGTTTTGCTCCTGGGCGTAGGTTTCCAGGGCGGTGATCAGGGCCTGTCCCCGGGCGCGGAAATCCTCTTCCGTGATGGGCAGCCGCACTTCCGCAGCCTCCACCGGCTCCCGCAAGGGGGCCAGCAGGTCGTTTAAGCCCTTGCCCTCTTTCCGCAGGGAGGCCATTTTGATCAGGATCTTGGTCACCAGGTAGGCGCCGTCGTCCAGAAAGTGGTTTTCCCGCATGGCTGCGTGGCCGCTGGTTTCAATGGCCAAGGGGCAGTTGACCCCCTCTTGGTTCAGGCGCACCGCCTCGTTGATGACGTTCTTATAGCCCCGCTTGAACCGGTGATGCTTGCCTCCCAGGGTGGTTTCCAAATACTCCTTCAGCCCGTCGGAGGTGATGGAGTCGGTGACAACGGTGCCGCCTTCGTTGCCCTCCAGGGCAATGGCCGAGGCCAGGGCCACCAGGCGGTTCCGGCTGATCTCCTCCCCCAGGCTGTCCACCGCGGCACCCCGGTCCACGTCGGTGTCAAAGATCACGCCCAAGTCGGCGTGGGCGGCCTTCACCGCCTGGCAGATGGAGTCCATGGCCTCGCCGTTTTCCGGGTTGGGCACGTGGTTGGGGAACATCCCGTCCGGCTCCAGAAACTGGCTGCCGGAAACGTCTGCACCCAGAGGCTCCAATACATCGGTGGCGTAAAAGCCGCCGGCACCGTTGCCAGCGTCCACCACAATGTGGAAGCCTTTCAGGGGATGCTCATAGTCGGCGGCGCCCACCCCTTCCTGGATGGTGGTGCGCAGACGCTGGGCATAGGCTTTCATGTAGCCGCAGGGCAGCACCACGCCGGGTGCCTCTTGGGCGGGGCAGGCGCCCTGCTGGGCCAGCTCCAAAATCTCCGTGATGTCGGGGGCATCCAGGCCGCCGGCAGGGGTGAAGAACTTCAGCCCGTTGCGGTGATAGGGGTGGTGGCTGGCAGTGATCTGGACAGAGCAGTCGCAGGGCAGGTCCAGGGTGGCCCAGAACATGGAGGGCGTGGAAGCCAAGCCGCAGTCCAAGGTCTGCACACCGTATTTACAAAACACCCGCTTCAAGGCGTCGCTGATCCGGTCCGCGCTGATGCGGGAATCGTGGCCCAAGGCGACCTTCAGGCCAGAGGGTTTCTTTTGCAGGTGTCGCTCCACCCACACCAAAAATGCTGCCGCGATGGTTTCGATCACTTCGTCGGTGAGGTTCACCGGTTCCCCGGGAACGCCATCCACTGCAACGCCGCGGATGTCCGTGCCGCTTTTCAGCTTGCTATATTCCATAAAAAGCACCCCTTTTCAGTTTCTCACCCCATTGTAACAAAAACAGCGGGGACATTCAAGGGAAGAGTGAAAAGCCGAAGGGAAAAGCGGCAAGAGGGCGGGCGTTGCAGAGCTTTTGCCAGGACAGCCCTGCTTGCATATTTTTGGGAACTGTGATAAGATGGCAATGGAACAAAGGAAAGGAGGAATCACTATGTCACCTAAGATGGTCGAACTGCACGATATCGATGTGCCCGCCTTTTTGAAAGTGCTGGACAGCTGCGAGGGCGAGGTCTATCTCATGACGCGGGATGGCGACCGGCTGAACTTGAAAAGCAAACTGTGCCAGCTGGTGGGTCTGACCGCTTTGATCGAGGGAGGCAAGATTGCAGAGGCCTTTGTCATGTGTGAGAAAGAGTCCGATGAATCCAAGCTGTTCCGGTTTAACCTGTACAAACATCCAGAAGACGACGAGGAGTAAACAAAGGGGAGAAGTCTTTCAAATGCTAACGGAAAAGAAAAAGGAATTTATCGAGTTCATGCTTTCCGCCCAGGTGCTGCGCTTCGGCCATTTCGTCACCAAGAGCGGCCGCAACACCCAGTATTTCGTCAACACCGGCAACTATAAGACCGGCGCCCAGCTTTCCCGTCTGGGCAGCTACTATGCCGGGCTTGTGAAGGAAACCGTGGGCGACCAGTTTGAGGCCATGTTCGGCCCCGCTTATAAAGGGATCCCCCTTGCCACGGCCTGCTCCATCGCCCTGTATAACGACCACGGCATCGACCGGCCCTATTTCTTCAACCGCAAAGAGGTGAAGGACCACGGCGAGGGCGGCGGCACCGTGGGCTATGCCCCCAAAGATGGCGACCGCATCATCATCATTGAAGACGTGATCACCGCCGGCACTGCCGTGCGGGAAACCATGCCCATTTTGAAGGCCTGTGCCAATGTGGAAGTGCCCCATATGTTCATCAGCGTGGACCGCTGTGAGGTGGGTCACACCCCCGGCAAGACCGCCATTATGGAAGTGGAAGAGGAGTTTGGCGTGAAAGTCCATCCCATCGTCACGGTGGTGGATATCCACGAGTACTTAAAGAGCCACGGCACCGACCCCGAACTGCTGAAGGCCATGGAAGGCTATATGGAGCAGTACTGCGTGCTGTAACCGGCTCCCGACAATACCTGTAAAAGAATAAAGAGAAAGGACCTGTTGCCATGTTGCAGCAGGTCCTTGTTTTTTATGGCTTTGTGAAAGCTTCCCTTTACCGCACGCTGTGACGGTTGGCAGCCGCCTTGCGGCTTGCTTTCCTCTTTTTGGGGTGGGAGTTTTCCGAGCGGGTGATGACGTGATCCACCAGGTGGACCAGCGCCAGCATCATCACAATGGCAAACAACAGCATGGGTGCCAGGGCCATGAGCATGGGCAGCGTCATGGTGGTGAGGGCGAAGAAGTCGCTGAGGAACAACAGCGCTGCCAGGAAGCCTGCCAGCAGCACCCCGAACAACGCGCCCCGCAGGCCGTTGAAGGGAGTGCTCACCTTGAAGAGCATGATAAAGCCCGTCAGGCAGGTAAGCACCACCGCCAGGGTGGACATATCCGCGCTGGAAAGCCCCAGGGGCCCGCTGAGGGCGCACAGCAGCACAATGTTGGCCGTCATGGTCAGGGACGCGGGGAGGCTTTGCCGGATGACGTTTAAAATAAAGGTGCCTTTCAGGCGGTCCTTGTTGGGTTCCAGGGCCAGGATGAAGGAGGGTGTGCCGATGGTCAAGGTGGAGATCAGCGTCTGCTGCACCGGCTGGAAAGGATAGGTGTAGTTGATGAAGATGAACAGCACGGCGATCATGGCGGCGTACATCGTTTTAGCCAGGAACAGGGTGCTGGACCGCTGCAGGTTGTTGATGGACCGCCGGCCCTCCTGCACCACAATGGGCATGGAGGCGAAGTTGGAGTCCAACAGCACCAGGCTGGAAACCGTCCGGGCCGCGTCGCTGCCGGAGGCCATGGCAATGGAGCAGTCCGCCTCTTTCAGGGCCAGTACGTCGTTGACGCCGTCGCCGGTCATGGCAACGGTGTGGCCCTGGGCTTTCAGCGCCTTTACAAAGGCCAGCTTCTGCTGGGGGGTCACCCGGCCGAACACCGCGTACTCCTGAACGGCCCGGCGGATGTCCTCCTCCGTTTCCAAAGTGGTGGCGTCCACATATTTGTCCGCGTTTTGCAGCCCCGCCTTCCGGGCGATGTTGGCCACCGTCACCGCGTTGTCGCCGGAGATCACCTTCAAGTCCACCCCTTGGTCTGCAAAGTACCGCAGGGTCCGGGGGGCCTCCCGGCGGATTTTGTCGCTGATGAGGATCAGCCCCAAAAGCTCCAGGTTTTCCGGAAGCTCTTGGCCGTCAAAGTCCTGGTCGCTGTGGACCAGCAGCAGCACCCGCTGCCCCTGCTGGGAATAGCCTTCCACCTGCTCCCGGATGGCGTCGAAGCCATCTTTTAAGATAAACTCCCCGGCGCCCATGATATAGGCGCCCCGCCCCGGGAAAAAAGCGCCGCTCCACTTCCGGGCGGAGGAGAAGGGCACCAGGGTGGAGGCACGCCAGGGGCTTGGCTGGGGAAAGCGCTCCTGGATGGCTTGGAAGGTGGGGTTGGAGTCGTTTAAGTTGGTGATCAGCCCGGAAAGGGGGGCTGCCATGTCCTCCTCGGTCACCCCGGGGAAGGGCACCAGCTCGTCCACCTGCATGGTGCCCTCGGTGATGGTGCCGGTCTTGTCCAGGCACAGGGTGTCCACCCGGGCCAGAGTTTCCACACAGTAAAGGTCGCGCACCAGGGTCTTCCGGGCGGACAGCTTCACCACGCTGACGGCAAAGCACACGCTCACCAGCAGCACCAGCCCCTCGGGGATCATGCCCACCATTGCGGCGGTGGTGCTGACCACGGAGGTCTGCAAGTCGTCCCCCAGCAGGAAGAATTGCTTCCAGAACAGCAGGGCGCCGATGGGCAACACCCCAAAGCCCACCACCTTCACGATCCGGTCGATGGAGTCCATGATTTCGGAGTTGCGTTTTTTCATGTACTTGGCGTCGCCGGCGATCTTTTGGGCGTAGTTTTCCGCACCCACGTGCTCCACCTGGGCGTGGACATTGCCGCTGACCACAAAGCTGCCCGAGAGCAGGCTGTCCCCGGGATGCTTTAAAATGGGGTCGGACTCGCCGGTGATCAGCGACTCGTTGACTTCACATTCCCCGGCCACCACCAGGGCGTCGGAGCTGATCTGGTTCCCGGCAGACAGCACCAGGATGTCGTCCAGGACCACCTGTTCCACGGGAATTTCCAGCTGCCGTCCCTCCCGAAGCACCACGGCTTTGGGCGCGGAAACAATGGAAAGCTTGTCCAAGGTGCGCTTGGCCCGGATGCTCTGGAAGGAGCCAATGAAGATGTTGGCCAGGATGACGCCCATAAACACGGTGCTGCGGAAAGAGCCCACCAGGATCACCGCCAGGGCCAGAGCGAAGTTTAAAATATTGAAAAAGGTGAACACATTTTCCCGGATGATCTGCCCCTCGGTTTTGGTCTTGATCCCGCCGGTGCCGTTGTGCAGGCCCTGACGGACCCGCTGCCGGACCTGTTCTTGGGAAAGGCCAACCTGGGGATCGGGATGGAAGCGTTCCGCCGCCTGGCGCCGTACAGGCTGGACAGGACGGCGAGTGTCGCGGTTGCGGCTGCGAGGCAATAGGCTCCCCTCCTAACAGGCAAATGATTTTACGATAAGTATACACCAAGGGAAGGTTGATTCCAAGCGGGACGGGGGAAAGTTTCTAGAAAATTTCCACTTTTCCACAATTTCGCGGCCCGCCCTCCCGGAAGGAGTGCCCTATTATTGCCAAAAAGCACAAGGAAAACCGCTGTAAATCGGGAAAAAACCAGGTTTTCTGCGGCGCGTGGGGATTTGACAGAAAGAGCGAAAAAGAATATAATGCAGACGAGTTCTAGAAAAGTGGATCCTGTATAAAAAGCAAGAGGCATATAGAAAGGAAGTTTCACAGATGGCTGGCAAAAAAACAGCGGAATTTATGATCGTCAACCGCAGAAGCGGCAAGGCCCTGCAGGCCACAGGCCTGGAGAATGGCCTGGTGGTGGAGCAGGCCGAGCCTGCCAAGACCGACGCCCAGGTTTGGACCTCCGTGGAAACGGAAGGCGGCGTCAAGCTTTTCAACAAGGCTTGCGGCAAAGTGCTGGACGTGATGGCAAACGGCACCGCCAATGGCACCTGGGTGCAGACCTGGGAAGACGTGGACGGGGAAAGCCAGCTGTGGAAGCTGGTGAATGTATCTTCCACCTATAAGAAGATCCTCAATGTCATGTCCGGCAAAGCGTTGGACATTGTGGACATGAGCAACGAAGACGGCGCCCCTGCCCAGATCTGGGAAGACGTAGAGGGCGAAGGCCAGCAGTGGAAGTTTGTTTCCACCGCCCCGAAGGCTGCCACCAAGACCGTGCGCAAGCCCGCCGCCAAGAAGGCTGAGAAGAAGGCCGAGGAAAAGCCTGCCGAGCAGGTGAAAGCCCCTGCAAAGCGTGCCGCTGCCAAAGCAGCCAAGGCAGAACCGGTGGAGAAAGCTATCAAGGCTGAGCCGGAAAAGGCCATGAAAAAGCAGGAGGAAGCCCCCAAGGCCCTGAAGAAGCAGGAAGAGGCCCCCAAGGCCCTGAAGAAGCAGGAAGAGGCCCCCAAGACCTTGAAAAAGCAGGAGGAAACTCCCAAGACCCTGACCAAGGCGGAAACCACGGGGAAGACCACCGGCAAAACTGCGAAAAAGTAAATCCAAAACAGACGGCTTCCCCCGGGAGGCCGTCTGTTGTTTGGCAACTTTTTTCTGGGGAAAGTGAAATTCCCCATTTACAAAAAGCCCGAAAACAGGTATCATAAATGAAAAGTAACTAATTTTTGGAAAGGCGGTTTCGGACATGGCTGATATTGTATCCATGGGCGAGCTTTTGATTGATTTCACCCCGGTGGGGACCACGGAAGACGGGCGGCTGCTGTTTGCCCGCAATCCCGGCGGCGCCCCTGCCAATGTGGCGGTGCAGGCCTACCGAGCTGGGGTCAGCGCTGGCTTTTTGGGCCGGGTAGGCAAAGATATGTTTGGGGATTTCCTGGTGGACACCCTGAAGAACTGCGACATCGATATCCGCGGCCTTTCCCAAGACCCGGACTACGCCACCAGCTTGGCGTTTGTGCAGCTCAGCCCTGAGGGCGACCGGGATTTCAGCTTCTACCGCAATCCTGGCGCCGACACCCGGCTGTCCTTTGAGGATACGGATTTGTCCATTCTGGATCAGTGCAAGCTGCTGTGCTTTGGTTCCCTGCTGATGACGGCGGAGCCCTCCCGCACTGCTGTGCCCCGTTTGGTGGACTATGCCCGTGCCCAAGGCAAGATCACGGCCTACGACCCCAACTGGCGTCCTCCGCTGTGGAAGGGCCGGGAAGAGGAAGGCATTGCAGCCATGAAGAGCCTGATCCCCAAGGCTGACATCATGAAGGTGTCCGATGAAGAGCTGGAACTGCTCACCGGGAAAGAGAAAGTGGAAGAAGGCGCCTGGGCACTTCTGGAGCAAGGTGTTTCCCTGGTGGTGGTGACCATGGGCCCCAAGGGCTGCCGAGCCTTCACCCCTGGCAACACCCTGCAAAAGAACACCTACGACACCCCTGTGAAGGACACCACCGGTTCCGGTGACAGCTTCTTTGGCGCGCTGCTGGCGAAGATCGTGCTGTCTGGCAAGCGTCCCGCCCAGCTTTCCCAAGAGGAGCTGGCAGATTTCCTGGATTTCGCCAACGCGGCAGGTTCTACCTGTGCCACCAAGACTGGCGCCATTCCGGCCCTGCCCACCACAGAGGCCATTGAGGAGTGCCGCAAGACGGTGCCCCTGCTTCAGCTGTAAGTCTTCTAAAAAGCAAACAAAAGGCCCAGCCCTCTATTGGGGGCTGGGCCTTTCTCTTACTTTCTTGAAAGAAAGTAAGCAAAGAACTTTCCCTTCGCGGATCCTGGCGCCGGTCAGGGGCCATTGCGGCCCGGCAACAGGGTTACAGGTCATGGAGCGTGGGTCACTCTTGAAAGAAAGTAAGCAAAGAACTTTCTCTTCGCGGATCCTGACGCCGGTCAGGGGCCATTGCGGCCCGGCAACAGGGATACAGGTTAGGGGACGTGGGTTACTCTTGAAAGAAAGTAAGCAAAGAACTTCCTCTTCGTGGATCCTGGCGCCGGTCAAAGGCCATTGCGGCCCGGCGGGTCACTCTTTGGGTTTCTCGCCGTTTTCCAGGTACTGTTCCACCCGGAAGCGGGGGCGGGCTTTGACTTCGCTGTAAATTTTCCCGATGTAACCGCCGACCACGCCCAGGCACAGCATTTGCAGCCCGCCCAGCAGCCAGATGGAGCACACAATGGCGGTCCAGCCGGAAACGGTCACACCGAAGAAGTAGGAGATCAAGGCGTAAAGCAGGCCGAAAATGCTGAGGATGGAGATCAGGATGCCCAAGTTGGAGATCAGCTTCAAAGGCTTGACGCTGAAACTGGTGATGCCGTCCAGGGCAAAGGAGATCATCTTCTTTAAGGGGTATTTGCTCTCCCCGGCAAAACGCTCGTGGCGGTCATAGTAGACATAGTCGCTGCGGTAGCCGATCAGCGGCACAATGCCCCGCAAAAACAGGTTGACTTCCCGGTACTCCGACAGGCCTTCCAGGGCCCGCTTGCTCATCAGGCGGTAGTCGGCGTGGTTGAACACCACATCCACCCCCAGGAGCTTCATCACTTTATAAAAGCCTTCGGCAGTGGTGCGCTTGAACCAGGTGTCGGTGTCCCGCTTGTTCCGCACGCCGTACACCACGTCGCAGCCTTCCCGGAACTTCTGTACAAACTGGTCCAGGGCGTCGATGTCATCCTGGAGGTCGGCGTCCATGGAGATGGCGGCGTCGCATCGGGGCATGGCGCTCATCAGGCCGCACAACAGGGCGTTTTGATGGCCCCGGTTGTGGGCCAGCTTGACCCCTTCCACCCAGGGGTTTTCCCTGTTAAACAGGGAGATCAGCTCCCAGGTTTTGTCTTTGCTGCCGTCGTCCACAAACAGGATGCGGCTGGTTTTGCCGATGAGGCCGGCCTGCTCCATGGCAGAGAGCTTTTCCGTCAAACGGCGGCAGGTTTCTGGGAGCACGGCCTCCTCGTTGTAACAGGGGATCACAAAATATACAGTGGGTTCCATCATCATTCTCCTTTTTCAGACTCAGACTGGGAAGATTGCTGGGGTGTTTCCTCTGTGGGAGGGGAATCCTCCTCAGAAGGTACCGCGGCTTCCCGGGTGACATGGAGCGTCAACGCCCCGGGGCGCCGGAACGAGGTGTGGCGGGATTTGGCATACTGAGAGAATTTCCCCACCCGCAACAGGCTGGGCCCCCGATGGGGAGATGCCTTTTGGGGCAGGCGGTGCATCAGCATCAGGTAGGCAACCAGCAGTGCCAGGGAAACCAGGGTAATCCCAAAGCCCAGGGTAAGGCCGGGGGTGTGGTAGGTGAACTCAATGGTGACCCCTTCCCCTTCTGGGACAGTGACCGCCATAAAGCCCACATTCACCCGCTCGATAGCCACAGGCTCGCCGTTGACTTGGGCTCTCCAACCGGCTTCGTAGGGGACGCTGAAGAAGATCACCTGTTTCCTGTCGGAATCGATCTGGGCGCTGAAGCCTGTGTTGGTGTATTCAAAGGAGGAACAGCAGCGCTCTGCCCGATCCAGGCAGTCTTGCAAATAGTTTTCCTCGTTAAAGACCCGCTGGTCTTCCGGCAGGTGCTGGAGGATGCCGTCGTAATATTGGGCGCGGTCGTCTTCCACCACCAGGGCGCGGAGCAGGGCTAGCTCCCGGTCACCAATGGCGTTTTCGCTGCCCTCGCTCAAAGCATTGTACTCGCTGCGGGTGATATAGTAATCGTAGGAAAAGCCCATGGGGATGTAGTACTGGTTTTCCCAAATGTCATAGCCGTTGGCGTTGCCATAGTAGGCAAAGCCGGGCATGGCTGGGTCGGACATATCCTTCCCGGCAAAGTAGCTGTCGTCATGGTCGTCGTCAAACAGCCAGTGGACGCTCAAAAGCCCACGGATAGCATAGTGGTCTACCGTGGCACGGGAACCCACGTCCCGAGGCACGCCGATGGAGTCGTAGAACTCCATGATGGAACCGGGTACCACACTGTGGAAAGCCTGGATGGTGGGGATCTCCCAGAACATACCGGCGTTGTCCAAAGACTCATAGAAGTCCGAGCGGGATTCCTGCAGGTCGGGCAGGTCCACATCTTTGCCGCCGTTTAAGGAGTAGGGGATCAGGTGGTCCCAGGTGTACTCCGACTGGGTCTTGCCCAGGGCGATGAAAAAGATGGAATAGAACACCGAAATGAGGGAAAGGGCCACCAGGGTGGAGCGGTAAAAGAGTTTCTTGTGCTTCCGGCAGAAACAGAACAGGTACACCACTGCCGCCAGGGAAACCAGGGCAATGGCCACATAGCTCCAGAAGCGGGTGGGGTAGTCCTCCAGGCCGTAGGATACGGTTTCGGTGCCGTCCACCGTTTCGAAAGTGGGCATGAACCCGATCACCAGGGCGATGGCTGTGGTGATCACCAGGCACCAGGTGATGGAGCGTTTCCAGTTGATCCGGTCGTTTTCCAGGGCCAGCACCGTGGCAAGGGCCATCATCAGGGTGAGCATATAGTACCAGCGGGCGTAGTAAGCGCTGTTCATCATCTGGAACGAGGCGTTCAGGAAGGGCACCAGCGCCATGAGGAAGGAGATCCACAGCATCTTTTTCAGCCAGTGCTTCCGGTGCATTTGCAGCCAGCCGATGACGCCGGTCATGCCGAACAGGGGCAGCCAGGCCCCCAAAGAGGCCCACTTGGAACCGGAATCCGGGGTGAAATTGGGCCGGGCAGGCAGGTCCGGTGGGAAGAAGAAGCAGGTGAGGATGTGCAGGTACCGCTGGACGTTGTTGTAGAGCACCGCGTTCCAGCCGTTGATGTACTCGGAGGTGCGGTAGTTTTGTAGCACCGTCATCACCGAGGGCACCAGCAGTACGCAGGAAAGCCCCAGCCCCAGTACGGCTTCCAAGGCCAGCAGCAGGAAGTCTTTCAGATTGATCCGCCAGCTTTTGCAGAGCAGCCGCAGGAAGAAGTAGATCAGGGTAAAGGTGACCTGACCCACAAAGAAGTAGTAGTTGACCACGCAGCAGGCGCACACTGCCAGGGCAAACAGGCCCCGCCGCCGGGTTGCCATGTACTCATCCAGGGCTGCCAGCAGCAGGGGGAAGAAGACAATGGCCTCGTGGAAGTGGTTGAAGAAGATGTTGTAAATGGAGAACCCGGAAAAGGCGTAGAGCACCGCGCCGATCAGGGCGGTGTCCTTGCTCTTGGTGTAGCGGTGGATGTAGACGTAGCCGGTGAGGGTGGCACAGGCAAACTTTAAGATCAGCAGCGGGCCCATCAGGTACTGTACCCACTCCGAGGGGAAGGGGATGGTCAGCCAGAAAAAGGGGCTGCCTAACAGGTAAAAGCTGTAAGAGCCAATGAAGTTTGCGCCCAGGTCCGTGAGGTGGCTCCACCCAAAATTGCCGGAGCGCACTGCATCGTGGGCCAGGCGGTAGAAGGGGACCTGCTGTACGTTGAAGTCCCCGTAAAAGAGGAACCGGCCGCCGTCCACCACTAGAAAGGGGAGAAAGACTAAAAAGGAAAGCCCCAGGCCCAGGAAAAAGGCCTTGAGGAAATAGTTGTCCCGAATGCTCTTCTTTTTCGCTTCATGTGCAAGTCCCATAAGAGAGCGTACCTCCTGGAAAAAAGATGGGGCAAACGCCCAAAATCCGCGAAAAGGCCTGCTGCCCACAGCCAGCCCCCCGCGGCGAATAGAATACTAATGATTAGTTGCATTATACCACAGATCACAAGGGGGTGAAAGCCTTTTTTGGCGTTTTCAGGCGCGGGAAGAAAAGATGGGAAAAAAGATATCATTTTGCTCACAAAGTGGGGCTAAAATAATGTATAATAAAAAAGGCGCCGAAAACGGCCCACACCAGTTTTGAGAACGGGGGGAACGGGATGTATCCATTTTTCGCCATGCTTTCCCGCATGAAATACATCAACCGCTGGGGGCTGATGCGCAACACCCGCAGCGAGAACATCTGC